>SBBG01000030.1 GCA_005240065.1 Gammaproteobacteria bacterium | reverse complement strand
GGTTCCACGGCACATGAATGTGCCGGCATTTTTCAGCCACCTCAAGTGATTGAAAAATAGAGAAAAGCAAAAATCACATTTTTGCTTTTCGTGCTCTGAGAATTCCAGGATGGGATTATTCAGAGTTTCCTTAGATATCCCCCGCCTGCCGCTCCGCATTCCCGGTATACGTTCCGGGACTCATCGCCATCAGCCGCGCCTTCTCATCCCCGGGAATATTCAGCCCCGCGATGAAAGCGCGCAGCCCCTCCCGATCGATGCCCCTCCCCCGTGTCAGCTCCTTGAGTTTTTCATAGGGCCTTTCGATGCCATAGCGGCGCATCACGGTCTGCACGGCCTCGCCCAGCACTTCCCAGGCGGCGTCGAGATCGGCGGCCATGCGCGCCGCGTCGCTTTCAAGTTTGGAGATGCCCTTGAGACAGGACTGCCAGGCGATGATCGAATGCGCAATGCCCACACCCAAATTGCGCAGCACGGTGGAATCAGTGAGATCGCGTTGCCAACGCGAGATCGGCAGTTTGGCGCTGAGATGATGGAAGATGGCGTTGGCCAGACCCAGGTTGCCTTCGGCGTTTTCGAAGTCGATGGGGTTGACTTTGTGCGGCATGGTCGATGAGCCCACCTCACCGGCGACGGTCTTTTGCTTGAAGTAGCCCAGTGAGATGTAACCCCACACGTCACGGCTGAAGTCGGTCAACACGGTGTTGAAACGCGCGGCGGCATCGAAAAACTCCGCGATGTAATCGTGCGGTTCGATCTGCGTGGTGTACGGGTTCCATTCCAGCCCGAGGCGGCTGACGAAATCGCGGGCGATGCCCGGCCAGTCCTGCTCGGGATAGGCGGCAAGATGGGCATTGTAGTTGCCCACCGCGCCATTGATCTTGCCCAGCAGCAGCACATCGGCCAGTTGATCGCGTTGACGCTGGAGGCGGTACGCGATATTGGCCATCTCCTTGCCCAGCGTGGTGGGCGAAGCGGGCTGGCCGTGGGTGCGTGACAGCATCGGCTGTGCGGCATGGCGATGGGCCAGTCCCTTGATGGCCGCGATCACTTCGTCCATCAACGGCAGGATGACCTGGCTGCGCGCCTCGCGAAGCATCAAGGCGTAGGCGAGGTTATTGATGTCTTCCGAGGTGCAGGCGAAGTGGATGAATTCGCTCACCGCCATCAGCTCGGCATTGCCGGCGATTTTCTCCTTGAGAAAATACTCGACCGCCTTGACATCGTGATTGGTGCTGCGCTCGATATTCTTGACTCGCCGGGCATCCTCAATACTGAAATGCTTGACGATGCCTTCCAGCACGCCGATTGCGTGCGCGCTCAACTCGGGAACTTCCGCAATGCCGGGATGTTCGGCCAGCATGCACAGCCAGCGCACCTCGACCAACACACGGTGCCGGATCAGGCCGAATTCGCTGAAAATCGGCCGCAGGCCGGCAGCCTTGTCGCCATAACGGCCATCGATGGGGGAAATCGCGGTAAGTGCTGAGAGTTCCATGACGTATTCCGGGTAAAGTTGATCGCCGCATTATATCAAGATCCACGTTCGCCACGCAGACCGCTTGAGGTACAATTACGATGTAATAAAACTGAAATATTGTCGAGGAACCATCACCGTGCAACCCCACCTCAGCCTGCTCGGGCAAAAAATGTCGCAGCTCACCGGCGTGCGCGCCATCATGAAGGACATCATCGAAACCCTCCAGTCGGACTCCGGCAAATGGATCAACCTGAGTCCGGGCAACCCCCTGATCCTGCCGGCAGTCGAAGCGATGTGGCGTGACTACACCGCGGCGCTGCTGGCGGCTCCCGATTTCGGCGAGGTGGTGGGCCGCTATGGCGCAAGCCAAGGCTATGGACCGTTGATCGATGCGGTGGTGGACTTCTTCAACAGCCGCTATGGCTGGGGAATCACCCGCCGCAATGTACTGATCACACCGGGCAGTCAATCAATATATTTCTACGCCGCGAACTGCTTCGGCGGCTATGACGAGCGCGGACAGTTGCGCAAGATCGTGCTGCCGCTGAGTCCCGACTACACCGGCTACGGCGGTGTGACGCTCACCAGCGAATCGTTGCAAGCCTACAAACCCGCCATCGACATCGTGGCCCCGCACCGCTTCAAATACCGGCCCGATTTCGATCAGTTGCGGATCGACGAAACCACCGGTGCAGTGCTGTTTTCGCGCCCCGCCAACCCGACTGGAAATGTGCTGACGGATGATGAGGTGCGGCGCATCGTGGACGCCGCCGCCGTGCGCAATGTACCCGTCCTGATCGACTCCGCCTACGCCACGCCCTTCCCTGATCTGGCATTCACGGCAATGACGCCGGTGTTCGGCGAAAACGTCATCCACTGCATCAGCCTGTCCAAGGCCGGACTGCCAGGCGAGCGGGTCGGCATCGCCATCGGCGACGAGCGCAACATCGAAGCGCTGGAATGCTTCCAGACCAACGCCACCATCCATTCCTCGCGTTTCGGCCAGGCCCTGGTGGCGCAGGCCATCGCTTCGGGCGAGCTGGCGCGCTTGTCACAAACCGTCATCAAGCCCTTTTACCAACGCAAGGCGGAGGTGTTGACCGCC
>SBBG01000085.1 GCA_005240065.1 Gammaproteobacteria bacterium | reverse complement strand
TTTACGATCTCGCTGAGGGGTGCATCGCGGCGTTGAAAATGGCCTCAAAATGCTCACATACTCCGTGTATGCTCCGCTTTTTCGGCCATTTTCGCCTTGTGCTGCATCCCCTGATCGAGATCGTAAACAGGTTCTAAGGGAGAAGCTGAAAATGTAGGGCGGATGAGCCTTTTTAGCGTAACCCGCCGAGCGTGCGAAGCGCTCAAATTTTTCTGGTTGGAGTGTCCTCGTTCAGTTCAGCGTTCGATGGCGTGCGCGGCGTTGGGTAGTGATGCGCTGAAAACGTCGGAGGTGGCCCGCTTGTGGCCGTTGGCGGTCACGGTGAGACGATAAGTGGCTTGCCTGGTGCCGGGCGGCAGGGCCGCGACGACCTCGCTTTCCGTGAAGCGTTTTATCGTCAGCTCCTGACCGGCCAGGTGCACGCTTGGCGGCGACGCGTTACCAAAATACCGGCCAGTAATGATGATGGCATTTTTCTCATGGTTCATCGCCACCTTGGCGATCATGGGTTGTGCAGCATTCGGCATCGGGCGGCCGCCGGCGGTGGTGGGGCCACACAAGCTCAATCCAGCGGCGAGCAGCATGATCTTGATGGTCGAGTGGCTGTTCATGGCATTCTCCTGAAAGTGGTTGATCTATCCTGATGAGTCCACGACATCAACCCAGATTTAATCTGGGTATAGCCGTATAAATCTGAGGTTCTTCATCTAACGGTAATGGTAATCACCTTTGAAGCCACCGCCGGATGGTGCGGAATGTGATTGCCGTCGCCCAACAGCAGTTGTAGGGTGTGCTTGCCCGGCGCGAGGGTGAGGCTGGCTTCGGTTTGCCCACCGCCAAAATGCATGTGATTGGCGTCTTTGGGGATGGGTTGATCCAATGGCGGTAACCCGGTGTCAATCAATAAATGGTGGTGACCTGTATTTGGCGCTTGTGTACCGGCCTTTGCTACCTCCATGTTCTTGATGCCAAATTGCACTATCACCGGATTACTGAGCGCTTCACCGTCTTTAGGCGCTGCAATAAACACCTCGGCGTTTTCCGTGGAAGGATTTCTGTCTGCGGCATTGGCAGCGACTGGTAACACGACAAACATCAAGATAAAAAAAGATTTTGATACGGCTTTCATAATGATCCTTTAATTTAATTAACGCACTTTAACTTTCAAGCTTATTTGTTGGGTCCGGCGCTTACTTTCCCTGGTCAAATCTACACACTTACAGCTGATTTACAGCGCCGAAAAGAAATAATCGGTTCATCCAGTATCCATAAATTAATATGGCGGATGGCTTTGCGGGAAGGAAATAATCCATGTGCGAAAAGTGACTTATTACCAAGCCCGTTACTCTGATCAGTGTCCAATCCCTTGGGAACGATATCCTTGCGAAGGATACTTACTGTAATTCCCTGTGGCCTGAGCAGGCATAGGGGAAAGTTCTCGGCTGCCGGTAGGGGATTCCCCTATTCTCGGCTTGCGAAGAAAGGATATGTGGAATAAAGGGGTCTTGTGTTACAACTTAAACTGTTTTTAACAGATGATTGCATAGGAAATCATGAAGTGATGGCGAGACAGGTCAGATCGTAAGTGAGTAAATCCGATCAACTTTAAGAGCAAAAAGTTCGATAACGTAATAGGAACCCATTCAGCGTATTCCATCGTGGATAGAAGTATTGCACTTCAATCAAAGTCCGGATGTATGGATGCAGTCTTTCGCTTTTGGCGCATCCCGCTCGCACCCCCTGTTGGTAGGCTTTGCAAGCAAATCAACCGCTTTACTTGACTCCGATCACCATTGAGTCAGGTCCGGCAAGGTGTTCCACTCGCGTCGTGGAAAATCCTGCTTCTTCCATCCAGTCTGAACAGTCACGCCCGGTATAGTCGAAGCCTCCCGGCGTTTCGATGAGCATGTTCAGGCTCATCATCAACCCAAATGCATTTTTCGACCGCTCATCGTCTATGATTGCCTCATAGACGATGAGCGCGCCGCCAACAGGCACAGCGTCAAAAGCTTTTTTGATGAGCATTTTTTTCGTGGGAAGATCCCAGTCGTGCAGAATATGTCCCATCAGCACGACATCAGCCTTTGGAATATCTTGTTTGAAAAAGTCACCAGGCTGAAACGTCAGTCTATCAGTGACATCAGCGGTCGCGGCGTAGTCCTCAAAAATTGGCGCCACTTCCGGCAAGTCAAACCCAATACCTTGTAAGTGCGGATTGGCCAATGCGATTTGCACTGCAAGATCGCCTTGCGCGGTACCGACATCAACGAACGTCCGGTAATCCTTCCAAGGGAAGGTGTGGGCGATGATCATATTGGGACCATGGCTAAGACCGGTCATTGCGGCGAGAAATTCCTTCAGGCGCGCGGGATCGGCGTAGAGCGTCTCGAACAAACCCGCACCACCAGACCTTAGTTCGTTTTGCGGCATTCCGGTACGAAGTCCCTCGGTGAGGCGACCCCAGAATGGATAGAGGCGAAAATTGGCCATCTCGAGAATGCCGCCCACGTATGATGGTTTTTTTCGATCAAGGAAGAGGGCGGTCTCAGGTGTGTTTGCGTAAACGCCGGCATTCCGCGTCAGAAATCCGAGTGCCACGAGGGTGTCAAGAAAGTCGCGTGCCGAGCGAGAGTGTAGACCAATGCGTCCGCTAAGGGAGTCGAAGGACTCAGGGCCGTGCGCCAATTCCGTGAAAACGCCCATTTCGACAGCGCTCAAGAGCGTCTTTGAAGCCCAAAATGACATCCCTGTTTGCAAGATTCTTTCCGGACTCAGTTGCTCGTTCATATTACTTCCGATTTTTTCTATGGTGACAAAAAAAGGCGTTGCTACGCCACCCAGTGTTTGATCTCAGTCATATGCAGATAGCACGTCGGCAGGATCGAAGGTGGACTGCATTGTTTGCATGGCAATGCCGCAATATTGATTCTTGGCCTCTTTGCCTATACCAGAATAGTTCCGCCACGCTCACTGCCGACTCGGTGGGCACCACGCGCGTGAGGCGGAAGCCGGCCTTACTTAGAAGGAGCGTGTATTCGGCTTCCGTGCGCTCCTGATCTCCAGGCACGACAAGCATCACCATGTCCAGAACCTTCCCTGGATGCGGCGTATCGCCAGCGGGAAGCCACCGCCGGAGGGTGCGGAATGTGATTTCCATCACCCAACAGCAATTGCAGGGTGTGTCTGCCCGGTGCAAGGGGGAGGGTGGCTTCGGTTTGTCCATTGCCAATTTGTGCAGCCGAGGCTACTGTATCTTCTTGCGACTTGGGCGGGTCTAGGGGGAAGCCCCCGATCTCCGCTAGGGGATTCCCCTATTCTTGACTTGGGATGTGCTGGAAAATCCTTCAACCGGCTTCCAGCAATTGCACGGCGAAGCGAATCAGTTCCCGCCCGCTTTTTAGTTGAAGTTTTTCCTTGAGGTTGGAGCGATGGGCCTCGATGGTTTTGACGCTGCGGTTGAGTTTTTCGGCGATCTGGCGGGTGCCGAAACCAAGTCCGATCAGTTGCAGGATTTCGAACTCGCGCTCGCTCAGTCCAGCGAGAGGTGGCGAGGCGATGCCGCGAGGCGTGACCAGCCGTTGCGTCAATCTGTTGTGCATGGCGGCGCTGAGGTAGACATTTCCCGTCAGCACCTGTTGTACGGCCAGCAGGATGTTACGAGTGCCCTCCTGTTTCATCAAGTAGCCGTTGGCGCCTGCGCGCAAGGCGCGTTCCGCGAACAGGGATTCGTCATGCATGCTCAGCGCCAGGATCGCGAGTTTCGGGTAGCGCCGTCGCAGGGTTTTGATCAACTCCAGCCCCGAATCTCCATCGAGCGAGATATCGATGATGGCCAGGGCATGGTCGCAAACCGACATGGCGGCCAAGGCTTCCCTGGTATTGGCCGCCTGGCAGCAAAGGTGGAGGTTGTCCTGAAGGTTGAGAAATTGCGCCATGCCCTCGCGCACGATGGGATGGTCGTCAACCATCAGGATGCGGGCTTTGCTGTGCCCGTCATTCTTGCCGGTGCTCACTTTGTTCCCTCCTCTTGGGCCGGGTAAATGACAGCGACCGTCGTGCCGCCTTGCGAATTTCGCACAATTTCAAGGGAACCTCCGAGCAAGCTCGCCCGGGCACGCAAGCTATGCATACCCAGTCCGGGGCTGTGCCTGATACGTTCGGGATCGAAGCCGATGCCATCGTCGCTGACCAAGAGGCGGTGATTGCCATCGATGCGAGTCAGATCGATCCACAGATGGCGGGCCTGACTGTGCTTTACCGCGTTATTGACGGCTTCCTGGGCAACCCGGTACAGATTGATCGCGACCCGCGGGTCGCTCACCCGCGTCTCCGGATCAGCGCGGAGAACACAGTTCATTCCCTTCAGCGACCGCGTGTTATCCGCCAACTGTTCGAGCGCCGCCGCGAGTCCCTGGGATTCCAGCGCCGCCGGGTAAAGCCCGCGGGCGAGCCGGCGAGTCATGTCGACCGATTGGTTGACCAGTTCCACGATTCGCTGCACCGCGCCGGCCTCCGGTTGTGCTCGATCATGGAGTTTCTGCTGCAAAGCCGCGCCGAAGAAGGCGATGCTGGTCAAGTGCTGGCCCAGGCCGTCATGTAATTCCCGGCCGATGCTTTTCTGCTGCGCTTCGCTGACCTGGATCAATGCGGCTTCCAGACGTTCGCGTTCGGTCATCTCCTGTTGCAGACCGGCATTGGTTTTCGCCAGCTCTGCGGTGCGTTCCTTTACCCGCTGCTCCAGCTCGTCGCGCGCGCTTATGATTTCCGCCTGCGTGCGGTGCTGTTCGGCGCTGGCGGCAGCCAGCAGTAATCCGGTCACGGCAAGCATATTGACAAACAGGCACCAGCCGACCAGACTGTCCACGGGCGAAGCGACAGCAAAGGGGCCGGTTCCCTGAGTGGTGCCCCAGATGGCCAGCAGCGAGATGACAGCCGTGATCAAGACGGCTCCCCAGTGATCGAAACGGAGCGCTCCCCAAATCAAAAAGGGGAGGACGGCAAGCGAAGCCGGATAGTAGCCATGACCTGCCAGCTCAGGAGTGGCAAAAATCATATAGCTAACGAACAGTACCGCTGCGAGCAGGCTCACGGCCTCGACGGTTTTCAGCGGTGAAAGG
>SBBG01000138.1 GCA_005240065.1 Gammaproteobacteria bacterium | reverse complement strand
TGCGCGTCAATCTGCTTGAGCAGTTCATCGGCCTTGTGCCGGGTCAATGCGCCTTGCTCCACCAGGCTCTCGATCAAACCACGGGTGGTTGCGCGCAATTCGCCAAGATTCCTGGCGTCATCGGCATGGACGGATGCAACGACCGAAAGGCCCAGCATGATCACCGGCAAAGCGTTTTTTTTGATTAGCATCGAGATTCTCGCATCATATTGTTTCAAGAAATGACCGGTATCTGACAGATATAAAGTCACAGCCGCGAGGTGATCATCACTTTGACGGGCTGGCCCATGTCCTCAGGTGGTATGTCCTTGAGTGCCGGCATGCCCGCCAGCGCTTCCTTGATCAACTCATCGGTCTGGCGGTCGCCGGAAGACTTCATGAGCTCGAAATGTTCCACGTTGCCGCGTTTATCCAGCCAGATCTTGAGGCCCACCTTGTAATTGCTGCTGCGCAGCTCCTTGTTTTTATCTAGGGCATCGTAGATACCTTGCTGAAGCAGTGCCGTGTACCAGGCGAAGCGCTGGCGATCTTGTGATCGGCCGCCTCCCTTGTCCCCCAGAGTGATGCTGCGCCCCCCCTTGTTGGCCGACAGGCCAAAAGAATCCGAGCCCGCCTGGCCGTCGGCATCCAGGCCCAGGTTTTCGCCCGGCGGCGGCCCTTCTTCCTGCTTCGCCTCCTGAGGCTGATCGGGCGGGGGTGTTTCCGGCTCGGGGAGTTTGACCTCTTCCTTCTTTATCTCCGGCTCGGGAGGTTTTTCTTCCGGCTTGGGCGGCGGAGGCTTGATAATCGCGATCTGGTGCACCACCGGTTTCTTTTTCGGTTGATCGTCGCCGATGAAATCCATGATGAAATAAAGCACTACCGTCATGAACAGCACGAGGAAGCCGGCGGCCATCGCCTTCGGTGCGGCGCGCATCAGCGCTGACTGTTTGGTGCTCATCGCCCGGCTCTCATGACCCGCACAGCACAGGGCTTATTTCACGATCTTCTGGGTGACCAGCCCAAGCTGGGTGATATCGAGCTTGCCCATCAGATCCATCACGTCGATGACCTTTTCGTACTGAATCTTGGCATCCCCTTTGATCACGACCGGAAAATCCGGATTGACGGCCTTGTATTCACGCAGCCGTGTTTCCAGCTCCGTCAGCGTGACAGGATAAGCGTCCAGATACATCTGGCCGTTCTCGGCGATGGTGATAGCCTTGGTGGTCGGCTTGGCGAGACTGGGGGTATTGCTCGCCTTGGGCAGATTGACCTTGATGCCCTGTACCGATGCGGTGGTCATGATGATGAAAATCACCAGCAGTACATAGGCCAGATCGAGCATCGGGGTGACGTTGATGTCGTCGTAGGGTTTTTCTTCGGATTGGACCTGCATGTCATGTCTCCCGCTCAGGCGCCGTAATTCTCCGCGACCTTGTGCACGAACTCGTCGACGAATACGTGCATGTCGGCGGTGAGGTTCTTGATGCGGCTGATCAGATAGTTGTAGCCGAACAACGCCGGGATGGCGACGGCAAGACCGGCTACCGTCGCCACCAGCGCGGCGGCGATGCCGGGCGCGATGGCGTTGATGTTCACATCGCCGGTGGCGGCGATCGCCGCGAACGTGATCATCACCCCGACCACGGTGCCGAGCAGGCCCAGGAAGGGGCCGCCGCTGATGGCGATGGTGAGCAACACCATCTGCTTGTTGAGCTTCTGGTTCTCCCGCACCAGCGCAGCGTCGAGACTGGCGCGGATCGCGCCCAGGTTTTGCGGCGAAAGAACCTTGCCCACCGCGACCGGATCAGTATTGCCGAAGCGATGCTTGATCTCCTGCATGCCGACATGATAGATGCGATAAATCGGCGAGCTTTGATAGTGGTCGTGCGGCCCGAACAACGCGGTGGCGAAGGGCGATTCCTCGATGCCGCTTTCATCCCCGCCCTCTTCGTCCTGATCGAGAACGCCCGGATCGCTGGCGAGCCTGCGGAACGACCGCATGAACTTGTTGTTATCCCTGGCCGCGCGGCTGATCACCATTGCCTTGCCGACCATCACGATCCAACTGATGGCCGCCATGACCGCCAGGATAGCGATCACGACCCAGCCGTCCAGCGTCACGGATTGCAGGATAGTGTTGAAGTATGACGCACTCTCCTCGCCGCCGCCCTCCTCGCCGCCATAAACGATCATTTTGCTTCCGGCACCTTCTCCCAGTGCAGCGGCACGTAACCACGCCGCGCTGCGCACGATGCCGGAGATTTGCGCTTCGTCCATTTCGCCGGAAAAACCTTTGGAACCATCGCCGGCCGCGCCCAGTGTGATCTGGCCATTCGGCACAGGCGACGAAACATCGACGGCGCCGGCCTCGACGCCATCCACATAGACGATCAGGCGCTGTCCGGCAGTGACTGCCAGGTGATGCCAGGCGCCGGGCGAGAGCGCCACGCCGCGCGGAATCTCCTTGTCGCCCAACCTGGCATAGACATTATTGGCCTGATCGATGCCGATGACGAGCGAAGCGCCGCCGCCCTGGGCGGAGAAAATGACCGCATCCCGAGGCGCGGCGAACTTGATCCACGCGGAAAAGGTGAAGCCCTTGCCGAAAACAAGCGAGGGTGATGCAGGTAGCGTGATCCTGGCCGAGCCGTTGAAACCGGCGCCGCCGCCGATCACGGCGTCGGCGGCGCCGCCGGCGCTGGAGGTTGTGGCGTGATTGCCGTAGGCGGTCGCGTCCTGCGGCGCACCGGCGGCATCACCGAAATGATAAACGGCGGCGTGATCGACATCATACGTCCCCTGCGCATCACCACCGCCGGCCGCCTTGCCGTTGCCATAGTAAAGCCAGATGTCGTTCGCCGCTGAGGCGGCCAGCTTCGGGACTCGCACCCAGATCAGCGCAAGCTCGTTGAGGCCGTCATACTTCTCGATGTGATACTTGAGCGGCGTCTTGTCATCGCCGCTGACGAAACGGATATCCGTACCGTCGTCCTTGGCGTTCAGAAAATCGAAATTCCCGGTATGCAGCCGGATCAGCACCGGCACCGAAGACAACTCCTCGCCGATGTTCGCGCCCGCCTGAGAAGTGTCAATGGTGATTTTCTTGCGATAAGACCAGTCATCGCTCCACCAGGCCTGCGACAGGCCCGGCGCCAGCAACAACAGGCTGGAAAGAAACAAGAACGCGGCTTTACTGAAAACGACTCTCATAGTGCGATTTCTTCGGCTTTAGGATTTGGATTTGGATTTGATTGCCGGCCCATACCCGAATTTTCCTTGCGGGTAGGGCCGATATCCCGAAGTGGCCCATTTTCACAAACATTTGTTGCAGAATTATGATGACGTGTGACCATCAATCCCCAAACCCGATCACCTCCACCGTCAGAAACGAAGGCCGGAAGGCGGTTTTCGTGGGATCGGCCGCCTGGCTGGCGAGCGCCCTGGTGGCGTCCTCGGCGCCCTTGCCGGCGCTGGTGGCGGCACCGCTGGCGCTGGACAGGCCGGAGGCGAAGGCGCCGGTATCGACCACCGGCACGCCGGTGCTGACGCCGGCGACCTGGATATTGTCGGCGCCGATCACGCGCAACGCGGCGATGTTGAGATTGCCCGCCGAGCGGATACCGGCATCGCCGGCATTCACCTCGCCCTCGGGAGCGATCAGATCGACATCGCCCGGCGTGATGCCCTGCTTCGCCAGCAGCACGCCGATACCGCTGCCCGACACCGATTGCGAAATATCCAGTGTCAGTTTGTTGTCCTTAAAGACCAAACGTGGCGGCGGCGTGGCGCGGGCGGTCTTGGAGCCTTTGCCGGCGTCGATATCGCCATGCGACGCCCAGAGCAGGATATCGCCGCCCTGGAGCGTGAACACCCGCGACTGGTTGACCAGGAAATCGTCGTCGACGAAGCCCTTGACGCTGCCGCCACGCAGCGTGACGATACCCAGCCCGGAGGCTTCCTTGTTCAGATTCAAGCCGCCCAGACTCGCCAGACCGGCGTTCACCGAGCCGCCCGGCGCCATCAACTCGATATCACCGCCCTGCTCGGTCTTGATCTGGCTGAAGTACAAATTGATATCTCCATCGTAGCCGCCGCCCGGAAACAGTGTGGCGATCGCCGCGCGGCCACGGTCGTAATTCCTGAAGCGATCGCCGTTCGGATTGGCGGCCTCGCGGCCCGAGGCCTTCAGCTCGTTGTAAAACACCTGATTGATGAACGGCGCCTGGAGATCGCGCGGCAGCGCCTTGAACGCCTGCACCGCCTGCGCCCCGGACACATCCCCGCCCTGCCCTGTCTTCCGCAGGTAAGCGGCCAGTTCCGGCGAATAATCGTGCGGCGAATTGGCGCCCGGCTCCAGATATTTCCCGATGAAGGCGTCGTAAGAAGGCGGTTGCTTCATGCCCGCCATCACCACCACATCCGCACCCAGCGGCGGAAGATAGGGATTGATGGCGTTACCCACCGTGACGATGCCTTTCGATGCGCCGAGATCGACATCGCGACCCGCGATCACCACGAGGCGGCCGGGGCCGCCGAGCGCGATTTCTGAATTATCGCGCTGCAGCGCCCCACCCGCCGAGCGCCGCGTCTCGAACACGACATCCCGCCCGGCTTGCAGGCGCGTCACATCGGCGCCGCGCAGGTTCTGGCTGACCACCCAGACATTCCTGATATCCCGGCCGGCGCTGAACAACAGCGGTTTGGGGAAGTAGCCCAATGGCTCGGCGCTGCCACTCTCCTTATTGACAGGCCCGGTGATATCGCCGCCAAGCGCGACCAGACGCGCCGGCTCGAGGTCGCCGCCATGCAATGGCGGGGAGGAATGGACATCGAAACCACTGTCCGTGGCGCCGGAAACGCGCTTGAGCACGTCCTGATAGTCCCCATCTGGCGCGACGGGGCTGGGCAAGGATGCGGGCGAAACATCCGACATGCGTATCGTCCCCTGCATATCGATGGAATCCTTCGCCAATAGCTCGATATTGCCCTTCGCCGCGGGAAAGAGGCTGAAGGGACGCTG
The DNA here is from genome assembly GCA_005240065.1 of Gammaproteobacteria bacterium. Classification (GTDB taxonomy): domain Bacteria; phylum Pseudomonadota; class Gammaproteobacteria; family Ga007554; genus SBBG01. The sequence continues at coordinate 2,970 of SBBG01000138.1, read as the reverse complement.
CACACCGATATCGCCTCCGAATGCGGTGGCGCGCAGAGTACCGGGATAGAGGGTGAAAAGCCCGAGCGCACCCGCAGATCCACGCTTAAATACTTCGTTGATTTGCGTCGCATCGTTCGAAAGCGTTATATCACCGGCGCGGGACAGCAGGGAAACAGCGCTGTTTTCCGAATAGCCGAAGAAATACGACTGTCTTTTAGCACCCCCGCTATTCGTGGCTACCTGGGGGATGATGGCCGGGTCGAGCACCGTCTCGATAGCGAGATCTCCAGCGCTGCGCACGTCGATCCGGGCATCGCCCAGCGCCAGCACCGGGTTGAGCGGCGAGCCGTCGTTTTTTCCGATCCCGCCCCCGGCGCCGAGGCGGCCTTGACCCTTGGCGACGTAGAACACCCCGCTATTGATGCCGCCGCCGGCGCTCAGCTCCAGATCGCCGCCGCCCTGCACGACGAGGCTCGCGGGATCGGGCCGCTCGCCATCGACACCCTTCAGCCGGCCATGGGTGGGAATCACTGCGGACAGGTTGTTGATATCCCCGCCGGCGCTGATGGTGATATCGCCGCCGCCCAGCGCGCCGACCCCCTGCTGGAACTCGGAAAAACGCGTCCACCAGGACGTTTGTTTTTCACTTGCATTCTTTCCTCCCTGCACCGTACCATCGGGATTCAATCCTCCCTGGCGATACAGCCAGTCGTTGATCAACTGCGCACCTCGTACACCGTTGATATTCCGCTGGACGGCAATGCCGATGTCGCCGCCGCGCAGCGGGTATTGCGCGACTTTTCTGTCGACGGTGGGCACACCGAATCCCTGCAGCACCGGACCGGCGACACCCGCGGTATAGATCACCGATCCGCTGTCTTTCAGGATCAGGTCGTTGCCCGTGGCGATATCGATGGAACCGGCGCCGGTACGGATCAGCTTGCCGCCGGCCAGCGTGAGATCACCCTCGATGACATTGCCATCGCCGTCCCTGGCCAGTTTCCCGGCGTCGAGCACGGCCAGGGGATCGGCGCTTGCGCTGTCTGCCCCCGCCGTCAGACGATAGGACCAGGAATCACCGCTGCTCAACAGCAACCCGGCTTTCGTAAAACCATCGTCCAGCGAGCCATCGAGCTTGAGATTACCGGCGGCGCGCAGCGTGAGCACACCCGGCTCAGCGCCGAAACGCCACAAGCCAAGATTCCAGTCCTTGGCCAAGGCAAGATCGTTTGCGCCGCGAATCTCGATGCCCGGCCGAAGCCTGACGCCCGGCAAGCGCGCGATGATGCCGCCCTTGGCGGTGTCGATGAACTGCTTGGTTTCCGCGAAAACCCTGGCATTCGCACCGCTGTCGCCAGTATTCAGATTGCCGCCCGGCGTGGTGGCGCCGCTCGAATCGAGTTTGGCGGCGTCATAACGCTTGAACGCTTCGACCACCACCTCTTGCTGGCCTCTGATCTCCCCGCCGATGCCGGTGACCGCCACTTCATCATCCTTGCCGTCGCCGTCCATATCGAGGCGCGGGGCGCGCAGCAGTACACTGCCGCCCTCCCCGCCATCGCCCCTGCCGGAAACATCGATGACCGAACCGGGCCGCACGTCGATACTTCCTTGCGTGGTTCCCAGCATCACCTTGCCGCCGTCGCCAAGGCTGCCGGCCGTCCCGGTGGCCGGCGTCGTGGCGCTGGCGTCGAGCAAGGCGCCGGCGCGCAGCGTGACATCGTTCTTCGCCAGCAGCGCAATGGAACCACCCTTGGCGCCCGAAGCGTCCAGCCTGCCAGACACATCGATCGCGCCCCCATCGGCAACCATCCGTATCTCACGGGCCTTGACCACATCGGTATCCGCCACCGTGATATCTTCGCCGCGCAGGCGCAAATGGCGCTTCTGCGCGAAGCCGCCGCCGTTCAGGCGGTCGTTCACGGCGCTGAACTTGTTCCGTCCGCCGCTCCCGGCGAGTCTTTGCGCATCGAGGTTGAACTCACCGCTGCGTTGACCGGCGGCGGCATCGCCGCGAAGCGTGCCTTCGATGCGCGCTTCGCCTTCCGCGGCGGCGATATCCAGCCGCCCGGCATCCCCCCCTCCCGGCGCGGCGCCCACGTCCACCAGCGCACCGGCATCGATACCGACATTGCCATGCCCGGCGCGCAATTCCACACGGCCGCCCGGCGCGTAAGCCACGGTATCGGCGAAAGTCCTGGCCGCGCCGCCGGCGTTGATCTGCGAGCCCTGGGTCAAGATCACGTCATCACCCGGATCCGAACCTGTCGCCGTGAGCGTTACGGTACCGGAGGGCGCGTCGATGCGTCCGCCATGGCTGATGCGTTTGCCGAAGAACGCCATACGCGCGCCCAGCGCGGTGGCGGGATCGAGCGGCGCCGGATTCTGCGCCGGCGCGGTGATCAGCGCGCCTTCCGCCCTTATCGTTTGATCGGCGCCGTTCGTGGCGGTGATGCGCGCCGCTTCCAGGGTAAGATCACCATCCGCCACTTTCAGCTCGCCCCTGCCCTGGCCGAGGATCTCGTCCGCCTCGATCTTCATCCCGCCGGCAAAGCCCTTCACCTCGAAGCCGGGGGCTTTTCCGGCGCTATCGCCGGTGCGCCGTTTGCCATCGCCGAGAATCACCTGCTGCGCGTCAACGCGCAGGCTGCCCTGACCGGGAGACGGCGCGTTGCCATCGGCTATGGCCGGAGCGCTGAAAACGCCGTTGTTCGGGTTGGCGAACGAGACGGTCTGCGCGTGCAATGTCACGGTCTGACCGGAGGCGCTGTCATATCCGCCCAGCCCCGCCGCCTCGATGGATAGATTCTTCAGCGCCTCGTTACCGATACTCGCCGCGCCATGGATATCCACCGTGCTGTAGCTGCGCAGCGCCAGCCCGCCGAGACCGCTCAGCCCGGCCAATTGCCCGGCTGAGAGTTTCAGCCCCTCGCGGATCCCGTCCGGCTGTCCCAGATTGATGCGGCTGGCGCTGCGCAGCTACAGCAC
>SBBG01000125.1 GCA_005240065.1 Gammaproteobacteria bacterium | reverse complement strand
GCGAACGTGATTTTTTCCTACCATGTGCGTCCGCTCCCGCCTGCAATGCTCGATTAGCCAACTATCCAGCCGCGCCGCGTCCGCCAGTTCCGCCGGTAGCGCAAGCTCCCCGAAAAATCGCCGGGCTTCGGATAAGTGCCATGCCGTGATTCGGCTTGCCCGCTCGAAACTATCCAGCCCGACAGCGCCGCCCATGCCATGCTCGAATTGCTGGAACAGTGCCGCCAGCCGTGCCGCGTTGTCGGCGGATTTGCTCGCCACGTCCCGCACGTTGTAAAGCTCGCCGCCGCTCGCCAGTTCGCTTTCAATAGCATCGTGATAGCTCACCCATGCCGCTTTCGCGTCCGGTGCCAGCGACAGCATGGCGGGGGTCAGTGCGCCATCGTCATCAATGGGGAAGGATTGATTCAGGATCGCGGCAATGCGCCGATGGAATGCGGCAAGGTGCGGCCAGTTCGCCGGGGCTTCGGTGAATGGCCGTTGCCCTTGGGTTGATTCAGGCCACGCCACCAGAAACCGGGCAAGGAAGCCCGTCCCCCGCGCCAGCCCGCCCGACTTGCTGAAATACTCCCGCAGGGTTGTTTCCTGAATCATCAGGCCCATCGTCAGCCGCGCTCCCCGCACGGTGAAGGATTCCGAAGTGCGCCGCCCAATCGAATGCGCCCCGCCATCCCATAGGACATTCAGCAAGGCCAGATTCCGCATGGCGCTATCCTTGCCCATGCCATGCGAACCGAATACCACGCCCGCCTCACTCGATAGCACGCCCGCCGAAGGCCATAGCTTCGCAAGGCTCCATGCAAGGTTTTCCGGGGTTTCGTCGCCAAGGATCGGTTTCGGCACTCGCGGGGGTTCCGGCTTATCCTGTTGCAGTTGCGCCAGATCGCCGCGCAGCTTGTCGGTCGGCTTGCATTTCTTCCCGGCATCCTTCACCGCCGACAGAATGCCGTCGCGTTCCGCTTCCCATGCTGCAATCGCCGCCTGGTATTCCTTGATTGCCGGTTTCATCGCTTCGACTTGCTCTTCCTGATACTGACGGATAGCCGAAGTAAAGAAGCCGTCGCAGGTGGATTTCCGCTCGCCAGAATCGGCGATGGTCAGCAGGAACAGGCTCACCGGCCCGGTGAGCTTTTCCGCGCGCTTCGCGTCAATGTGCGCTTGGCAGGCCAGCGACAGCGCGGCCAGTGCCGAAGATGCCACCAGCGCCGCAGGTGCCTTGACGAAACCCGCTACCTCTTCCACCGCCGCCCGGATGGTGTCGGGCAGTGCGTCAAGCGGATAGGGTTCCGGTTCCACCTTCGCGGTCAGTGGTCGCGGTTCCGGCCAGCGGGCTATTGCTTGAGCCGCACATGGTGTTTCGGTATCGGCTACCAAAGGCAAAGCGAGCACATCCACCGCCGTCGCGTTCGGGTGGAGTTTCAACCAATCCACCACATCACCCTTTGGCGGAAGATTCAGCGCCTCCACATCCACCATGCGAACCGTACAGCCCAAACCCCGCAGAATCTCGGCGACTGCTTCACCGTACCGCTTTCCAGCCTCGTCATTGTCAGGCCAGATATTCACCGTGCGCCCGGCCAGAATCGACCAATCCGCTTTTGATGCTGAATCCGCCGCGCCGCTGGTGGTGGAGAGCGCTCCGGCTTTTATCAGTTCATCGGCGCACTGTTCGCCCTCCACCACGAAAAGCGGATCATTGGGACGGCTTGCCAGATCGCGCAGGCGATACAGCGGTTTTCCCTCCGGGTATTCCGGTTCACCCAGTGCGTAGCCTGTACCATTCAGTTTCATGGGTCTGATCCATTTATTCCCGGTTTCAGGATGTTTCAGGCGAATGCGCCAGTGAAGGGAATGGCCTGCCGTGCTGGTGTAAACGTGCAGCGCCTCGGGCTTGTAGCCGTCGCTGATCGCGGAAGCCGCCAGCCGCCGCGCCGCTTGTTGGGGAGTTTCGTTCATCGCCCACCCTCCCATGCGCCCAACGCTTTGGCCGCCTCGATGAAGCGCAGCCCGTAACGTTTCATGTGGAAGGCCAGCACATCGCCGCCATACGTCCCGCACACCATGCAGCGAAAGCCGCCGGTATCGAGCCGTCCCCTCAAGGATGGTTTGGTGTCGTCATGAAACGGACAGACGGCGCTTTTCCATTCGCCGCCGCCGGTCAGCTTCAAGCCTTGCTGGTGGTAATACTCCGCAGGATCAGGAAGGCGGTTGCGTTTGAAGCCGAAGGGTTTACGGGTGTTGCCCCGCGCAGGGTTCGCGTGCCTCATGGTCGCGCGCCCTTATACCGATGCAATCAAGGCTTTTATATCTTCAATTTTCCAGGCCGTGCAGCGCGGGGAAATTTTTATCCCCTGGGGATATTTTCCTGACTTAATGCCGGCATACCAAGTACTGCGACCAACAGGAAAAACAGAAAGGACTTGCGGAAGTCTAATTAAGCCAGCTTGAGGCAATGCAGGGGTTACAGGGAACACGTGGGGGTTTTTAGTATCTTGTTGCATGTTGGCGGCTCCTAATATGTCTATGAGGAAGCCACCATAATTTATTCACTATGCTGGTAGAAATATTGCTTTTCTACCATCGAATATCCTACCAATTATCAGTCCCAACTGATTTTATTGCGCTCGCGGATGATCTGATAACAGCTTTCGGCCAGGGTATTACGATCATGTGTGTTATATTGCGGAATCGTGGCAATGAGCAAGTCCGCTACGATACGCGATGCTTCACGCATTATTGTAATATCCGCCGAATTGAGAACTTTCCACACCTCGCAGGTGTAGACGCCTATCGGCGTTTGTACGTTCCCCTGCTTTAGAGGCTTGGGTAGCTTAGAATAGTGCTCAACTCTTTCATGGAGCGCGTAGAGGATGTCCCAGGCGATGTCGGGGTGCTCCAGTTCCTCGACGATGCCAGAATAGTGCAACAGATCGGCCACCTCCTCCAGGTATTTGGCCAGTCGCCCCATAACCTTAGTGTGTTTTTTATAATGGCGGTGCCATGCACTGGATGGGTTCAGTGACTGGTCTGCTGTCATAAGATCCCGCTCAACCCTGGACACAATACCCGCGATATCAGAAATAACGGCTGCCCTGTCCCCGTTGATGCTGGATGGCAACAGGCCGTCAATGACGCCGCAAAGCACGCTCCGTCGCTTCTCATTCTCCCGCTGAGCATTATCTACGATGACTTGCCATTGTTGCCTGGTTATTAGTGCCATACTGCGCCCCTTTACGCTCCCCTGAAGTAAGTGCCGCGCCAGCTGGGCAAGGGAACCCGGTTTTCGCCCCGTCGGGCTAGGCACGGCAAACCATCAAGCCGCGTTCCGCTCCGTGCTCACCTCAATCGAAATGCCTTCCGATGCTTGCAACACCTTTAACACCTCAACGAAATGGCCGATGCTGGGATTGCCGCGTTGACCCAGCATGCGGTGTAGACTCTTTGCGGGTATGCCGGTGCGTTCTGCCAGCGCTTCAAAGCCGACAGTGGCGTTGATGTAATCACGCAACATGGCCTTGCCTGCATCCAGGTCGCCCTCTAAGAAATGAGTGATGGCCTCGGAGAGCATGGCTTCCCGAAAGGTGCGGTCGCGTTGTGCGCGGGCCATTACGGTGTCTCGAAATGCTTTGGTCAGTGCCATGGTTACCTCGTTTCGCGTTTGCGGTGCTTGTAGTCTTGCCAGCGGGCTTGCGCCTCGGCAATGTCTTTGTCTTGGCGCTGCTTGGTTCCGCCAGCCAGGAGCAGAATGAACCGGTCGGCCTCGCGCCCGAAATAGAGGCGATAACCTGGCCCGAAGTGAATGCGGCGCTCGAACACGCCGCCGCCCACGCCTTTCACCTCGGACTGGTTTCCCTGTTCCAGTTGATAAAGGGCGGAGACCACTTTGGCGGCCGCGCGGGCATCCAGGTCATCAAACCAGCGGCCAAAGGGAGAGCAGCCGTGTTTGTCCAGGTATTCTTGAACTATGGTCATCTTATGGTAACTTATCGGTTACTAAGTAACAAGCTGAAGGGTGGGCGTGTTTTCTTCAGCGCGTCCTTTATCTTGGACGGCGCCATCATGCAGCCGTACAACCTCCGCACCAGCTTTCAGCTTATCCAGATGGTCCGCCCATTGCTGCATCATCGAATCGCTTGCACTTTACTTTCTGATTTGTGTCCAAAACTCGGCAAGAGTGTTTGGACGGCATTCTTCAAAGTCTTGTCGCACAAGTGGGCGTAATGCCTTGACGTAATGCGAGTGTCAGAGTGTCCAAGCAGTTTTGAGATAGTCAGCAAGTCAGCTCCCGCCTGGGCAAGCAATGAAGCATAAGTATGGCGCAGTTCGTGAAACCCTATCTCAGGTTCGATCTTCGCAATGGCGCAAGACTGCTTCAGCAAGCGTGAGTAGTGATTCTTTCCCCAGGGTGTACCGTCTTCGCGGGTGAAGACCGGCTCCTTGCCCGATCTGCCAGCGATTTGAGACTTGAAGAAGTCCAGCCCTTCGGCAGACAGCGGAACATGACGACCCCGGCCTGATTTGGCCTCTGGTGAAATATAGATCATGCCGGTATCTGTGTTTACGTCAGCAACACACAAGCGGGCAAGTTCGCTGTAACGTGCGCCGGTGAACAGCGCTGCTTTCACCAGTTGGCGAAAATCGGGACGGCAGGTATTTATCAGGCGTGTGCATTCTGCTTCTGTGAGAAAGCGGGTAATGGGTTCGTCGGCATTGGCAAACGGTTTTACGCGCCGCCACGCGGCATTGTCGGGAATAAGTTCATCATGAAAGGCTTTGTTGAGAATCGCCTTAAGGACGGTCAATATGCGGTTGGCTGTCGATTTGCGTGAGCGCTTTTGTCCCTCAGTAACCGGCTTGTCTTTGTAGGCGGGTTTTGCGCCGGTACGGACGCGAACGCGGGCGGGTTGAGTCGCCAGGGTGTTGTGCCAATGTCGTATCTCGTGGGTGCTGATCTCGGTGATTAGCCGGTTGTTGAAGTGGGGGAGAATATGGGCCTTGATGGTGGTTTCAGTTTCTTTATAGGCTCGGCGGTGTTCCCGATACCATTTCAAATAACGCTCGACGGCCTCGGCTACGGTGACAGGCCTTAGGGTGATCTTGGGGTTTGTGATTTCTTCGATAAACGCCCTTGCCAAGTCTTGGGCTTGAATGAAGCTCAACACGTCCACGCCGTTGGTGTCACGGTGGTCGTCAGCCACCCCCAGCTTCCGGTAGTGGTATTGGGTGCCATCCCAAATACGGGCTTGCCATGTACCGAAGCCGTCCCCAGTTCGCCGGTAGCCAAGCGCCACCCCTTCGCAAATGGTCACAAAATTGCGGCTACCGATGGGGAGCTTGAGCCGTGCCGTCCGGGTTTCCAGCTTTATTGATCGCTGTGATCTTGCCATGGTGGGTCTCCGTGCCAAACTGGTGCCAAACTGATGGCGCTGGATTAGCTTAGACCTTGTTGGACACTAAATAAAGCAACTATTTGATAAATAAATGATTGGCGTTGTCCGGCGAAGTCCGGGATAGTCCATGAGGCGGCTCTTTCACAGCGGTAACAGGGGTTCGAATCCCCTTGGGGACGCCATTTTTTGCGTCTTTTGCCTCCCGTCCTCAGCTCATCAAAACGCGCTCTTTCCTCCTACTGTGTCATGCGCTTTTTCGGCGCACAAGCTATAATCCTTCTTTTAACATTCCGGAAGATGACTTATGCGCCCCAGCGGCCGAGCCCAGGACGAACTCCGTTCCATCAAACTTTCCCGTCACTACACCAAACACGCCGAAGGTTCGGTGCTGGTGGAGTTCGGCGATACCAAGGTGATCTGCACCGCCACCGTCGAAGACAAGGTGCCGAAATTCCTGAAAGGCACCGGCAAGGGCTGGGTGACCGCCGAATACGGCATGTTGCCGCGTTCCACCGGCCAGCGCATGGGACGCGAGGCGGCGCAGGGCAAACAGGGAGGGCGCACCATGGAAATCCAGCGTCTCATCGGCCGCTCGCTGCGCGCCGTGGTGAATATGGAAGCGCTGGGTGAGCGCAACATCACCATTGACTGCGACGTCATCCAGGCCGACGGCGGCACGCGCACCGCGTCAATCACCGGCGGCTATGTGGCCCTGGTCGATGCCGTTGGTCATCTGCGCAAACAGGGCATCATCAAGACCAACCCCATTCACGGCTTCATCGCCTCGGTGTCGGTCGGCATCTACGAAGGGCTGCCGGTGCTCGACCTCGATTACAAGGAAGACTGCGAAGCCGAAACCGATATGAACGTGGTGATGAACGATGCCGGAGCCTTTGTGGAAATCCAGGGCACGGCGGAAGGGCACGCCTTCCGTATGGACGAGCTGATGGCGATGCTCGAACTGGCCAAAGGCGGCATCGCGGAGCTAATCAAGAAACAGCAGGCGGCATTGAAAGGTTGATGATGAGGCGCATCATTCTGGCAAGCAACAATGCGGGCAAAGCGCGGGAGATCGGTGAAATGCTCGCCGGGCATGGCATCGAGGTGTTGCCGCAGTCGGCCTTCGGCGTGCCGGAGATCGAAGAAACCGGCTTGAGCTTCGTCGAAAACGCCATCCTCAAGGCGCGCAACGCGGCGGAACACACCGGCCTGCCCGCCATCGCCGACGATTCCGGGCTGGAAGTCGACGCGCTCAATGGCGCGCCAGGCATCTATTCGGCGCGCTATGCCGGCCCTGAAGCGACGGATCAGGACAACCTGGAGAAACTGCTGGCGGTTCTTGCCGAGGTACCGGCGGAGCAACGCACGGCGCGCTTTCAGTGCGTGATGGTCTACATGTCTCACGCATCCGATCCCACGCCGGTCATCTGCCAGGGCACCTGGGAAGGCAGCCTGCTGACCGTACCGCAGGGAACGAACGGCTTTGGCTACGACCCGATCTTCCTCGTGCCACGGCGCAATCGCTCCGCCGCCGAGCTGCCCGCCGATGTCAAAAACCGGCTCAGTCATCGCGGTCAGGCGCTGCGGAAAATGATTGCTATTTTGAGTTCGGCCAGATAGCCGTCAACGACCTTCCCTCAATCATTCCGCTGGCGGCCGCGTTCTCCGCGCCGCCTTCCTCTTTTTAATTCCGCGCCAGATCAGAAAATAAATCACAAAAACGGCAAGAAATCCGCCCACCCACACAATCTCGATGCCGATCAGCACATCGTGCATATTCGCCCTCAACCAGGCATCCATGGCGTCCCTCTTCTACTCATAGCGCAAAGCCTCGATGGGATTGAGCCGCGAAGCTTTCATTGCCGGGTAGATGCCGAAAAACGCGCCGACCATGAAGGCGAAACTGAACGCGGTGAGCACCGACCAGGCGCTGACATCGACCGGGATGACCGGGAAGGCGGCTTTGACGCCGTAGGCCACGCCCGCGCCGAAGGCGATGCCGATCACGCCGCCGGCCACGGAGAGCGTCACGGATTCGATGACGAATTGCAGCAGGATGTCGCGCTGCGAGGCGCCGATCGCTTTACGCAGGCCGATCTCGCGCGTGCGTTCGCGCACCGAGACAAGCATGATGTTCATGATACCGATGCCACCGACCAGCAGCGAGATGCTGGCGATGCCGCCCAGCACATAGGTGAATGTGGTCAAAATGGTTTGCATGGTGGACAGCATCGCCTGCTGGCTGACCATGGTGAAGTCTTCCTCACCGGCGTGGCGCTCCATCAACACCGCACGGATTTGCTGCTTGGCTCGCTCGATTTCCTTTTCATTGATCACCTGAGTGATGATGTTGGTCAGCCCCTCCTGGTCGAAGATTTCCTGCGCAGTTTCCACCGGGATGAAGACGTGATCGTCGATATCCATGCCCAATGTGACGCCCTTCTTTTCCATGATGCCGATGACGCGGAACTTGGTCTCGCCAATCTTGACCATGCGCCCCAGCGGATTGGCCTCACCGAACAATTCGGCACGCACCGTGCGGCCGATCACCGCCACACGCCGGCGCGCATCGACATCCGCCTTGGTGACGAAGGAGCCGATTTCGACATGCAGGTTGCGCACCGCCTCGAAGTTCTGATCGACGCCGATGATCTCCACGTTGCGCATGCGGTTTCCGTATTTCACCGGTGCATTGCTCACCACCACCGCCGTCATGGCGGGAATCAGCGTGGCGCGCTTTTCCAGCGCGCGCATGTCGCCCAAGGTGAGTTTTTGTATCCCTGAAGGGATACGCCCCATGCCGGTCGTTTCGGTCTTGCCGGGCACGATGATCAGCAGATTGGTACCGATCCCCATCAGCTCGGTGCGGATGTAGGTCCGCGCGCCCTCGCCGATCGCCACCAGCATGATGACCGAGGCGACACCAATGATCACACCGAGCATGGTCAACGCGGCGCGGATCTTGTTGGCGGCGAGGGCGTCAAAAGCGATGCGTAGATATTCGTAGGGGGTCATGTGGATTCGACCACTGTATTTTGCTCGTCCTTGATGATACGCCCGTCGGACAGCGACAGCACCCGCCGCGCATGGCTCGCCACGCGCGTGTCGTGCGTCACGACGATGAGTGTGACGCCTTCCGTGTTGAGCTGGCCGAACAGGGTGATGATCTCCATGCCGGTCTTGCTATCGAGATTCCCCGTCGGCTCGTCGGCGAACAGCACCGCCGGGTCGTTCGCCAGCGCACGGGCGATGGCCACGCGCTGCTGCATGCCACCGGACAGCTCGGTAGGGTAGTGCCGGGTGAAATCGCCGAGACCGACGCGGGCCAGCAGTCTCCTGGATTTTTCCAGTCGCTCGCGGCGTCCCAGCCCACCATAGGTCATCGGCAAGGCGACATTCTCCTCGGCGGTGTAGCGGCTGAGCAGATTGAACGACTGGAAGACAAAACCGAACAGACGGTTGCGGATATGCGCCAGCTCCAGATCGGTTTTGCGCGACACTTCCTCGCCCGCGAGGCGATAATGGCCGGAGGTCGGCACGTCGAGACAGCCGAGGATGTTGAGCAGTGTGGATTTTCCCGAACCCGAAGCACCGGTCAGCGCAAGGTATTCGCCACGTCGCACCGCCAGATCGATTCCTTTCAACACCTCGTAACGGATCGCGCCGGTCGTGTAGACCTTGGTCACGCTCTCCAACTGGATGAGCGGCGCGGCGGTGGTATCCATCATTCTTTGCGCCGCGCCCGCACATCGGGCTTGAGCCCTTCCACATCCAGCGAGGCGATGACCTGCTCACCTTCACGCAACCCCTTGCGGACCTCGATGTAGTCCCAGTTCGACCGCCCCGCCTCGATCGCCCGCTTGGCGATCTGCCCTTCCTCCAGCACATAGACGAATTGCTCCTTGTCTCTGGACATCACCGTCTGCGCCGGAACATAAAGCACATTCTTCACCCTGTCCACGATGATCTCCACGTCAGCCGACATGCCGGGACGCAGGAAAGCCGGCGGCACGGCGAGTTTGAGCTTCACCGTGACATTGCGGCTCTTGAGTTTTTCCACGGAGACGCCGGGCGAAATTTCAAACAGCGTGGCGGCGAATTTCCTGTCCGGCAAGGTATCGAAGGTGATCTCGGCCGGCTGCCCCAATGCCAGACGGCTCAGGTCCACTTCGTCCACCAATGCCTTGATGTATAGCCCTTCCATGTGTGTGATACGCGCCACCGGCGTGCCAGGCTGCACCAGCTCACCCGCCCTGACCGGCAATTCCATCACCGTGCCGCCGACCGGCGCGCGGATAATCGCGCGACCCAGATTCAACTGTGCCATCCGCAACTGCACCGCCTGCTGCTCGACATCGGCCTGCGCCACTTTCACCTGGTTCTCCTGGACAGGCACTTGTTCGAGATTGGCCTGCGCCTGTTCGAGCGCCGCGCGGGCGGCGTCAAAATCGGCCGCACTCGACTCCATCTCGCCGAGTGGAATCAGGCGCCGCTCGTAAAGCTGCTTCCTTTTGTCGTATTTCTGCTTCGCATCCTCGAAGCGCGCCCTGGCCTGCGCCACCGCGGCGGCGGTACGCGCCTTTTCCATCGGTAAAGCGATGCGCGCTGAGGCCAGGCGCGCGCTGGCCTCTTCCAGGTTGGCGCGCGCCAGTGCCACCTTCGCTTGCACATCGTCCGCGTCCAGACGCATCAGTGGATCGCCCGCCCTGACCACATCCCCTTCCGCGACCGTCACCTCCTTTACCTGCGCCGCGATCTCCGCCTTCACCAGCGCCGTGGCATCGGTGTCCACCGTACCTGTCTCGGTGGGCGTGACGGTGATCACCAGATCGCCACGCTTGGCGGGCGTGGTTTCAACTTCGATCCGCTGGCTTTGGCGATAATAAAATATCGCCGCAACCGCAATCGCGGCTACAATCGCAACCAGCAACAGCCTCTTGCGAAACAGGGACATGACATCTCCTCGTGGAATATCTTTTTTGATAATAACAGATTGACCCGGCTATCGACTTTGACGAAGATCAACTAAACAATGACCAACATCGACCACCTTCTCGCCATCATGGCACGGCTGCGCGACCCCATCGCCGGCTGCCCCTGGGACCGCGAACAGACTTTCAACAGCCTGGTACCTCATACCCTCGAAGAGGCTTACGAGGTGGCCGACGCGATTGCGCGCGGTGACACCGGCGAACTGCGCGGCGAGTTGGGTGATCTGCTGTTTCAAGTGGTGTTCTACGCCCAGATTGCATGCGAAAAGGGACAGTTCGATTTCAATGACATCGTCGCGGCGATCAGCGACAAACTCATCCGCCGTCATCCGCATGTGTTCGGCGATGCGCAGATCGCCTCCGCTGCCGATCAGTCCAGTGCCTGGGAGGAACACAAAGCCGCTGAACGCGCCGAGCGTGCTCAGGAGGAAAACCGCCCGCCGAGCATCCTGGATGGCGTGACAAACGCCCTGCCCGCACTGACTCGCGCCACCAAGCTGCAAAACCGCGCCGCGCGCGTCGGCTTCGACTGGCCGGACATCCGTCAGGTGATGGACAAACTCGAAGAGGAAACTGCGGAAATCGAAGCCGAAATCGCCCAAGGCGCGCCTATCGAACGCATGGAAGACGAAATCGGCGATCTGTTGTTCGTCGCCGTCAACCTCGCCCGCCACGCCGGCATCGACGCCGAAACCGCCGCACGCCGCGCCAACGCCAAATTCGAACGCCGTTTCCGCCGCATCGAAGCACTGCTCGCCGAAAGCGGCCGCACACCGGAGCAGGCAACGCTGGAGGAAATGGATGCGCTGTGGGATCGGGCGAAAGAAGAGGAAAAGACGTAAGGGATACGCGATTCATCGTAATCTTCATCCCGATCTCCTCTTCTTTCATTTCGATGGTTAACAATAACTCCATCGTGTGCGTTCGACGCCGGTTTAGAAGGGGGGGAGAAGACCATCACATCATCCTACCGGGCTGGCTTTGCCTTCAAACGGTGAGAATTCGATGCCCGTGAGGTGTGGCCTGGGTAGAATCGGCACCGATTAAGAGAACCTTTTGGTGACCGGGCTCAGATGCGGGCGCAGCAAAAAAGGAAGCGTCCCTTTTATGTCATGTCTTCTTCCTTTATGTCTTATGTCTTTTATTCGATAAGGAGAAGATTCACACCCTCACCATAAACTCCACCACCCGCTCTATCACAATACCATCACTCAATATCCGATTATGCCCTAACCCGTTGGTGGTAATCATCGTTGATCCTTGCCACACCCTGGCAACGGCGAGACCGTCGTGATAAGGCACATAGCGATCATCGGCATCATGAAAGATCAGCGCCGGGGTTCGCATTTGCGGGCCGATGGTATCGAAAGACAGGGTGTCGGGCGGACAGCGATGCCGCTTTTCCATCAAGACATGCATTCGCCGCAGCACATCTTCAGGGATCGACAAGAAAGACGCGAATCTGCCGACTACGCTGGCGAAGGAAAAAGGGGGCGAGACGAGCACGGCTTTCTCTGCGCTGATACCGTTCTGCAATGCGATAGAGGTCGCGGCGGCGCCGAAGGAATGGCCGACGATGCCGTATAATGGGCCAAGTTCGCGGCAGAGGGCGATGATCGCGGTGGCGAATTCGGGCAGGGTAGTCGATCTTCCAGGGGATTGGCCGTGCGCCGGGCCGTCGAAGGTGACCACCCTGAATCCAGCATCCACGAGCGGCATGACGAATCTTCCCAATTGCGTACCACGCCCCTCCCAGCCGTGAACCAGCAACACGATCGGCCCGTTCCCCCAGGAAGTAGCCTGAAGCGGGATCTCCGTCCCCGAAGCGACGAACGCCACGCCGCTATTTTGCAGTTGGGTTTCCCATTCAGAGGGTTGGCGGCGACGCGGCGTATAGAAAAGCCTCACGCCCACCCTGGCGGCCAATGCGGGTGTGAAAAGACCGAGGATACGGAACGTGATCTTCAATAGATTCGGGCGCATAGTATCACTGCACAATCAAATTCCTTCTGTTTTTCCAGATTTTTTCCCAAGAGTCAGAGTTCACCGCCCCGACAAACTGATGAAGATGGCAGCATCAAATATCACGGTAACGACCACCCCGCAGCTTGCCCATCATCTCTTACACTGCCTCTGTCTCATCGGAAGACATGCCGAAAAGGGGATGTTCCGAAGCCTTCACTCCAGCACATTTAGGAGGCGGGGTTCACCCCCTCCGTCCTCCCACACCACCGGACGTGCGGTTCCGCATCCGGCGGTTCATTGAACACACTGGGGGCGTCGCGCCGTATCGAGCAGCGACACCAGACCTAAACGATCAAAGAAGGACTTCGGGTAGCCTGGTTCATGTGGCTCGCGCCACTGTTCCACCACGGCCCGCGTTGATTGAAGGCCGAACGAAACGCCCGTTCTTCCGTCAGTCCCGCCTTCATCAGGTTCTTGGCGCGAGTATAGGGACGTTTCCACTGTCGCCACAGGATGCAGCGCAGTTTGTGCCTGATCCAGCCATCCAACTCTTCCAGCGCCTTCTTGGTCTCGGTCAGCTTGAAATACGCCATCCAGCCACAAAGGGGCGGAGTGAGTGCGCCCTGCCGGGCGCACCAACAAAAAAGGGCGCGGGAGAGGTGCGCCCTTGTCAGTCAAACGTTGGAGAAACCGCCTTCCCTGGCGGTATGGCCGTCGTCCGTCAGCGATCAAAAACGATAGGTGAACCCCGCCTGTATCAGGCGCGGCATGCCGGGCAGGATGCCGCGTGTGCGGTCGACGATGTAGGTCTTGTCGGTGAGGTTCTTCGCTGTCAGGAACAATGTGGTGTTGAGCGGTTTGACCAGATAGTTCACCGCCGCGTTCCAGATGGTGTACCCAGCGATCTGTCCACGCTGTCCGTTGGCGGTGGGCGTGACAGTATTCAAATCATCGCTGAACTGGTCGCTGACATGCACCGCCTCAACACGCGCATCGAATCCCGTCGCATGGGCGTAACCCAACGTCGCGGTCAGCAGGTTTTCCGGCGCGTAGGGCAGACGGTTGCCCGTTACGCTACTGGCCACGTTTGGGGACACACAACTCCCGGCGGAGGTAAACCCTGTCCCACTACAACCTGTGCGTGCACCTACGAATTTAGCCGTAGGCAGATAAGTATAGGCCGCTTGCAGATAGACGTTGTGTGGCGAATCCATCATTTCACCGCTGTTCAGGCGCAGGCCCAGCTCCGCGCCCTGGTGCAGGGTCTCACCAGCGTTGGTGAGGGTCGCCCCGGCACCACCAGCCACACTGGCAGGGATGATCTGATTCTGGAAGTCCATGCGGAACAGCGTCGCTTCGGCGCTCACGCCGGGACGCGGCTGGCTACGCACGCCCAACTCATAATTCCAGCTCTTTTCGGCGCCCAGATCCACCATGCCGCCGGCATTATTGATGCGATCTTCGGTGCGCGGCGGTGCGAAGCCGCGATGGGCGCCAGCGAACAGCGTGGTGTTCTTGACCGGGGTGTAGGTCGCGCCAATGCCCGGGATCACCTCGGTGAGATCGGTCTTGCCGCTCACGCCCGCGCCGCCGTTGGCGAGGCGGTTGGTGCGCTCGTAGTTGATCGATTCCACGCGCACGCCGGGGGTCACCGTCCAGGCGTCGATGAGGAAGCGGTTCTGCACGAAAGCGGAGTAGGCTTGGTTCTTGCGCTCGTTATCCTCGACGATGCCGCCGGTGCGGGAACCGGGGAAGTTACCGTTTTCCTGGCGGCGGTCCTGGGTTTCGTAGTGCGCACGCACGCCCATGTCGGCCTCGCTGCTCACGCCGAATAGAGCGTGATTGACGCGCAACCGGGGCTCGACACCCCAGGTATAGTAATTGCGTAAACGGCCTTCGTTGCCGCAGGTGGTATTGAGATTCGCCATGCCTCCGCAAACCGGATCACCGCTGTCGTTCGGCCGCTGAGCGGAATTGCTCGATTGCCGCCACCAATCGCGCTGGAAAATCGAGCCATAGAGATTGGTGGTCAAAATCACGTCGTCGTTAAAGACGAATTCGTGGGTGGCCGATGCGCCGTAGCGCTTAGCGTACATGAAATCGTTCTTAAACGGATTCTGGCGCGGGCTGGCGGCGTATTCCGCCTCGGTCAACCCGGAATAGGTGACATTGGAATCTTCGCTGTAGTAGTTGCCGCGCAGCGTCAGCGCCTGGTTGGCGCCCATCCCCAGTATCGCCTTGATATTGGCATCGTTCAACTCGGAGTGGGTGTTGTCGCGCGCGCCGTCACCCTGCTTGCGCGTATAATCGAACAACAAACCGTTACCGCCCCAAGTGCCGCCGTAGTTGAGACGGCCATTGAAATAATCGCGATTGCCACCGCTCAGCGTCACCGAACCGCCGGGCTTGGACGGGGGCAGCGGCGTAATGTAGTTGATCACGCCACCGACGGTCTGCGGCCCGTAGAGGATCTGCCCCGAGCCTTTCAGCACTTCTATGCGATCAAAGCGCTCGATCGGCGGGTGATAGTAACTCGCATTGTCGCCGTAAGGGGCATAGGCGAGAGGAATGCCGTCCTCCAGCAACAGCACTTTCGTGGAGCGCGTGGGATTGAGGCCGCGGATGCCGATGTTGGGCCGCAGGCTGAAACCCTCCTCGTCACGAACATTGATCCCCGGCACCTTGCGCAGTGCCTCGCTCGCTGTGAACACACGGCTGTTCTCCAGCGTCTTCTTGTCGATCACTTCACCGGAACCCGGAATGCCTTGCAGGGCCTCGGACTTGCCGATCACCTCCACTGTGGGCACCTTGACGGGCTTGCCCTCTTCCTTCATCTCTTGCGCCAACACCACCCCCGCCGGACACGCCAGCGCCATCACCACCGCGATATTGATCCGCTTTTTCGAAAACACGTTAACTTCCTCTTGATTTGTTTCTATGAAACACCGTGGCCGCCGATTTCAGCCACACCGAAATTATAGAATGAAGATAGTAATGCAAATGAGAATGATTTGCAATAACTAAAATAAATTTTTTGGATAACAGCGGAAATGTGCGCGGAAACTACCGCTCCAAACGATAATCCACGGAGAGGGAGAAGGAAACTTGCGTCCAAGCCTGGTTATCGAGCTTGAGCGGCGTGGCGGCACGCACCGTTTGCAGGGCGCTTTGATCGAGAGTTTCGTGACCGGAACTCTCCTCGATTTCGGCATTGACGAGGCGCCCGTCGCTACCTAGGACAACCTTGACCAGCACTCGCCCCTCCCATCCCATGCGTTTGGCGAGCCGGGGATACTTCTTCAAGGCATCGGTGCGCCGCCATAGTAAATCTTTCAGAAAACCCACATCGGGACTGGCATTGGCCACAGGAGGCACAGCGGCAGGAACGGGCTCGCTGCGCGGCGGGGAAGGTTCGGCCGCCATCACCGGCGCCGGCGCGGCCTGGGCAGGCGCCGGCGCCGAGACGGAAGCAGCAGAGGCTGGCGCCGGTACAGCGACATCGGCCCGGCTCGCCACCGGCGTGGCGGCTGCCACCACAGGTGGTGGCAGCGCGGCCGGAGTGACCTGCGGCTGGGGCGCAGCTTTCTGCGTCACCACCGGGGCGGGGGTGTTGCGCGGCGTTGGTGTTACCGTTGGCATGGGCGCTGCGGTATCGAGCAGCGAGACATCCCACTCGAACGCCGGTGGCGCAACGGGACTGGAGAGAACAAACAGGGCGGCGATAACCAGCCCGCCCAGCACACCGTGCACCCCGAGCGACACGCCCCAGCCACGAATATGGGCGCCGCGCCGGGAGAGGATGCCGCCCTCATACACCGCGCTCATGACCGCTCCACCTGCAAACTGACCTTGGTATAGCCCAGCCCTTTCACCGTATCCACCACCGCGACGAAACGCTCCAGTGGCGTGGCGCGGTCGGCGCGCACCACCACCGGCGTTTCTTTCGCATACGCCGCCAATGCGGCACCCAGCCCTTCCGCCGCCACGGGCTGCTGATTCAGATACAGCGCCCCGTCGGTCTTCAGCGTGAGGACGACCGGCGTTTCCAGCGGAGCGGCGGCATGCTTAGCCTTGGCCAGATCGACCGGAATCTGCCCGGTGGAGATGAAGGTGGCGGTGGTGAGAACGATCACCAGCAGCACCAGCATCACGTCCACCAGCGGGATGACGTTGATCTGGTCGAGATCACGCTCCACGGCGCACGTCCTCGTAGCGGCTCAACAGTTCTTTCACCCGCCGCCGCAACACGTTGTTCAGCGCCACACAAGGGATGGCGACCACCAGCCCCATGGCCGTGGCCTTGAGCGCCATGCTCAGCCCCACCATGATGGAACGCACGTCCATATTGCCCTGCGTACCCATGGTGTGGAATGTGACCATGATGCCGAACACCGTGCCGAGCAAGCCAATATAAGGGGCGTTGGCAGCGATGGTGCCGATCACCGTGAGACGGCGGGTCAGTTCGGTCTCGAGCGCCTGCGCGCTGGCGAACGCCGCCACATCGACGCGCCGGTACAGCGACCACCGTTCCACCGCCACCGCCACCGCCCAGATGCTGAGCAACAACAGCAGGCCGATGACACCATAATCAACCAGATCAGACAGAAGAGACATAGCAACCACAAACCCGGAAAACCACAAGATTACAAATGAGAATCATAATCATTATTTATTCTGGGGTCAAATGGATGTCTACCGATCACCGAGCACCATATTTTTTTTCAGCATGTTAAAGTAAAAAAATACATATGGAAGAATCTCGCCAACCATGAATCACGGCATGGAGAAAACAACATGACACTCAACACCGACCATCTCAAGCGCTGCATCAGCACGCTCGAATCCTCCCTCGCGCTCTACCAGAAAGCGGAGCCAAACAGTATAGATCAGGAAGTATTCCGCAATGCCATCGTCAAGGGCTACGAGCTCACTCAGGAAACCGCATTCAAGCTCATCAAACGCGCGCTCAAGGATTATGGTCATGGCGGAAAGAAACTCGATGCCACCCCGATCAAGGAACTGCTGCGCCTCGCCGCCACTCATGGCTTGATGACCGTGGAAGAGGTGGAGCGCTGGTTCGCCTACCGCGACAACCGTAACAACACTGCTCACGACTATGGCGAAGGTTTCGCCAAGGAAACATTGACCCTACTGCCCGGCTTCATCGCCGACGCCAAAACGCTGGAAGCCGTGCTGCACGCCCGCTTGGGCAGCAAGGAATAACGGCGCCGTGCCCGCAATTCGAGCATACGTGCTGGACTTGCCGCAGAAATACCTGCAACAGGTACGGGCGCTGTTGCGCGCCCATGTCCCGGACGCCGAAGTGTGGGCCTATGGCAGCCGTGTCAGTGGCGGCGGCCATGAAGCCAGCGATCTCGATCTCGTGCTGCGCAACCCGCAAAACCTGAGCGAGGAAACACGCTCACTCGCCGAACTCAAGGAAGCCTTCAGTGAAAGCAACTTGCCAATCCGCGTGGACGTGCTGGATTGGGCGCGCATTCCTCCAGGCTTCCATCGCGAGATCGAGCGCGCCCACGTCGTAGTGCAGGAGGGGCGAAGTACCGCGGGAACCGCTGGTTAAATCAGCGATCTCTCTGTAAATTCCCGCCCAATACCGTGTATTCTTTGCAAACCGCGCTTCGCGCCATACAACAGCGGCTCACCGTCATGAATATCACCGCCATTTACCCCGGAACCTTCGACCCCATCACCAAAGGCCATACCGACCTGGTGCAGCGCGCGGCGCGGCTGTTCGACCATGTCATCGTCGCGGTGGCCGCCCACACCGCCAAGACCCCCGCCTTCTCGCTGGACGAACGCGTGGCGATGGCGCAAACCGCACTGGCCGGGGTTGAGCGTGTGGAGGTCTGCGGCTTTGATTCCCTGCTGGTGGATTTTGTCCGGCAACGCAACGCGCAGGTAATTTTGCGCGGGCTGCGCGCGGTGTCGGATTTCGAATACGAATTCCAGCTCGCGGGCATGAACCGCAAGCTCGCCCCCGGTGTCGAAACCCTGTTCCTGATGCCTGCCGAGCAATACAGCTATATTTCATCCAGCCTGGTGCGCGAAGTCGCGCGCCTGGGGGGCGATGTCGGAGAATTCGTGCATGAGTATGTGCGGGAGGCGCTGCGCGAAAGGATGCGCTGACGATGCGGGTGCGCCGTTTTTGGACTATAATACTAATACTCGACAATATTGCTAGGTTATTTTGAGGTAATTACTAAAGCCATGGCCTTGATGATCACCGACGAATGCATCAACTGCGATGTCTGTGAACCCGAATGCCCGAACGGCGCGATTTCGCAGGGAGAAAGCATCTACGTCATCAACCCCAATCTGTGCACCGAGTGCATCGGCCACTACGACACGCCGCAGTGTGTCGAGGTCTGCCCGGTGGATTGCATTCCGAAAAGCCCGGATCACGTCGAAAACCGCGACCAGCTTTACGCCAAGTATCTGCAACTGACCAAGAAGGCGGGATGATCCCTGTGGCGGTCGCGCATCTCAAGCGTTGCGCAATCCTGCTACTGCTGATCGTCTGGTGGCCTCGCCTTGAGGCCGCCACCCCGCCCGCCGCCGCCATTGCCACTGCCCATCCCCTGGCCACCGAGGCCGGCCACGAAATCCTCGCGGCGGGCGGCAATGCCTTCGATGCCGCTGTCGCCATCACCGCCGCCCTGGCGGTCGTCGAGCCCACCGGATCGGGTCTGGGCGGCGGCGGTTTCTGGCTATTGCACCGCGCCCGCGATCGCCATGAAGTAATGATCGACGGCCGCGAACGCGCGCCGCTGGCGGCGCGCCGCGATATATATCTGGACGACAAGGGCGAGGTCATCCCCCGCCTGTCGGTGGACGGCCCCTTGGCCGCCGCGATCCCCGGCACACCCGCCGCCATGGCGCATCTCGCCAGGAGATACGGCCGACTGCCATTGAGCAAAACCCTGGCGCCGGCCATCCGTCTGGCGCGCGAGGGTTTCGCCGTCGGCGAATCCTACCGCCGCATGGCGCAATTCCGCCGCGACGCCCTGCGCGGCTCGCCAGAAGGCGCGCGGCTATTCCTGCATGAAAACGATGTTCCGCCCGCCGGGCATATCCTCAAGCAGCCGGAACTGGCCACCACGCTGGAGGCCATCGCCCGGCGTGGCGCGGCCGGTTTCTATGACGGGCCGGTCGCCGCCAGACTGATCGACGGCGTGCGCGCCGCAGGCGGCATCTGGACGAAGGAAGATCTGGCCCGTTACCGCATCGTCGAACGCAAACCGATTCGCGGCCGCTACCGTGGCCTGCGCATTACCGCCGCCAGCCCACCCTCCTCCGGCGGCGTGGCGCTGGTCACCATGCTCAACATCCTGGCGGGCTACGATCTTGCAAAATTCGATGCGGCAACGCGCAACCACCTCATCATCGAAGCGATGCGCCGCGCCTATCGCGACCGGGCGATCTATCTCGGCGACCCCGATCACGTCACCGTCCCGGCACGAAAACTCACCCACCCTCTCTACGCCGACGGCCTGCGCGCCGCCATTCGCCCCGACCAGGCCACGCCCAGCAAGCTGTTGCCCGGCGGCGCGACACTGGAAACCGGCGACGACACCACCCATTTCTCGGTGCTCGACCGCGAAGGCAACCGCGTCGCGGCAACGATGTCCATCAACTTCCCGTTCGGCTCGGGCTTCGTCGCCCCCGGCACCGGCGTGCTGCTCAACGACGAGATGGACGACTTTTCCGCCAAACCCGGCGCACCCAATGTCTATGGCCTGGTCGGCGGGAACGCCAACGCCATCGCACCCGGCAAGCGACCGCTGTCGAGCATGACGCCCACCTTCCTGGAAAACGATCACGGCGTCGCCATCCTCGGCACCCCCGGCGGCAGCCGCATCATCACCATGGTGCTGCTCGCCACCCTCGACGCGGCCAGCGGCGCCGAACCCGCCTCCTGGGTCGGCCTGAAGCGTTTCCATCACCAGTTTCTGCCCGACGTGGTGCAACACGAACCCGGCACATTCGACGCCGCGCAAGCCGAGGCGCTGGCAAGGCTGGGACACACGCTGAAGGAAGTGAATGACCCCTACGGCAACATGCAGGCCGTGCTATGGGATCGTAAAAGCGGCAAAGTGCTGGCGGCAAGCGACCCGCGCGGCGAGGGCAAGGCGGAAGTTCGATGAAACGGCGGGGTATTCAACCCTTTTCCTTGCGGCGAACCCGGTCTTTGGCTAAACTTCCGCCATCGCAGGGAGCGAGCCATCGCGGCGTTTAGCGAAAAAACGCCACGCACTAACACACGGGGGTTCTGCTCACAATGTCGCTCAACCAATCAAGCGGTCTGCCGGAACACCGCTACCTGCTCAAATTTCTGCTCATGTCCGCCGTGTTTCTTTTTATCGGAACGGTCCACGGCGTCATTCAGGTACAACCGCCGGTCCGCGCCTGGCTGGAATCGGTCGGCACGCCGCACAGCGGCCCCGGCCACATGATCGACCCGCTCGCCCATGCCCACATGAACATCGTCGGCGGCGTGATCCTGTTCATCATGGCCGGGACTTATTACCTGTTCCCCACCATTTCCGGCCAACCGCTCTATTCCCGCCGCCTGGTGGAACACACTTTCTGGTGGACGTGCATCGGTCAGAGCAGCTTTTACCTGACACTGATGACCTTCGGCATCATCGAAGGGAATATCCTGCTTACCAACCCAGACGCACTGCCGGAAGTCCACCGTTACTACAAACCGATCATCGGCACGGCGGCCACGATCATGGGCATCGGTTTCTGGGTCTATTTCGCCAACATTTTCCTTACCGCAAAACGGGTCTTCAAAAACAAGGGCGTATCCGTCACCGTGATCGAAGCGCGAGGGCGCGGCAAGGAAGCGGAGCTCACGCGGAGCAAATAATCCTTTCCGTATGCGCAGAAACAAGCTCAACCCATGATGCTGGAATGCGGCTGCCCGGACCACTATCCGGACTGGCATAATCAGGATATCGACCTGGCCGGCCATTGCGCACATGTGCTGCCCATCCCGATGCTGGCGCACATGCCGCTCCAGTACGACCTTTACTTGCGCAAACAGCAGCAGGAAGTCGAACAACTGGAATTGCGGGAACGCTGGCCCGGCTTTGTGCTGATGGCCACCGGCGCCTTCAGAGGCAAGCTCATCCGGCTGCTGGAGAACAGCGACTCCCCCTCGCGCCGCGTCGAACACCTGCCCGGTCCTTTTCTGCTGCGCGGACGGCTGCACCCCGGCGATGTCGGCACCATCCGCCAGCCGGTGCACGAAATGCAGATCGAACTGCTCGACAAGGGACGCGCGCCGAAAGAGCTTTATATCTGCTACCTGACCTGCACACGCTGCTACGAAAAACGCGGCGGACACAAAACCCTGCTGCTGCGCCGCTACGTCGAAAGCCCGACGCTGAAAAAACGCATCAAATCCTGAAGGGCGCTTCTAAAAATTCGATCAAGGCGCGAGGACAAGGCGGAAATGCGTGAAAAAGCGGAGTGTACACGTAGTCTGCCGCTTCCCGGCCCCGCATTTTGAGCGCCCCCTGTATCTAAGGGCAACGCTGTCATCGCGGCTTCAGCGAATTTTTAGAAGTGCCCTGAAGAAATTCACATCCAGCTCTTGCCGATCAAGTACGTTTATTGCAAGATAAGAAGTGTTTGCGGTGCTCTTTGCATGAGGGGGGCCGCCGTTAATAGCGATACCTTCAAACACGGCGTTTATTGGGAGAACTAAATGACAATGCCTGAAATCTTGACCTACATGGTCAGCGGTGTAGCGATAGTTGCGGTTTTGTTGATGGGCCTGCTGACATATCAAATCTACAAGACCGACATGTACCGCCCCGACCTCAACCCGAAAAACAACAACGATCAAAACAAGCAGTAATTCAAACCCCGGCGGCCCCGGAGAATACGAAAAATCTCCGGGGCCGCCGGGACAGCATCAGATCACTCTCACTCTTTCATCGGCTCTTCCAGACAGAAGCCCGCGCTGTCCGAGACATGATGCCCTACCGATTGGCTATTGACGATAGCGCGATCACTGGTAACAACTCGAATCACGTAACCACAAGGGTTCATTCCCGTGGTGTCGAGCGTCCAGACATTGCCCGGCGCGACCGCGGTTTGCACATTACCCGAACTGGGGTTCGGTATCGCCTCGCCGGGATCGTTGATCACGGGCTCGACGCCCAGGCTGTAGCTGCCGAAGTAGTCGTCGCGCACGACGAAGTTGCCGGAGAGCACGGTGCCGGGCTGGAATTTGCCGCAGTTTCCGGCGCCGGTGATGATGTCGATCGACGCCTCCGGCCAGGTATTGTCGAGCTGGATGACATGGGTATCCGTGCCTTGCAGAACACCGCCGCCATCATAGGTGGATAGCCTGACATACCACTTGGCGTCGCCCGACGTGCTCCACTGAGCGAGCAGATTATTTACGTTTTGATTGGACGGCAGATAATCGAAACGCTTGGTGACCGGATTGGCCTTGTGTTTCGGGATATCGGGGTAGCTGTCGCCGTTCTGGTCCGTCACGTCCAGATCCGTCAGCACCGGCGTCCACACCGAGCCATCCTCGCTGACTTCGACGATATAGCTGTATCCCACGATAGGAAATCCCTGCACCGTCACAATACCCGCGAAAGGACACGGTCTGCCGAGCGGATCCACTTGCTGACCATTGAGGGCGAATGCTGCGGTGGGCGTGGTCAACCCTGTCACATTGTGAATTTCTCCCGTCGGAATACCGCCGAGAATGGCGATCTTGCCCGCCGGCGCCAGCGCGGACGGCGCGATGTTGATCAAAGTCTCCTCGCGATTGCCCCACGTCGGCACATGGTTTGGATTGGCGCAGGGCGCCGCCACGTTCCACGACAGAATGGCGCGGATGCGCACGACGCGCGGCCCCTTCTTGCAGGGTTGACGATACTGGTTGAGATCGACCGGCAAACGCACGGCGTAATACACGCCGCCCTGCGGGACAGGCAGATCGTAAACGCGCACGTTGGCGGTGCCAAGACAAGTCTCGAATGTGCCGTTGCCGTCGAAATCGCCCCAGAAGGTCACGTATTCACGGCTGCCATCGGTACACGGCCCGCCGGAAAAACCCGAGGACTTCTTGACCTGGATCACGCCCACCAAGGTGTCCGGCATGTTCGGGTCCAGCCCGATGCACTTGAGTTCTTCAAAACTGGTGTCGCCGTCGGTCTTGGGAAACAGGAGATCGCCGATGGACGGATCGATCTGTATGCCTGGCAACAGTTTCGTGAACGCCTCCGCGCTCAGCGTTGTATTGCCGCTGCTGAATGCCGAAAGCTCCTTGAATGCGAAGCGGTGCACCGGCACACCCTTGCCTTTATACAGCGCGGACAATTCCATCGCCCCGAGACTCTTCATCTTGGTGGGCACCGGGGTTTCGAGGTCGAGCATCTCGGCGAACAGCGGCGGCAGTTTGACCTTGGCCGCCGTGAATAGATCGGGCCAGATGATCAACCGGCGCGGTTCGATCTGGATGACCTCCTCGCGCACATTGCCCCATACCGGCTTCCAGTTCGGCTGATTCGGCGGCGGCGGATTGTTCCAGGACAGAATCGCGCGCACCAGTACCAGATGATTGAGGAAACACAGCTTGCGGTTCGGATCGACCTTCAACGAAACCGCATATTCCAGCCGCTTGCCGCCTTCCGTGCCTTCCGGAATATTGTGGGCTTGAAAACTGGTCATACCCTGATCGTCCCACGTCGCGCCATTGTCGAAGGACAGATAAAAGCGCACGTACTCCGCGGTGCCGGAACCGCAAATATCGCTGCCGTAACCCGTCGGCTGATAGATGTAAACCACGGCTTCGAGATATTCCTTCTGCGGATGATAGCCCACGCAGCCGAGCGATTCGTAATGCGTATTGCAACAGATCGGCAGAATCGGCGTGAATGCGCTTTCCGCAAGATTGCCGAAATAATTGGGGTTGGAAAGCAACAATGTCTTGAATGCTCTCCTCTCCTTTGGGTGCGCTTCTTGCAATACCGTTTGCGACTTCTGGACAGCCTTTTTGATCTCGTCATTCATAGCCACACTCCTTTGCATCAATGGAAGTTACCGGCATCAAGCGCTCAACACTTGAAACCCGCAGGGCACAGAGTAGCCGAGAGGAAGATACAGATCAGTTACAACTTGCAGGAAGGGGTGGGACGGTGAGCCAAACCGGAATATCGGGAAATGCCTATCACTTCCGCTCTTGTGTTGCCGCTTCGCAGCAAGCGCGGACACTGGAAATCAGCGGCATCAAGCGCAGCACGGCATCCACTGTACCTAGCCAATCGCGCTTGCCACCTTGGGCTGCCTGCGCAGATTCTGGCTGCTCACCCCTATGGGCGCGTTTCTTCCCGAGAAAACCCACCAATACCGCGGCGGCGAAGGTCACGATCGCGGCCTTGGGCGTGGCTATTTTGCGGTAGAAAATCCGCTGCACGGAATGAGCCTGGCTGCATGCCCGGCGCTTGTTCTCGTCTATTTGCGATTCGAGCTGGTCAATCGCTTTTTTCAGATGCCGCATTGCATGCTCCTCCCCTTGCACCAGGTGCGATTTGACGACGGGTGGCCCTGAACAACAGGTTTCGGCTGAAGACGAAAATGAGCCGTACCAGTATCGCACCGAGAATGACGTTCAGCAGCGCCGTGATGAGCAGCGCCGCTCCCCAGCCCAGCCCCAGATCGACCAGCGAGAACGCGATACCCGCCACTAGCAGCAGCCATGCCACAATGAACAGCAAGGCCGCCGCGACACCCAGGCCGAGCATCGCCGCAATGCTCAGGCCGGCAAGGCGCGCCTCGAGCGCGAGCAGTCCCAGGATATCGGAAGCGATGGAGCGAAAGGTGCGCAGGAGGCCAGCCCCGGCGCTTGCCAGGGATTCCTCCGCCGCGCCTTTCGGCTCCGCCGCTGGCTGAGCCGACGGGTCGGACGGAGACATTACAGCATCGCCTGTCAGCGTCTGAGCAAGGCGCCGATCACCAGCCCCGCCGCAGCGGCGATACCCACTGAGGTCATCGGATTCTGCTTGATGTATTCGGTCATGGCATGGCCCAGTTCCTTGGTGCTTTCCTGAACCTTACCGGCGGTTTCCTTGACGCTGGCCTGCACCTTCTGGCTGGTTTCCCTGAAACGATCTTCGGCGTGACCGGCAGGACCGGCCACCTTGTCAATGGTGTCATGCGCTGTCTTGACGACTTTGTCGGTCGTGGGATGAGTCTCTACGCGGGCTTCCATGGCAACCTCCTCTTGTTGATCGGGGTAGTACGTTAACCAAGCAACCAACTCCCCATGCGAAAAGGGGAGCAAAAGCATGGTCAATGGATAAGATGGAGAAAAAGAACTCATTTTTCAAGGGGTCCAAAATCGCGGCACACCCGCTACCCAAACAAGTTGAAAGTGGTAAGATCACGGTGGGCATCAAACCCGCCCATCCCATCACCTGACCAGGGAGGTATACCTATGACTACAACAGCAACGCAAGAGACTTCCACCACCGAACTGCCGCGTCTGGAACTGAATGGCCCGGCGCCTGATTTCGAGGCCAACACGACGCATGGCGTCCTGCGTTTGTCGAACTGGGAAAAAGACAAATGGGTCATCCTGTTTTCCCATCCGGCGGATTTCACGCCGGTCTGCACCACGGAGTTCATTGAGTTCGCCAAACGCTATGACATCCTGCGGGACAAGGGCGTGGCGCTGTTGGCCTGCTCCATCGACAGCATCTATAGTCATATCGCCTGGATGCGCAACATCGAAGAAAAATTCGGCGTGAAGGTGCGCTTTCCGGTGATCGCCGATCTCGATCAGAAAGTGGCGCAATTGTACCGGATGGTACATACCCCCAGCGCCACCACCGCGACGGTGCGTTGCGTTTTCTTCATTGATCCGAAACGGAATCTGCGCGCCATGATCTACTATCCGCTGAACGTGGGGCGCAACTTCGACGAGATCGTGCGCGTCGTTGACGCGCTGCAGACGGTCGACGCGCACGGCGTGGCCTGCCCGGCGAATTGGACGCCCGGCCAGGATGTCATCATACCGCCTCCCGCCACCACCCAGGCAGCGGAAGAACGCGTCAAAACGCCTGGCATCGAAGTCACGGATTGGTATTTTTCGAAGAAGAAAATCGGTTAGTGGAACTTAACTATACACAACGACATAAATCGTAGCGTGCGCTGTGCGCGCGAAACCGCAGTTGGTCGTGCGCACAGCGCACGCTTTTGTCGCTACGTATAAGAACGCTCGTGTGCTTCGCACGCTCGGCGGGTTACGCAAAAAGCGCTTACCCGCCCTACTTTTATTGCCGCGCTCCCGGCGCATACTCCAGGCATCCAAAATGCGCTAATATGTCGCCCATGCGACAAAATCCCATTTCACTCAGGACGGCATACCGCCATGAGCATTGAACATCTGTATGGCGTACCCCATCTGACGACGGTTTTGACCGGGCCCCTGCTCCACCTCGAACGCCACTTGCTGGAGCGTCAGGCGACCATCGAGTCCTGGCTGCGCGCCCAATGGCTGGATACCCCCGCACCGTTTTATGCTTCGGTGGATCTGCGCAACGCCGGCTTCAAGCTGGCGCCGGTGGACACCAACCTGTTTCCGGCCGGATTCAACAACCTCAACCCCGCCTTCATGCCGCTGTGCATCCAGGCCGTGCAATCCGCCGTGGAGCGCGTCTGTCCGCGCGCCGCGAAGCTGTTGCTCGTCCCGGAAAGCCATACCCGCAATCCGTTCTACCTGGAAAGCCTCGCCACCCTGAGTGAGATTCTCGGCAAAGCGGGATTCGAAGTGCGGCTAGGCTCATTGCTACCGGATCTTACCGCGCCATTGGATATACCGCTGCCATCGGGCCGCTCGCTGCACCTGGAACCGCTGGTACGCAAGGGCGATCGCCTGGGCGTGAAGGATTTTTTCCCCTGTCTGGTATTGCTCAACAACGACCTGTCGAGTGGCCGTCCGGCCATTCTCGAAGGACTCGAACAACCGGTCATCCCACCGCTGGAACTGGGATGGTCAAACCGCCTCAAATCCGATCACTTCCGGCACTACCGGCAGATCGCCATGGAATTCGCCGAATTGATCGGCATCGATCCATGGTTGATCGATCCGCTTTTTCGCCAGTGCGGCGAGATCAATTTCATGAAGCGCGAGGGAGAGGAATGCCTGGCGACGAATGTCGGCGCCCTGCTGGACTCCATTCAGCGCAAATACGACGAGTACCGGATCGACAAGCCGCCCTTCGTCATCGTCAAGGCCGATGCAGGCACTTATGGCATGGGCATCATGACGGTGCGCTCGGTCGATGAAATCTACGAGCTGAACCGCAAGCAACGCACTCGCATGGCCACCAGCAAGGGCGGGCAGGAGGTCACCCAGGTCATCATTCAGGAAGGGGTCTACACCTTCGAGACCTGGGGCGACGCGCAGGCCGTTGCCGAACCGGTGGTCTACATGGTGGATCATTTCGTGGTTGGCGGTTTTTACCGCGTGCATACCGCACGCGGCGTGGATGAGAATCTCAACGCCCCGGGCATGCACTTCGAGCCGCTGGCCTTCGCCGAACCCTGCAACAACCCCGATCCCAACAGAGCGCCGGACGCCAACTCCAACCGCTTCTATGCCTATGGTGTGATCGCCCGCCTCGCCCTGCTCGCCGCGGCACGGGAAATCGCCAAGAGCCGCGCATGACCACAGGCGCCGCGCGCGATACCGTCAAACTGGGCGTGGTGATGGATCCCATCGCCACCATCAACCCCAAGAAAGACAGCACCCTGGCGATGCTGCTCGAAGCCCAGGCACGCGACTGGCGGATTTTCTATATGGAACAGGGCGACCTGTTCTTGCGCGACGGCAAACCCTACGGGCGCATGAAAACGCTGTCGGTGCGGGACGATCTCGATCACTGGTTCGACTTCGCCGGAGAGACCGAAACCAGACCGCTCGCCGAACTCGATGTCATCCTGATGCGCAAGGACCCGCCTTTCGACATGGAGTACATCTACACCACCTACCTGCTGGAACACGCCGAGGCACAAGGCGTGCTGGTGGTCAACAAACCGCAAAGCCTGCGCGATGTGAATGAAAAGATATACACCACCTGGTTTCCCCAGTGCTGCACACCGACGCTGGTGAGCCGCAACGCCGATCAGTTGCGCGATTTCCTGCGCGAACACGGCGACATCATTCTCAAACCGCTGGAGGCGATGGGCGGCGCATCGGTATTTCGCGTGCATCGGCATGACCCGAACACCAACGTCATCATCGAAACCCTCACCCGCCTGGGCACGCGCTTCATCATGGCGCAACGCTACATCCCCGAGATCAGCGCGGGCGACAAGCGCATCCTGCTCATCGATGGCCGGCCGGTGCCGTTCGTCCTGGCGCGCATTGCCGCGCCCGGCGAAACGCGCGCCAACCTTGCTGCCGGCGGGCGCGGCGAGGGCGTCCCCTTGAGCGAACGCGATCAGTGGATATGCGAACAGGTGGGTCCGGTTCTGCGCGAAAAGGGCCTGATGTTCGTCGGCCTGGATGTGATCGGCGATTACCTTACCGAAATCAACGTCACCAGTCCCACCTGCATCCGTGAACTCGACGCCATCTACGACCTCAACATCAGCGGCTGGCTGATGGATTGCATAGAAACACACCTGACGGAACACCATCATCCCTGATCGCCGTGCGCCTCCGATTACTCACCCATACAAAGCGAACACTGCCTGCCATCACAACGGCAATCATGCTGGCACTGCTGCTCAGCACCTGCGCCAGACAGGAAGAACCGCTTTATACCCAGCAATTGCTGACCTTCGGCACCCTCGTCGACATCAGCATCTGGGGCGTGGACAAAGAACGGGCGATGGAAGCCAGCCGCCAGATCGGCGAGGAACTGCAACAGATGCACAACGATTGGCATGCCTGGCATGACAGCCCGTTGACACGCATGAACACGGCCCTCGCCTCCGGCGCCACCGTCACCGTGCCGCCTTCACTCCTGCCGCTGCTGCAAAAGTCCCTTACGCTGTCGCGGCAGTCCGAGGGACTGTTCAATCCGGCCATCGGCAAGCTGATCAAGCTGTGGGGTTTCGCGCAAGATGACCTGCCCGGCGGCCCGCCGCCCGATGCGGCGGCCGTTGCCGGGCTGGTAACGCAACATCCCGGCATGGTGGATTTGACCCTCGAAAAGGACCGGTTGCACAGCGTCAACCCGGCCGTACAACTCGACTTCGGCGCGATCGGCAAAGGCTATGGCGTCGATCTTGCCATCGAACGCTTGCGCCAGCTCGGCGTGGAAAACGCCATCGTCAACGCCGGCGGCAATCTGCGCGCCATCGGCCGGCACGGCGACCGTCCCTGGCGCATCGGCATCCGCAATCCGCGCGGTCCCGGCGTACTGGCGTCAATCGAAACCCGCGGCGATGAAAGCATCCTGACCTGT
>SBBG01000016.1 GCA_005240065.1 Gammaproteobacteria bacterium | reverse complement strand
TGCGGCTGGAAAAGGACGGGAAGCGGCTGACGATTCACCTTAACCCGGCGCTGGTGGGGGTGGCACCATGACCCTATCCGCCCTGATTCGGAAACGCGATACCGGGAACCTTGCTACTGCTACTCTTGCTACTTTTGCTACTCAACCCAGGGAAGAACCGGCAACAGTAGCAAGAGTAGCAACTGTAGCAGTAGCAAATGGGGGTGGCACCATACTGGCGACACAAGAAACAGCGAACGCGGCAACTGTAGCAGTAGCAAAGCCTCCGGCGTTGACGGCTGAGGAAGAAGCGGCGATACGCGCCCGGCTTGCGCATATCGGCGAAACCGATACGGAGGTCATCGCCGATGTGATCGACCAGTGCCAGAGGGATGGGCAAGCCCTGGCGTATTTCCTGAGGCGGGCAAGGCAAATCCCACCCCCGCCAGAACCCGGCTACACGGCCGCCTGTGGTGCCTGTAGGCACTTCCAGCGGATCGACCACCCTAACCTGGGGCACTGCGCCCAAGGCGAGCCTGAAGCCGTTGCAGGGCTTTGGGACACTGACCGGCGGTGGTGTATGAAATATGAGGTGCGCCAGTTCCCCGTACCCCGATATTGCATAGAATTTACGCATTAATATAAGGAAACGCTTGTATAGCCTCCAGGCGACACGGGGCACCTGGAGGCATCTGGGGCAACTCTTGGGGCAACTTCACATGACGCTCCGGTCGAATTTGTTTTTTTCAGCCGGTTACGGCGTCGGTTCGGTAGTCGCCGCCCCAATAATGAAACCCCAACCGTTCTCGGTTGGTGTTTTTTCTTGCCTGATCGCGCCAGTTTCCGCGTACTCGTGCGGGTTCCTGCGAATGCCTGCGGACTTCGCCTGCCACCCGAATTGACCGTTCTCGGCCACATTCCACTCTCTCCTGGCCATTCCTCGCTCCGACCTCGCTCCCCGAAAGTGGCCCGAAGTCCGCAAAGGACGCAAGTACGACCGTTATAAATCAACGCGTTACGCGCGGACTAATCAAGCGGTTGGATTGCGGCATTGGCTACCCAGAGAGAACACAAGCTTATCCCCACGAGCTACCGTACTTGCAGTTTGTCAGAAACTCGCGTATATTTTCATACATGAACAAGACGACCAAGACCGCCGAGCTGATTCGCCAGCGCATCGAGGAGATGCCGATCGGGGAGCCTTTCACCCCGACAACATTCCTGGAGTGCGGCACGCGTGCGTCCGTCGATCAGACCCTATCTCGCCTCGTCAAGGCCGGGTCGATCGAGCGCGTGACGCGCGGCGTCTTTGTGCGTCCCGAGGTCAGCCGTTTCGTCGGCAAGGTTAGCCCCTCGCCGCTAAGGGTGGCCGAGACGGTCGCCAAGACCACGGGTGCCGTCGTTCAGGTTCACGGGGCCGAAGCAGCGCGTCGGCTCGAGCTGACCACGCAGGTTCCGACCCAGTCGGTATTCGTGACATCCGGCCCGTCGAAGCGCATCCGCGTCGGCAAGATGGAGATCCGACTGCAGCACGTCTGCCAGCGCAAGCTGGCTCTGGCGGGGCGTCCAGCCGGACTTGCACTGGCAGCGATGTGGTATCTCGGCAAGAAAGAAGTCACTCCGGCCATCGTTGAGAAGATTCGGCGCAAGCTGGGATCGAGCGAGTTCGAGGTCTTGAAGTCAGCCACCCGCTCAATGCCTGCGTGGATGAGTGACGCCATCTTCCGGAACGAACGGATGGCAGCCCATGCCTGAGTCCTTCCTGCATCTCAAACGAGAGGAGCAGTCCCAAATTTACCGGGCTCTGGCCCCGCAACTCGCCCGCTCGCCCGTCGTGCTGGAAAAGGATGTCTGGGTCTGCTGGGTGCTGCAGACCCTGTTCACCATGCCCGGTCGACTTCCGATGGCCTTCAAGGGCGGCACCTCGCTCTCCAAGGTATTCGGCGCCATTGCCCGTTTCTCCGAGGACGTGGACATCACGCTCGACTATCGCGGCCTGGACGCTTCCTTCGACCCGTTTGCCGTAGGCGTGTCCAGAAACCGACTGAAGAAATTCAGTGAGGATCTCAAGTCCTTCGTGCGCGAC
The DNA here is from genome assembly GCA_005240065.1 of Gammaproteobacteria bacterium. GTDB lineage: Bacteria > Pseudomonadota > Gammaproteobacteria > Ga007554 > SBBG01. The sequence goes on along the minus strand of SBBG01000016.1, from coordinate 8,167 downwards.
CATACCCACGGTGTCGTGGCACCGCACTTCCAGAGAGTACTGGCGGCCGAGTTTGATGCCGCTGCATTCCGCCTCGAGGTCAGCGATGACGGCGAGCAGTTGCGAGTGCACTACCCAACCGTTCTGAAAGCTCCAGGGGACTATGTGGGCAACAGCGTCCTGATCGAGTTTGGTGGCCGCAATATCACCGAACCGAACGAGGGGCACGAGGTGCAGCCCGACATCGCGGAACATGTCGCCGAACTCGAATTCCCTCGCTCGACGTTAAGTGTGCTGTCCCCGGCACGTACGTTCTGGGAGAAGGCGACGTTGATGCACGTCGAGTGTCAGCGCAACGAGTTCCGCGTCTCGGCCTCCCGCCTGTCACGCCACTGGTACGACCTGGCAATGCTGGCTGATCAAGTCCATGGTCAGGCAGCAGTGACCGATCGTGCTCTGCTCGCAGATGTCGTCAAACACAAGAAGGTCTTCTACAACGCGAGCTACGCCAACTACGACGCGTGCTTGGTCGGGCAGCTCAAACTGATTCCGGACACCGCCGCGCTGGCCGTGCTGCGCGACGACTTCCAGCGCATGATCGGCGCGGGCATGTTCATCGGCGAGCCTCCCGCCTTCGACGCCATCGTCGATCGCCTACGCGCACTGGAAACAGCGATCAACCAGTGACCTCACGCTGGTGTTGAGCCGGCGATTCTCGCCCGCTGCTCATCCCACAGCGCCGGCGGGTCGACCGCCAGATCGAACAGCGTGATGTGGTTCGGCAGCGTATCGTCCAGGATCGCGGCCACGATGTCCGGCGCCAGCGTGGTCAGGTTGACCATCCGACTCACGTAGCTGTTGTCGATCCCCTCCCGCACGCCGATCTCCTTCAGGGACTTTGCTTCCCCCGACTCCAGCATGGCGAGCCAGCGGTGACCCCTGGCCAGCGCCAACTGGAGCGGCGTTGGAGCTACATCCCAAGGCCTCACCGGGGCGGTTTCACCGTTTGGCAGCGTGACCAGCTTGCGCCCGCTGCGGCGTTTGATCTGGATCGGTACCGACAGGGTCAGCCTGCCGTCGCTCGTCTGCAGGATGTCCGGCTCGCCGGTCTTCTGGATGCGGATGTCGATCATGCCCGTGCTTCCTCTTGTTGCTCGACCGGCTCGGGGCGCAGCTCCAGCACCAGGCGTTCGATGCCGTTGGCGCGCAGCCGCACTTCGAGGTCGTTGGGCGACACGATGACCTTCTCGACCAGCAATTTGACGATCCGGGTCTGCTCGGCCGGGAACAGTTGATCCCAAATCGCATCGAGCCGGGTCATGGCCACGGTGATCTTGGCTTCATCCAGGGCCGGATCGAGCTTGATTGCCTGCGGCAGCATCTCACCCAGGAGATTCGGGGCGCGCAGGATCGCGCGCAGTTGATCAAGCACTGCCAACTCCAGTTCAGCTGCGGGCAATCGCGGCAAGCCCGAGGCGCCCGCGTGCTCCTTGGTGTCGCGCTGGGGCACGTAGTAACGGTAGCGACGCCCGTTCTTCTTGGTCGTGTGCCACGGCGACAGCGCTCGGCCATCGTTGCCGAAGACGATGCCCTTGAGCAGATACGCCACGGTGGAACGCGTTGCATTGCCGCGCACCCGTCCATTGGTGGCCAGGATCGCGTGGACGCTGTCCCACAGTTCGCGGCTGATGATGGGCGGGTGTTCGGCCTGGTACCACTGGTCCTTGTGCCGCAACTCGCCAAGGTAGGTGCGGTTGCTGAGGAGCTTGTAGATGTGGCCCTTGTCGATGGACTTGCCCTCGCGCACCCGCCCGTCTTGCGTGGTCCAGGCATTGGAGGTCACGCCATCGAGCCGCAGCTCCTTTACCAACAGGGTCGAGGAGCCGAGTTCGACGAAGCGCTGGAAGATGTGGCGGACGATCTTGGCCTCGCGCTCGTTTGGGACCAGCCGGCGGTTCTCGACGTCGTAGCCGAGCGGCGGCACGCCGCCCATCCACATCCCCTTGCGCTTGCTGGCGGCGACCTTGTCGCGGATGCGCTCGCCGGTCACCTCGCGTTCGAACTGGGCGAAGGAGAGCAGGATGTTGAGCATCAACCGCCCCATCGAGGTGGTGGTGTTGAACTGCTGGGTGACCGAGATAAACGAAACACTGTGGCGCTCGAACACATCGACCATCTTGGAAAAGTCCGCCAGGCTGCGTGTCAGGCGGTCGATTTTGTAGATGATCACCACATCGATCTTGCCAGCTTCGATGTCCGCCATCATCCGCTGGAGCGCCGGGCGTTCCATATTGCCGCCCGAGAATGCCGGATCGTCGTAGTCGTCTGCCACCGGAATCCATCCCTCGGCTCGTTGGCTGGCGATGTAGGCATGACCGGCGTCGCGCTGCGCATCGATCGAGTTGTATTCCTGATCCAGTCCTTCTTCGTGGATTTACGCGTATAGACCGCGCACCGCATGCGGCGTTGGTACGCCGCAGATCTGGTCGGCACGGACGGCAAGATCTTCAGACCGGAGCCGGTGGCTGCGTCCAGCGTGCGCTACAGCGCGGTGGCCTACAGCTACTTGCCGCTGGATGCCGATCTGCTCGGCATCGATCCGGTGCGGCTGCCCAGCGATGGGCGCGTGCCGATCTTTCGCCCGGGCGGCTTCGCCGTGGTGGGCCACACCGGCAAGATCACCACTTCGGTCGGCAACGGCCAGACCATCAACTGCGCCCGTGCGCGCCTGTCGCGCGTGCGCGTCGTAGGCCACGACGCAGCGGTGATCAACACCGGATACACCACCGATCTGGAAGCGGGCACCGTCACCTTCACCAACGTGACGGGCTACAGCCAGCCCGTGACCATCGAGCACCGCATCGAGGACATGGCCGTGGTGCGCGACGTGCAGATCAGCGGCGAGATCAGTTTCACGCGCGCCCTGACGCACGAGTATCCGCTGGGGAGTCACGTCTCCAGCGCCCTGGTCGCAGGTGACCTGTTCGCCCGCGTCAGCCTCGTTTTTGACCAGGCGACGTGGAACGGCGCGTGGTCGGACGCGTTGTCGGGAAGTTCGGCGACAGCGACCTTCAACAACACGCAGTACCCGATCCGCGTGACCAATCGTGGCGCGCTGACCGAACGCTGGATCGTGCGCATGACCAACAGCACCTCGTTCGAGGTCATTGGAGAGAACGTCGGTGTGATTGCCACGGGCAACACCAGTGCCGACTGCGCCCCCAACAACCCGGCGACCGGCGTGCCGTATTTCCATCTGCCCGCGCTCGGATGGGGCAATGGCTGGGCCACCGGCAACGTGCTGCGCTTCAACACCATCGGCGCGCAGTTCCCTATCTGGGTCGTGCGCACCGTCCAGCAAGGGCCGGAATCCGTGCCTGACGACGACTTCACGTTGCTGATTCGCGGCGACGTCGACACCCCTTAAACCGTAGACAGGAACCCTTGAGATGACCGACCTGACCGTCAAATACTTCAACAGCGGCATGACCGGCGCGCCTCAGATCTCCAACAATTGGGGCGATCTGGTGACGATGCTCGATGCCTGCCTGGTCAACGGCTTCGCCCTGAAGGCCATCGACACGTTGATCTTCGCCAATGGTGTGGCGACCGCCACCATCACGGCTGGACACGCCTACCAGCCAAATCAGGTGGTGTTGATCGCCGGAGCCGAGCAGCCCGAGTACAACGGTTCATTCCGCGTGCTCACGACGACCATGACCACGTTCACCTACGCGGTGACGGGCACCCCGGTGTCACCCGCAACGACCACCACGAACCTGAGCGCCAAGGTGGCTCCTCTTGGGTGGGAGAAGCCGTTCGCGGGCACGAACAAGGCCGCCTACCGCAGCAAGAACCCGCAGTCGCCGCAAAACATTCTGCTGATCGACGACAGTCTCAAGACGCCTGGCTACACCACCACCTGGGCCAAGTGGGCCAATGTCGGCATCGTCGAGGACTTGGCCGACATCGACACCATCGTCGGTGCGCAGGCCCCCTATGACCCGAACAAGCCGACGCAGAACTGGAAGCAGGTTGAGTCAAATCAGCGGGGCTGGCACAAGTGGTACCACGCGCGGCAAGGCGGTTATGACAACTCCGGCGACAGTGGTGCCGGAAATCGGAACTGGGTGCTCGTCGGCGACGACCGGCTGTTCTATCTCTTCTGCAGCAATGCCGCCGGATACGGATGGTACGGGCGCAATTGCTACTGCTTTGGCGACATCGCGAGCTTCAAACCGGGCGATAACTACGGCACCGTGCTCTGCGCTGACGACATCTATTGGAGCAACAGCAGCAGCGGGTACCAGAGCTACCCGGGGCAGTACAACGGCTACGGGCTGGTCTCTTCGCTGGACTTCACGGGCAAAGTGCTGCTGCGAAACCACACCCAGCTCGGCAATCCCGTCCGGTTTGGACTGACTTCTCTGAACACGAACAACGGCCAGCAGATCTGCGGCCGCGGCCCGACGCCGTTTCCCAACGGGGCGGACTACAGCTTGTGGCTGTTGCCCACCTACGTCCGGCAGGAGGACGGCCATATGCGCGGCATCCTGCCTGGGATGCTGTGGATGCCCCAAGACCGGCCCTACAGTGACCAGACCATCGTCGACAACGTGGTCGGTCAGGCAGGCAAGCGCTTCTTGCTGGTCAGGACGCAATACAGCTCGGAAACCGAAGGCGCGCAGATCGCGTTCGACATCACTGGCCCGTGGAGGTAAGCCATGAGCTACCCGTTGAGCGAAACCTTCGCCACGGCTCCGGCAACCGGCTACACCACCGTCCTCGGCGGAATGTCCGCAACGCACAACAGCGCGCAGCAGGCCATCGACATTGCGGCACCGACCAGCCAGTCCATCCTGCGCTTCAACGAAACGACCCACGGTGACTTCTGGTTCGAGGCCGATATCGAGTTCCTGACCGACCCGTCTGCCCGTAAGCACCTCGGTCTGTGGATGACCACCGGCAACGGTTCCGAAGGCTACCGGTTCGCGCATCTGGACGGCGCCTGGAGCGTGACCCGCTGGAACAGTGGCTTCGGTGACGGAGCGGCGATGTCGGGGGGGATCAACGACGGTGCCAAACCCATCGCCGGTATTTCCGATTCAGCGAGAACACCCGCGTCCTGGTGGCCGAAACCTGGAGCGACGCCACTGGCGCGTACCGGTTCGAGTACATCGACCCGGCCCAGCGTTACACCGTGGTCAGCTACGACTACAAACAGATGTACCGCGCCGTGATCGCGGACAACCTTCACCCGGAGACGATGCCGTGACCGTTGCCATCACTGTCGAACACAACGAGGCGCGACTGGCGGGCACCCTGGCATTCCTGGATGCAGGCAGCAACCCGGCGCGTCTGCGCATCTACGGCGGGACGCGGCCCGCCACCCCGGCTTTGAGCCCGACGAGCGCGATGTTGGTCGAGATCAGGCTGACAAAGCCCGCTGGCACGATCTCGGGCGGGCTCTTGACGCTGACGCAGCAGGAGGATGGCCTGATCACCAGTACCGGGGTCGCCACCTGGGCGCGGCTGGTCAATGGTAACGAGGTTACAGCCCTGGATCTGGACTGCAGCGGCACCGACGGCAGTGGCGACGTGAAGCTGGCCAGCACCAATCTGTATCTCGGTGGAGATGCCCGGATGGTGTCGGCGATCCTGGGGTAGGCCGTGCCGAGCGCACCCAGCGAACTGACGCTGGCCGCCACGTTGCCAGTACCCGGGGTCAGCATTCAGATCGGGCCACCGTTGGTCGACCTGCTGTTCGACCAACCCGCCGCCACCGACGCCGACTTGGTGTTCGGGGCAGGATTCATCGCACCGCGCAACGACGTGACGGTGCTGGCCAGCCTGCCGTTGCCGGCCGTCACCATCAAGTTCATCCCCCCGGCCCGGGCCGAGTTGCTGGCCGAGCTACCGGCATTGACGGTGAGCACGCTGCTGCTGCGCCCGAGCGTGCCCTTGAGTGTGGCGGGCGCAAGTCTTCCGGGTGTCGTGTTCTCCGGCGAGGTCAGGTACTACTCGCGCACGCAGCGACCTACGGTGGGCCAGACCGAGCACCCTTGGCAGGTGGCGAGACAGTCCGAGGATGGTTCCACGCAGGGCCAACAGGACGCCGCCGCCACGCCTGCAGGCTGGGAATCGTTCTGGCGGCGAACCTTGGGTGTTCCGCAAGGCGTCGAGCACAAGTTGCCGCCGGTGTTGGTGGCCGCGCCCGAGCAACGGGGCGCTCGCCATCAGGATGCGACCCGTCTGCAGGATTCGACGTGGTTCGCGCACCAGGACGCCACGCGTTTTGAGGCGGCCCGACAAGGACTGTTCCAGAACGCAGGCCCGTTGCGGGATGCCACGCGGTTCCGTCATCAGGACGGCGACCGCACCAAGCGCGCCGGGCGAGTTGCCCCGTGGCAAACCGCCATCCTGGTCTCGCGAGGCCAAGGTTCTGACTTCCAGAGTGCGCGGCCGGAACTGAGGGGATGGCGCGGCAGGTATCAGGAGGCGGTGCCACCGCCACCGGGCATCAGCCTGTGGGTGGTACCCGAGCCGCCCGTGCCGCAGCCTTGCCCCAATTGGAATGGTGGGCCGAGCCCACACCTGCTGTTCGCCGCGCTGACCGCGACCGACGGGCATCTGCTGTTCCTCTGTGAAAACCACATCGACCCACCGCCCCCCGATGGGGAGCCGGTGGTCGTTCCTGTTCGGAGGGTGTATTTCGTGATCAATGACGTGACCCTGTACCGCGTGTCCGACGGCGCACCGGTGCCGGTGTTCAACCTTTCGCTGTCGCTCGATTCGTCGTCGTGGGCGTGGGGCTTCGATGCGGTGTTGCCAGCCAAGGCTGAGTCCCTGGTTGCACCCGACAACGCATCCGGGCCCGTCGAGCTCATAGCCAGCGTGAACGGCACCACCTTCCGTGTGCACGCCGAGAACATCAGCCGCGAACGCATCTTCGGCGATGCCAGCATCCGCATCGCCGGTCGGGGCCGCAATGCCGTGCTGGCCGCTCCCTACGCCCCGGTGATGACCTTCTCGAACGCCGAGAGCCGCACCGCTCGGCAGTTGATGGATGACGTGCTCACGGTCAATGGCATTCCACTGGGCTGGACGGTCGATTGGGGCCTGACGGACTGGAACGTCCCGGTCGGGGCTTTCGCGCAACAAGGAACGTGGATCGAGGCACTGACCGCCATCGCTGGTGCCGTTGGTGGCTACCTGATCCCACACCCATCGACACAGAGTATTCGCGTGCGCCATCGCTACCCGGTGGCTCCTTGGGAATGGAACACGGTCACGCCGGATTTCGTGCGGCCCGTCGATGCCGTCGCCCGCGAGTCGCTGCGCTGGCTGGAAAAACCCGCCTACAACCGTGTGTTCGTCTCCGGGCAGGACGTTGGCGTGCTCGGGCAGGTGACCCGGGCCGGGACTGCCGGAGATGTGCTGGCACCGATGGTGGTCGCTCCGCTGATCACTGAAGCGGCGGCCGCGCGGCAACATGGCATCGCCGTGCTGGCCGACACGGGGCAGCAGATCGAAGTCAGTCTGCGCCTGCCGGTGCTGGCCGAGACCGGGATCATCGAACCAGGGGCCTTCGTCGAGTACCGGGACGGCAGTATCACTCGCCTCGGGTTCGTCCGCTCGACCCAGGTCGAGGCCGGGATGCCCGAGGTTTGGCAGACGCTGGGGGTGCAGGGCTATGCATAACCTCTATGAGCAATTCCGCCAGTTGATTCCCGACCCTCCGCTGCAGGCTGGCACCGTGATCGATGTCGGTTCCGGCGTGGTCACGGTCGCTTTGCCCGGTGGCGGTCGGATCAAGGCGCGCGGTTCTGCGGCTGCAGGCCAGAAGGTGTTTGTGCGCGACGACGCCATTGAGAGCGTGGCACCGAGCCTGACGCTGGAAATCATCGAGATCTGAAGCAAAGCTGATTCACTGATTCAACCCTGAGACCCGCCCTGATGCACGCGCATCGGGCGGGTTTCGCATTTCTGGAGAAAGCCCACTAGTGTCCGGTTAACTTAGCCGTGTTATCGCATAACTCAATGAGTCATAGCAATTTTTCGACAAAAAAACGTGGTGTCGACTTGAACGCGAACAGGTTTTCAGGGGATCTTCCGGGGAATCTTTCCCCGAGGGCTCCCCATGTACACCGGCAAAACCTTGTTCGCACAGCTGATGGATTTTCTGCCC
>SBBG01000218.1 GCA_005240065.1 Gammaproteobacteria bacterium | reverse complement strand
GGAGGGAGAATGTCCTAACAGCAACGGATTTGGCGCTTCAATGAGGCCGCAGCATTTCGCTGCGGAAAACCAACATTCTTGGCGTTTGCGTGCTTAGCGATGTTTGGCTTCAATGAGGCCGCAGCATTTCGCTGCGGAAAACATTTAATGGTCATGTCTGCCCTTCATCCGTCAATCTGCTTCAATGAGGCCGCAGCATTTCGCTGCGGAAAACCGCCCCTATTCCGGGTCTTGTGCGGCATGGTTTGCACCGTTTATTTGCGATCGGTGCGCAATATCGAACAGCATATAGCCGAAGCGCCTTGACTGGCGACCCTTTCGACATTAAAAGTTTCCCGATTTTTCAAAGAGCTACATCCTTGCGAGCGCTTCCCGGGTTTTTGGCCATTACCGCAGCGCTCGCACCCAACCGGCAAAAAATTTCAAACGATTATAGGCTCACGCTTCACCGCTTCGAAAGTCTTTCCAAGGCTGACAACCCGAAGGTCTACCTTGCCGACAATGCCGAGATCAAGCATCAGGACGTGATCCTGATCATGATGGATGATTTCATCAAGTGTGGCAAGAAGTTCAGCATGACGTTTTCGGCTAAGGCGGCATTGGAATACGGAGAGCTGCAACCATTCGCCGTAGGCTTTCATCAGTTTGAATACGCTACGCCACCGTTTGGGACAACTGATATCATAGGTGATTACGTAGAGATGTTCATCCATCGCATTTACCTCGTGGTGAAGCCGGGGAATTCTTGCAAATCGCCGAGCAGGTAGCGTCCCAGCAACCGCGCCTGCACTTCCATGAGGCGACGGTAGCTTACCTTGTAACCGAAAAGGGGGTGTGTGATCTCCTGGCTCAGACGCCGCTCAAAGGCGGCGATGAACCGTTTGCGCCCATCACTGGCGAGATTGACGCTTCCGGCAACGTAGATGAAGTCACTGGGCCTGACTTCACCATTGTTGATAGCGTTGACGACGCTGGATTCAGCGATCAGCGGACGGAAGGGCTCCATCATGTCCAGCGCCAGGGCGGGCCTTCCGTAACGGGGTTGATGATAGAAACCGCGATAGGGATCGAAACCGACAGCGCTAAGAGTGACAGTCCACGTGCGCACCAACAAGGTGTAAGCGTAGGATAGAAGCGCGTTCACAGGATCAGTGGGCGGGCGCCGGTTGCGGTTAGTGAAATCAAAGGCAAAGCTCTTCTCATCATTATCGAGTTTGAGCATGTTGCCAAAGGCGCCAAAGTAACGCGCGGCGGCGGAACCCTCGATGCCGAGCAACTCCTGTAAACTTTGCGCCTTCATGGCATGCATCGCATCACGCTTCATTTCATCGAAAAGATCAGCGGGCCTCTCTTCACCACGCCAGTTGCGACGCAAAAAAGTTCTGGCATTGAGGATCTTGGTTTGCACCAGTCCCCGTGCAATACGCAGGCAGATCTGTTCGTCAAAACTGCCCCTGTATTGGGCAGTGCGAAGCTCGACGTTCTTGTGGCCGGTACCGATGCTGTGGCCGAAGAACCAGCCGCCATACGAGTGCCAACTGATGGGAATATCGCGCTGCATCAGTTCCTGGAGACAGGGGGTGGTAACATAGACGTTGCCCATCAGCACCAGTTGCGAGACATCGATCAGCCGCGCCTGAGTCACGACCTTGTCTTCGATGCTGATCTCCAGTACCTCACCACTCTTGGCCACCTTGGCGCGGTTGGCCTGCACATAGAGCGGCAGTGCCTCATCCTGCGCCACCGCCAATGGCCGTGGATTGACATTACCTCGGCGGAAAAAATTGACCTCATCGGGCAAGCAGATGGGCGCCAGGGAACAGCCCGCGCACTTGGGGCTATCCTCCAGCGGTGGTGGCATCTGGCCACCAGCCGCGACCAGACGCAGACCGTTGATGGCGGAAAGGGTACGGTTGCGCAGTTCTTCGTCAAAAACGACTCGCACCTTCTCTTTTGATTCGACGAAATAGAGCAATCCCTCGTTGCAGGTGTAACCCTGTTCCTCCAGGATCATCCCCTGCACACAGACCTGCACCCGCTCCGGCTCATAGGCACCCTTGGGGATGTGAGGACGCTTGCCTTTTTTGTAATCCACCGGCGTGACCACATCGCCCTCACCTTCCACCAGATCCATCTTGGCGATCAGCCCAAGCTGATTGGACGACAGGGTGATCGAACGGGCGTGGACCTTCTCCTCATCCTCACTTTCGGGATCGGGCAGATCGCCCGAAGGCTTATCGACGCGTCGATGGGCATGACGTCCCTCCACCGTATCTCCCGAGTCGACCCACTCCCCCTGCACCCATTCGAGATAAGCCAGACGTGGGCAAAAGACATACTCGTTGACCATGCGTGCGGGCAGCAGCGGCATGTCGCCGGTGAATTCGGGGAAAGGGAGGGGGAGTTCTTGTTGGGTGCTGTGGGTCATGGTGACACCTTTATCTCATCTTGCAACAAACTCCAATTGACAACCTAAAATGTAATACACAAACCAGACAAGGGGAATGAACATGGCACTCATCAGCGCGCAGTTATCCGGCGAACTCGAAATCCAACATCCGGCGTGGAACGGCTATAACAACCTCATGCCATCAAGCTTTGCCGCCCGTTTATCGAACGTCACCGTCTTATCGCAACCATGTGTGGCATTTGCGCAGGCAATCACAGCATCACTAAAATCTGCATTGCCCGCCCCGTAGACGCGCAATGCCTTCCAAGCCACCGCGACATCTTCCTCAACGAGCTGCTTCGTAGTCAGAAATCCATCAACAATGCTAACCAAGCCCCACTTATCCATCTGATAATTGCGCTTGAGTACCCAAACGATTTCACACAAGGTCATCAAATTGATAAAGCCAGGGGCATCGGCCACCAGTACATACTCCATCAACTGATTCGCCTTACACGCCTGAGCGGCATCATCCTGCACCAGATAACGAATCACCACATTGGTATCGAGCCCGATCAAGCGCGGCCTCTCGATTCGATGGTTTCATTCATCTCTTCGATGGTCACCGCTTTTGCAGGCTTGGACACCTGCCCCTTCATCGACCGGATATCCCAGCTCGCCGCCACCAACTGGAACACACCGTTCTCCATCTCGATGAACCCCACTCGATCGCCCGGTTGCACGCCCAAACGTTGCCGCACTGATACGGGAATCGTTACCTGGCCTTTGCTGGTGATGGTTGCTGTGGACATGGCGCCTCCTCTTGTCATTGAGAATATCCTTACAGTAGCGCAAAGGTAAGGCTGCCTTGCGAAGACTGGCGTCTTTATCGTAGAGGCCCAGAGACACTGTTACCCTCCTTGGCCAGTTTGCAATGAAAACTGTCACACCCTTCATCTGGCTCATGGTTGAATTTGTGCAATCGGCAATAGCCGTCACCCGTATAACCGCCATCCTCGTCGCCATTGAAGTCGTACCAGAGGCAGAAATCACATAGCGCACCAAGGCATGTGCGGCAGTATATGGCCATTTGGCAATGCCCCTAGTTCGTTACCTTCATCGGCTTGAAAAGCCCTAGCCCGAAGTGGCAACCGAATCCCAGCGCCAGCGGCCCCTGCACCGGTTCGGCGAAGGTGAGTCGCCAGAAGCCGCCGTGGGTGTCGGGTTGCGTCAATCCCCGTTTGTTGCGGAAGCGGTGGAAGTCGATGGGTCTAAGCTGCCGCCCTTTTACCGGCAAGGTTGATACAGGCTCTACCGAAGTCAGATGACGCAAGCCGCGATGTTCACATTCACGGCGAATCTGATCCGCCGCCGTGAAGCCCTTTTTCATATGCCAGGGCATGAGGTAGGGGGTGGTGGAGATGAATTCGCAACTTTGGGCACACAATCTGGATTGGGTGAACTCCTCGACATCGCCTGCGTGCTCAAGTACCAGGCGCCACACTTGGCCATCGCGGTTCCAGAGTTTTTGTAGCGACTCCAGCGCTTTGCGTTCGGCCCCGGCGATCTGAGCCGGGATGTGGATCAGCAGGTGATCGATGTGGCCATCGTCATCGCTATCTTCCGGCAGCCAGAAGGCGTGTGCATGGCGGTTTTCCGTGCTCAGGCCGTGGCCAGAGATGATGGATGGGATCACCTCTTCGCCGCATACACTCTTTACGCGACTCATGGCAGCCATGCGTAGCCACTCGCCCACACGCACCGCATGGTTGATGAGCGGCAGCGGTTTGCCATACATAGCGAAACGCAAAGTGCTGATCGACTTGTGTTGTCGTGACTGTGTTCGCACTTGCGCCACCGGGCGCAACAGCCCGGCAGGTCGCACGTAGGCGATACGCCGCGCGGCAGGAGGCGCGCTCCAGCCAGCGGCGCGCAGATCGGAGGTGTCGAGAGAGACAGCGGCCAGCCAGGCGGCTGGCAGCGTGGCTTCGATAGTTCGTCGATCTCGCGGCTTCAGATCGGCCCGCTTGGCGAGCCCTTCCCGCTGCGCTAACTGGAAGTTGAGGTAGTCGGCGGGCGGCATTGGCATGTATAACGACAGCCGCTCTTTTACCTCGCCCGTAGCCGTGTCTACCGCCTCATCGCCAGGCACACAGTTGCATTCGCCTGACCACTCCGGCAATCGCACTGCATCAGCCCAGCTTTCGGCGCGGCCAAGAAAACCAAGCTTCGCCAGCAACTCATCCAGCAAGGCCGACTCCTCACTATCGAGTTCGAGACCATGCCACACCACTGTCACGGCGGCATTAGCATCCAGCCGGGCAAAGGCATCGAAGACCAGCGTCGTTTTATCACCCTTGCCGGGCATGTAGTGGCGGGTGTGGGCATGAACGGCATCGGGTATTTGATAGTGAGGCGCATGTTCTGAAAGTTTCCCCAGCAGGCGCTCCAGCACGGCAACATCACGCTGCTCATGATCCAGCTTGCGATGCCAGACAGCAATCAAGGCACGAACGATGCGCCATGGCGAAGGCGGCCACTCCAGATCAGCCTCGTTGACGTGCCGACCCCACGGCGTGGCATGATAACGCCCGCCAGGAAATGTGAATGAGAGTGCAAGCATGGTTTAGTTCCCACCTTTATCCGAATCCTTCTATCTTTTGTCCTTCTTCTTGGAAGAGCCATCCCACCGAACCGTAGTCACTCGAGGCTCGGCAAAGCGACCTTCATCTGCCACGGCGCTGATCAATCCAGGCAACGCCTGCTCCAGGTCAGTTGTTGAAGGGATAGTGAAATCATTCGGGCGTGTTGCAGCAAGCTCCATCACATCCAGATCACAGGCAGTACGCAGACGCAGACCTGCTTCGAGGAAACGGCGGATTTTATAGAGCGACAGTGCAATCAACAATGTTTCTACATTTTCACCTAAACCGAAACCGCGAATCTGGGCGAGGTCGATGTTGAAGTAAGCGGTGATACGTGGCGATGTGAATTCCCTTTTCGGATATGTAATGTTCCCATCGCCCTCTTTCAGCCCAGGTTCTACCCTATTGAATTTCACACCGCCACTTTCTGCATCATTGACATCCTCAGCCTCAATGAAGCCTGACAAAACTCGTGGCAATCGAATAACACCGGCAATTTCTTCCAGAAAAACACCGTGAATCATCGCATTGATGTCGCGTTTGAGTAGAAAAGGAACCAATTGCTTACGAACATCAAATGGCTTATCTTTCTTGTACTTTATTTCATCGTCTACTAAAGCAATAAAATCCGCAGTTCTTGCGATGTACTCAGAATTTGTGCGGTGGGCCTCTAGAACAGAATTGGTTACAACCTCTCCTGTGCGATCTATCACCTTTATGTATGGCAACTCTTTAAGGGCATCGACCCAGTTACTATTGGGTTCATCCCAACACTCTTTTTCCAAGCGATTCGCCACACTCTGAGGAGATTCCACCAACAACATACGACGGCCATCGGGACCATCGTATGTAGCAGCTCCAAGATCAGGAAAGCCGGTGGGCTGGAAACGTGTGCCTTGCACTGGCCGGAGCCGGGCTTCGATCAGCAGGCGTGGACTATTGTTAAGGCTATCGAAATTCATCATGGTCATCTCCCTTTGGAATTAAACAGTTTCATTGGTTGGTTTGCGTGTCATGGTGCGCAGGCATTGCGCCAGTTCAGATAGTGCGAGTGGTACGGCCAGTGCGGCCAGCAGGCGTGGACCACTGAGGCCATGCGCCAGCGGTGGTTTATTGGGATGAGGTAGCAGTGGATAACCTACGGCGTGCAGACGCCGCCAGGCGATCTCCACTGCTTTCTGTACATCGCCAGATTGCAGGCGGGTGACCAGCTCACCGGGTAGTGGCAGCTTGCGATCAGGTGGCAACAGATCAAAGTGGGTAAGCAAGCCCATAGGCGTGAAGAAGGGTTTGAGCACACTGTAAGCAGCAGGCAACACCGCTCTTTCACTGCGACTCGTCAGATGCTCTGGAATACGCACATGCACCAGACCAGACAACAGACCGGCAAATCGGGCCTCATCCACCTCGCCATTGAGCCAGGCCGCTACATCACCGCTACTCACCCCGGCGAAAAACTGGAACGGCGTTGTTTCATCACCCTGACGTAGCGACTCCAGACGGCGGCGATCAATCACGCGCCCCATATTGCCAGCCAGATCACCTTCACCCCAAACAGCCAAGCGAGATTCAGCATCCCAACCCCAACGACCATCTTTCTCATGCTGAACGGGCGAAAGGAACGGGCGCATCGGCATCCCCATACCACCGAGTCCAGCCAACGCCGCCGCCATGCGAAACTCCGGGCTGCCATCATCCGCCTTCAATACCCACTCTTCACTGAGGGTGGGCACAGGCATCGGAACGGCCTCCCGTCCCTTGGTGCTTTTACCAAGCAGTTGCGACAGTGCGCCGAGGTGAATGATCACATTTTGCAATGTGCGCCGTTCGCTGCGCTGGGCCAGCTCAAAGAGAGCGTCTTCGAACTGGCGGATGCGGGAACGGATGCGTGCCGGGGCCTCATCCTTGCGTGCAAACTCGCGTAGCCGGTCGAGAAACTGGCCTGATTCAAGTTGTTCGATCAAATCAATATCAGGATTCCGGTTAACAACAATTTTCTGTAGCGGGATCGCCAAATTATTCTGGCCTAGCCGCTCAACGATTACATGACGCTGGAATGATGTTAGTCCACGGTCAAGCCCCAACTTGGCAATCCCCATCGCAAACTGAAGACCGTCCCTCGCTGGTCGCCGCCCTACCGTCACACGTCCTTCCGCAAGCAGCACTCTAAGCTCATTCCACCGTACAGACTGATTCCACAGAGGTAACCAGATTTCCGCTCGTGACTTGTCTGTTTCCTGATTAGCCAAACCACCATGACCCACAGTGCTCATCTGCACTGTGAATGGAAATGCGAACTGATTTCCAGAGCTGCAATCCAATCGACGTGTTGTAGCAGAGGAGAATGCCAATGTCCCTTCCAGTGCTAAAAGGTAATCCCAAGGATTGGTGGTCGAATCTCCCGAAAATCCTGCTCCCATATTTACACCGCCAGCGGCCTCTGGCGAAAACTGACCGAAGGTTTGATCACTGGTCGAGGCTGGCACCGCGTCGGCAAACAGTCCAGCAATCAAAGCTGCGTCATGTTTGCGATGAACAATACAAGCCACAACCTGCTGTGCGTAACCTGACACATAACTACCACTGCCTTCGTTGCCGCCGGTACCAAGTAGAGGTGGAAACTGCCTGTCATCCGCTGTTAGCACATAACAGCTATCAAGCCATGCCAACTCTTCATCAGGGAACTCAGCCCTGCATATCCTTAGAAGCATTAATTTATCTTCATCTTTTGGTTTGTCACTGAAACCGTGCTGAATCAGCATATCTCGCACACGCTTGATCGCTGAGGCAAAGGCGAAAACCCTTTCTACTCCCTTCTCATCTGCGCCAACAATTGAGTTCAATGCCTCGCGGGCAGAATTTTCCGATGAGCCTGGATAAAAACCTGACCTAGCACCCCACGGCGCCACAATCGGTGT
>SBBG01000130.1 GCA_005240065.1 Gammaproteobacteria bacterium | reverse complement strand
TTACAACATTTCCACGCCGCTGCTGTTTCATTTGATGGAGCAGATTCAGTGCATACAGGACATGCACTTCATGCTGCAAAAAGAGGTGGTGGACCGCCTGGCGGCCGCGCCCGGCAGCAAGGACTACGGGCGGCTGGGCGTGATGATTCAGTATTACTGCGCCGTCGAGCCCTTGTTCGTCGTCCATCCGGGCGCATTCTTCCCCGCCCCCAAGGTGGACTCGGCGGTGGTGCGTCTCGTGCCGCACGCCGCGCCGCCGGTCGAGGTGGCCAGCCGCGCGAATTTCTCCCGCCTCGTCGCCCAGGCTTTTTCCCAGCGCCGCAAGACCTTGCGTAATACCCTCAAAGGGTTGTTGACCGGCGAGCAGATTCGCGCCCAGGATATCGATCCTGGCCTGCGTGCGGAAGTGTTGAGCCTGGCGCAGTTCGCCAGGCTCAGCAATGCGCTTGACTGATAATCATCGACCGCAGGGTGCGCCGTGCGCACTATTCTTTTTCATTGCGGTGCGTGAGACGCACCCTACGGCGGTATTTTCAGCTTGTGTGCCGTCGATCAGTTGCGCACGCCTTCGGCTTCCAGCGTGATCACCATCTCGTCACCCACCGCCGGGAGCGCGAATTTCCCGCCGAAGTCCGAGCGTTTGATCCTGGTTGTGGCGTCCAAGCCGCAGACGAATTTTTCCTTCTTCGGGTCCATCGGGTGGATGCCGCAGTTGATGCGCTGCACGTCGAGGCGCACCGGTTTGGTGACGCCGGCGATGGTCAGATTGCCGTCGACGGTCGCCTTGGAGGGGCCGTTGAACGTGACTTTGGTGGATTTGTAGGCGATCTCGGGGAATTCCGCGACATTCAGAAAATCCGGCGAGCGCAGATGGTCATCGCGTTTTTTATGGCCGGTATCGACTGAAGCCGCGTCAATCGTGATGTCTACCGCGCTGGTATTGCCGGTGCGGTCCATGACGATCTTGCCCTTAGTGCTGTTAAAGCGGCCGTGCATGGTGGAAAAGCCCAGGTGATTGATGGCGAAGTGCGGATAGGTGTGATCAGGGTCGATGGTATAGTTCTCCGCCGCAGCGAAGGCGGTACAAGACAGAGTGGTCAAGGCAACGGCGAGTGCGAGTTTACGCATGGTTTTCTCCTTTGGTGGTGGTTGAGGGTGTGTCAGTCGTGATGAACTGGTTCTTACATCGGTGGTGCGCCGGCGATTTTCCAGGCAACGTATATCGCGCCCGCCGCGCCGGGCAGTGTCATGAGTACCAGCGCCAGCGCCTGGCCCCACAACGGCGGTTTTCCGGGTAGCGGGATGCGCGCCAGCAGGGGTATGGCGGCCAGGATCGGCAGACAGTACCACGGCAGTTTTGCGTATATCAGCGCGCCGACGCCGATCAGCCCGGCGATCAGCGCTACGGGCAGCAGCATGATGAATCCCACCGGCAGGGTTTTTTTGAACGAACTCAGCAGGAGGAAGGCGCCGATGGCCGCCGCCAGCGCCGCAGCGAATTGGCCGAGCAGGGCCGATGCGCCCATCATCGCCGCAAGGCCGGTGCCCAGAGTCAGATTGAATAGTGCGGCGTCGGCACGCAGGGCGCGGCTGCGCAGTCCTTCCAGCGACGCCAGCAGCCAGGCCACATAGGCGCTGCCGCCAATCCCATAAAGCCATTTTTCGGCACCTTCCATCCGTATCAACGGCGGCCAGATGACCCACAACAGCGCGCCTGCGCCGAACACGGCCAGCAGAGGTAAGAGATGGCGTTGTTTGAGGTTGAGCAGGTCAAGCGTCAAACCCACGCCAGCGGCGATCATTCCCAGCAAAATGATTTTACGCGTGCTACTGAGCGGCGTGAACTCGAAGCCCGTGATCAGTGATACGCTGGCATAAAAGCCCAGCACCACAGCCAAGCCGGTCCAGTGCCAGCCGGCGTATTTCAGCAGAAAACCGGCGGCCAGCGCGATCGCGAAGGGCACGATGGCCGCCTGGAAGGCGGGGTTAAGTAATAATTCATCCATGATAATTCAGCCTTTTTGAATAATTTTTGACAGATTACATAAGGATTTCCGTCTCTGATAGCGAATTGTTTCGAATTATTGATTCAATTGATTTGAATGACAGGCGCTGATCTCCAGCACCTTATTTTCGATCCATGTTTCGACAGCGGCATTTATTTCGCTGGCGCGGTGACCCTGGGGATTTATCGGTGAGCCGATTACCAGGCGGATCGTGCCGGGACGCTTGATGAAGCCGCGGCGTGGCCAGAATTCGCCGGCGTTATGCGCCACTGGCACGATGAGCCGCCCGCTGTGACGGGCGAGAACTGCGCCGCCGGGGGCGTAGCGGCGTTTTTCGCCGGGGGCGACGCGCGTGCCTTCGGGGAAGATTACCACCCACAGGCCGTCTTTCAGGCGCTGTTCACCTTGTTCCAGGAGTTGCTGCATGGCTTTTTTGCCTTCCTTGCGGTTGATGGCGATTGGCCTGAGCATCGCCAGGCCCCAGCCGAAGAAAGGCACCCACAACAACTCGCGCTTGAGCAGCCATACCTGGGTGGGGAATATCAGAGACAGGGCCAGCGTTTCCCATGCCGACTGGTGTTTGGACAGGACGATGGCGGGCGTGTTTGGGATGTTTTCCCGTCCTTCTACGATGTAGCGCAGATTGCATGTGATTGCCAGCCACCAGAGATTGAAACGGCACCACTGCGTGATGAAGGCATAGCGGTACCGCAACGGCAAAGGGAAGGTGAGCAGGCTGAGTGGCGCGAAGACCAGCGTTGAGAGGGTCATGCCGAGGGAGAACAGGAGGGAGCGGAGGATGAGCATGGTGTGGATGGGTTGTGAGGTGAATACCGGTAGGGTGCGTCCCGCGCACACCGCACATTATCGCTGTTGCCGATCAATGTTACGGGTGCGTAGGACGCACCCTACGTGTTATGTCGCTAATCTGGAGATATCCGCTACTTGGTTCATCAGCTCCGCGAGTTGTCTGAGCAGGGCGAGACGGTTGGTGCGCAGCGCCGCGTCTTCGGTCATCACCATGACCTTGTCGAAGAAGGTATCCACCGTCTCGCGCAGCCGCGCCAGGCGCACCATGGCCTGGGTGTAATCCCCGTCTTCGAGCAAAGGCACGACCTCGGCGCGGATCACGGTGACTTGCTCGGCGAGCGCGTGTTCGGCGGGTTCGGCGAGCAGGGCACCGGCGACCGCGTCGGGTATCGCTTCCCCGCGTTCGGCGGCCTGCCGCAGGATATTGGAGATACGCTTGTTCGCCGCCGCCAGGCTCTCGGCCTCGGGCAGGGTGCGGAACGCGGTAACGGCGCGCATGCGGCGATCGAAGTCATGAGGACGAGTGGGGCGGCGCGCCAGTACGGCCTCGAAGACGTCGGGGCGGATGCCTTGTTCATGATAATAGGCGCGCAGGCGCTCCATCATGAAGTCGAACACCTGGTTCTCGATGTCGTTCAGCACCGGCTTCCCGGCCAGGTTGCTTGCTGCCGCGACCAGGAGCTGGCGCAGGTCAAGGTCCAGCGCGCATTCGATCACGATGCGCAACACGCCCAGGCCGGCGCGGCGCAGGGCGAAGGGGTCCTTGTCGCCGCTGGGCGCCTGACCGATGCTGAAGATGCCGATCAGGGTGTCCAGTTTTTCCGCGATGGCCAGTGCCTGGCCGGTGGCGGACTGCGGCAGGGTATCGCCGGCATGGCGCGGCATGTACTGCTCGTCGAGGGCTTGCGCCACGTCCTGCGGTTCGCCGTCGTGCAGCGCCAGATAGCGTCCCATGACGCCTTGCAGCTCGGGAAATTCGCCGACCATCTGGGTCATCAGGTCGCACTTGGCGAGCAGGGCAGCGCGGGTGGCCCACGCCTGGTTGGATTTGAGATCTGCAGCAATCTGCCTCGCCAGTGCGGCAACGCGTTGGGCCTTGTCATGGAGCGTGCCGAGCTTGGTCTGGTAGACGACGGTTTTCAGTGTCTCCAGGTGCTGTTCCAGGCGCCGCTTGCGATCCTGATCCCAGAAGAACGCTGCGTCCGTCAGGCGCGGCCGGATGACGCGCTCATTGCCGGCGCGCACTTGGGCGGGATCGTGGCTTTCGATATTGGCAATGGTGATGAACCAGGGCAGCAGCTTGCCGGTCTTGTCGACGGTATGGAAATATTTCTGGTTGCCCTTCATGGTGGAAATCAGCGCCTCCTGTGGAACGCTGAGGAAGCGCGGCTCGAATTGGCCGATCAGCGCCACCGGCCATTCCACCAGCGCGGTTACTTCATCGAGCAGGGCATCGTCGATGACCGCGGCGCCGCCCACGGATACGGCCTTCTCTTGCACCAGTCCGTAGATCGCCTCGCGCCGCGCGGCAAAATCCGGCATGACCCGGCCTTCGGTTTCGAGTAGCGGGGCATAAGCGGCGGGCTCGGCCAGATACATGGGGAGAGGGTGCATAAAACGGTGCCCGCGTGTCTCGCGGCCCGAGCGTACGCCAAGAATTTCAGTGTCGACAATCTCGTCGCCAAACAACACCACCACCCAATGCGCTGGGCGCACAAATTCGACACGCGATGAACCCCATCGCATACGCTTGGGGATAGGCAATGCCGCCAGCGATTGCTCGATGATGGCAGGTAATAATTCCGCCGTGGCACGGCCTGCCTGCATCGAGCGAAACACTAGCCACGCGCCTTTATCGGTTTCGAGTTTTTCGAGCTGTTCTACTTCTACACCGCAGGAACGCGCGAAGCCTTGGGTGGCTTTGGTGGGCAGACCATTGTCGTCAAAAGCGGCATTGAGCGCCGGACCGCGCCGTTCCAGTGTCCGGTCGGGCTGGGTGGCGGCGAGATCCCGCACCCATACCGCAAGGCGGCGCGGTGTCGCATAATGCCGCACCATGCCATGTTCCAGTCCGGCCTTGGCCAGTCCTCCTACTATCCCTGCGCAAAATGCCTCGGTCAGCGTCTTCAGCGCCTTCGGCGGCAGTTCCTCCGTCCCGATTTCAACCAGCAAATCGCGGCGTTCACCTGAGGCGGAGGGAAGTGGAGTTTCTTTCTTTTCTTTTCCCTCTTGTATCTTTTCTCTGTCTCCCTGTACCAGCGGAAAGCCCAGTGCTTCACGGCGCTGATAATAGGACTCGGCCACCGCCCGCGCCAGAGTGCGCACACGCAGGATGTAGCGTTGACGCTCAGTCACAGAAATCGCGCGGCGCGCGTCGAGTAGATTGAACGTGTGCGAAGCCTTGAGCACCATTTCATAGGCCGGCAACGGCAGACCGGCCTCGATGAGCTTGCCGCTCTCGTTCTCGCAGGTGTCGAACCAGGCGAACAGCGCCGTCGTGTCGGCGTGCTCGAAATTGTAGGTGGACATTTCCACCTCGTTCTGGTGGAACACGTCACCGTAACTCACCTTGCCCTGCGGGCCGTTGGTCCAGGTGAGATCGAATACGCTCTCCACACCTTGCAAATACATGGCGATGCGCTCCAGCCCATAGGTGATCTCGCCGGTCACCGGCCAGCACTCCAGACCGCCCACCTGCTGGAAATAGGTGAACTGCGTTACCTCCATGCCGTTCAGCCACACCTCCCAGCCCAGGCCCCACGCGCCCAGGGTGGGCGATTCCCAGTTGTCCTCGACGAAACGGATGTCATGCACCAGTGGATCGATCCCCAGCATTTTCAGCGAACCCAGGTAGAGATCCTGAATGTCGAGCGGCGAGGGTTTGAGCATCACCTGAAACTGGTAATAGTGCTGCAAACGGTTCGGGTTTTCGCCGTAACGTCCGTCGGTGGGGCGCCGCGAGGGCTGCACGTAAGCCGTATTCCACGGCTCCGGCCCGATGGCGCGCAAAAAGGTCGCCGGATGAAACGTCCCCGCGCCCATTTCCATGTCGTAAGGCTGCAAAATCACGCAGCCTTGGGCGGCCCAGTAGTTCTGGAGCGCCAGGATCAGACCCTGGAAGGTGGAGACGTCAGGGGAGAGTGTCTCGCCAGAAGGAGTGGTGTGTATCAAAACAAACCCTTTTCGTTGTCATGGGTGGAATTGGTGCCAATTATAGCGAAGGTCTGCCCCAGCCGCCGTTTTCAGGGGGATTGCCGCGCCGCCTGTCTCAACACATAAGGCAGGATGCCGCCGTGGCGGAAGTATTCCACCTCGTTGGCGGTGTCGATGCGCGACAGCACGGTAAAGCGTTTGGCGCCGCCATCGGCGGAGGTCGTTGTGACTTCGATCTTTTGTCCTGGCATGAGCGCGGTCAGGCCGCCGATGTCATAGGTTTCGTGTCCGGTCAGGCCCAGTGTCTCGGCGTTCTCACCGGGCAGGAATTGCAGCGGCAGGATGCCCATGCCGACCAGGTTGGAGCGGTGGATGCGCTCGAAGCTTTCGGCGATGACGGCGCGGATGCCGAGCAATTTTGGGCCTTTGGCGGCCCAGTCGCGGGAGGAGCCGGTACCGTATTCCTTGCCGGCGATGACGATGAGCGGCGTGCCCTCGGCCTGGTAGCGCATCGAGGCGTCGTAGATCGACATTTGTTCGCCGGCTGGCAGGCACAGGGTGACGCCACCTTCCACGCCCGCGACCAATCTGTTCTTGAGGCGCACATTGGCGAAGGTGCCGCGCACCATCACCTCGTGATTGCCGCGCCGTGCGCCGTAGGAATTGAATTCGGAGGGCGGCACGCCGAGGCCGATCAGATATTTTCCGGCGGGGCTGTTTTTGCCGATCGATCCGGCGGGTGAGATATGGTCGGTGGTGACCGAATCGCCGAGCAGCGCCAGCACGCGCGCTTGATGGATGTCAGGCAGCGCATCCGGCTGGGCGGCGATGCCGTCGAAGAAGGGCGGTTCCTTGATATAGGTCGAATCCATGCTCCACTGGAACAGTTGTCCGGCGGGCACTTCCAGCCCGTTCCAGGTGCGATCGCCCTGGAAAATGCCGGCATAACTGCGCTTGAACTGTGCCGACGAGACATCGGTGCGCACCAGTTCCGCGATTTCCTCATTGGAGGGCCAGATGTCCTTGAGATAAACCATCTCGCCGGTGGGCGTGACGCCGATGGGGTCGACGGTCAAATCGACATTGATGTTGCCCGCCAGTGCGTAGGCCACCACCAGCGGCGGCGAGGCCAGGTAATTGGCGCGCACCAGCGGATTGACGCGTCCTTCGAAGTTGCGGTTGCCGGACAACACCGAGGCCACGGCGAGATCACCGTCGCTGATGGCCTGCGAGATGTGGTCGGGCAACGGACCGCTGTTGCCGATGCAGGTAGTGCAGCCATAGCCCACGATATGAAAGCGCAGTGCCTCCAGATAAGGCATCAGACCGGACTTGGTCAGATAATCGTTGACCACCTTCGAGCCGGGTGCGAGCGAAGTCTTGACCCAGGGTTTGACCTGCAAGCCGCGCTGCACCGCGTTGCGCGCCAGCAGACCGGCGGCGATCAGTACCGAGGGATTGGAGGTGTTGGTGCAACTGGTGATGGCGGCGATGACCACCGAGCCGTGGCATAGTTTGTAGGCCAGGCCATCGGGCTGGCGCACTGGCACGCAGGTGCCGAACACATTCATGGTTTCGTCGGGGTGCACCGGCGCCAGCTCGGGCGTGACCAGCACCGGATTGCCGCCCTCGTTCAACCAATGATTCAGATCTCCCTTGTCGAGGCCGGATGCCTCTTCCTTGTACTGGCTGACCAGCATCTTGCGGAACGATCCGCGCACCTCGCCCAGCGCGACGCGATCCTGCGGGCGTGACGGACCGGCCAGGCACGGCACGATGGAGCCGAGATCGAACACAATGGTATCGGAATAGGCGGGTTCGGGCTGGCCGGGGTTATACCAGAGTCCTTGCGCCTGGTAATAACTTTCCACCAGGGGGATCAAATGATCCCGGCCGGTGAGGCGCAGATAGCCGGTGGTCTGTTCATCCACCGGGAAGATGCCGCAGGTTGCGCCATATTCCGGGGCCATGTTGGCGATGGTGGCGCGGTCCGCCAGCGTCAGCTGCGCGAGGCCGGGGCCATAGAACTCGACGAATTTGCCGACCACGCTGCGTTTGCGAAGCACCTGGGTGATGGTCAGCACCAGATCGGTGGCGGTGACGCCGGCGGGCAGTTTGCCGACCAGCTTGAAGCCCACTACCTGCGGAATCAGCATCGAACTGGGCTGGCCCAGCAACGCCGCTTCGGCCTCGATGCCGCCCACGCCCCAGCCTAGCACACCCAAGCCGTTGATCATGGTGGTGTGGGAATCGGTGCCGATCACGGTGTCGGGATAGATCCAGGCT
Organism: Gammaproteobacteria bacterium; assembly: GCA_005240065.1. GTDB lineage: Bacteria > Pseudomonadota > Gammaproteobacteria > Ga007554 > SBBG01. The sequence goes on along the minus strand of SBBG01000130.1, from coordinate 10,100 downwards.
ATACCGTCCTTCTCCGAAATCATGGCGACAGGGGCTAGATATTCGAGGTTGACCTGATGGACGATGCCGTTGTCCGGCGGCACGACGCGGAAATTGTCGAAGGCGTTCTGGCCCCAGCGCAGAAACTGGTAGCGCTCGCTGTTGCGCTCGAACTCGCGGTCGGCGTTGGCCTGGAAGGCCATTGCGGAACCATACTGATCGACCTGCACCGAATGATCGATGACCAGATCCGCTGGAGTAAAAGGATTGATGCGGCGCGGATTGCCACCAAGGCGCTGCAACGCGGCGCGCATCGCGGCCAGATCAGCCACCGCCGGGACGCCGGTGAAGTCCTGCAACAGCACCCGCGCGGGCATGAAAAAGATTTCCTTGTCCGGTTCCGCGGTGGGTTTCCAGCCCAGCAAAGCCTTGATGTCACTCTTTTTGACGGCGATCCCGTCCTCGAAGCGCAGCAGGTTTTCCAGCAGGATCTTCAGCGAAAAAGGCAGCCGCGACAGGTCGCCGACGCCGTTTTTGACCAGTGCCGGGAGCGCGTGGTAATGATAGGTTTTGCCTTCGACGGAGAGGGTCGATTGGGTGCCGAAGCTGTTCAGAGAGGTGTTTTGCATCGCCTGTAACTTTAATTTTCTTCAAATTGCAATAGGATACCGCAGAGTGGCTTGAAATTGAACGAATTCCTTGAGGGGGTTACCGTTTCCCCTCCCCGCTGATCCACGCCAGCACCCGGTCCAGCGTCCGGTAGGGTAAGACGCGCCTGATGGCGCCGATGAAATGGGTAGGCACGGTGACGTAATAGCGTATCTTCGGGCGTGGGCTCTCCAGGGCATGGATCACCTTTTTCAGCACCGCTTCCGGCGGAAGGGTAAAGGGGGCGGCGGGACCCTGTTTGGCCAGCCGCCGTTCCAGATTGGCATAGCGTCCGCGATGCGCGCTGTGTTCAGGGTCGATATTCCGCTTATAGGCGGCATGGGCATTGGCGCGAAAGCGGCTCTTGATCGGGCCGGGTTCGATGAGTGAGACATGGATGCCGCTGCCGGTCAGTTCCAGGCGCAGCGTGTCACTGAGTCCTTCGAGTGCGAACTTGCTGGCGTTATAGGCGCCACGATAAGGCATCGCCGCCAAACCCAGTAGCGAACTGTTCTGGATGATGCGCCCCTGGCCTTGGGCGCGCATGAGCGGGATGATGCGGTTGGTCAGTTCCAGCACACCGAACAGATTGGTCTCAAACTGCGCGCGCAACACCTCGCGCCGAAGATCCTCCACCGCGCCCGGCTGACCATAACCGGCATTGTTGAACAATGCGTAAATCCGGCCGCCGGTGCGGGCGAGGACTTCATCGACCGCGGCGTGGATGGAATCCGAGTCATCCAGATCCAGGCGCAGGCTCTCCAGCCCTTTCTCCTGTAGCGCCTCCACATCTTCCTCCTTGCGCGCCGTGGCGAACACCCGGTAGCCACGCGCCTCCAGCCCTTCGGCCACGCAACGGCCGATGCCGGTGGAGCAGCCGGTGATTAGGATAGTTCTTTGTTTCATGATGAATTTCTCATGCCAGCAACACCGCCACGATCCCCGTAATAAAAATTCCGTCGAACGTCCCTGCGCCGCCGATGGAGGCGATGGGGGCGCCCATTTTGCGGATGTCTTTGAGGCGCAACAGGTCAGCGCCGATCAATACACCCAGGGTACCGCAGATATAGGCGAGGGGGGCGCTATGTTCGGGTGAGACGAGGATGGCGGTGAGGGCGGCGGCGACGGGGCCGACGAAGATCGGCATACCGATGCCCAGCCCCGGTACGGGACGGCTGGTGACGTAGCTGATCGCGGAGACGATCGCCGTGGCGGTGACCACTTCAGTCAGGCTCAAGGGGTGGTGTTGGATCAGGTACCAGGAAAAGACGATCGGAATCAGGCCGCCGCCGACATTGACGGCGATCAGGGTCTTGCCGGTGAATTCCGGCATGCGCTGGCGCAGCAGACCGCGCAGCAGCGCGGGCATGGCTTCGAACATGTCGTATGAGGGTTGTTCGGCCTTGATCTTGAACAGCGGCAAGTTGATCAGGCTGCCGAACAGCGAGGCATATAACAGGGTGAAGGTCGAGGCGGCCGACAGACCGAGTTTTTCGAAGGCAATGGTCAACAGGCCGACCTGCACGAAGGCAAGCAGTATGCCTACCAGCAACACGAGCAGGATCAGGTAGAGCGGCGAGAAGGGCATGGTGTCGGCAGCGCTTGCGCCAGCAGATCGGCGAGGGCGAGAGCGTTAGTAGGGTGCGGAATGCTGTCGGTGCTCCAGATCTCCTTTATCCCGGATTGCCTGAGCGCCTCTTCGGCGTCTTCTGTAAACAAGGCGTGGCTGACCAGGCAATGTATGGCGGATGCCCCCAATGCCCCGATCTGCCGCGCTGCCGTGGCGAGGGTATGCCCGGTGCTGACGACATCGTCCACCAACACCACGGTACGGTTGCGAAAATCCACGGCGGGCAGCGCGATGCTGACGGTGCGATCATCGACACGTTGCTTGCGTCCCGCTGCGTAATCCGCCCCGCAGCCGAGCGCGATGAGGCGCACCCACTGTTCCGATTCTTCGTCGGGACCGATCAGCAGCGGCCCCGGCGCTGGCAGATCCAGCCGGACGCGCAGGAAATCGGCCATCAGCGGCGCGGCATTCAAGGCGATGGCTCGGCTGGCGGGTATCGCTTCTTCCAGATGGGCGATGCGGTGCAAATGCGGGTCCACCGTGACCACGGTATCGAACAGCCCGGCCAGAAAGCCGCCGATGATGCGCTGACTGACGGCCTCGCCGGGTTGAAAGGCGCGATCCTGGCGCATGTAGCACAGATAAGGAGCGGCCAGTGCGAGATGCCGGACGCCTTGCTCGCGGGCTTGTGCAGCGCACAGCAGCAGTTCGATCAGCTTGTCGTTGGGATGATGCAGGCTGCGGCAGAGGACGACCGTATCAGGCAATCCGATCGGCAAACGCACCTTGCTTTCACCATCCGGGAAGTGATGGATGTCCACTATCGCACTGGACACATTCAGCGCGGTGGCCAGCCGTTGTGAGGGTTCCTGGTAGTCAGGGAAGCCGAGTACCAGCATCAGAATTCCACATAAAATTGCGGCACCTGTTCCGTTGTGCCGATGCTATAGCCGTTGCCATGTTCCCTGGTGAGGGCGCGCGCGAAATTGAAATCGGCATTGAACTCGGCGTGTACGCGGTAGAGCGCTTCCCCCTTTGTTACCGGTTCGCCCAGTTTCTTGAACAGGTCGACGCCCGCTCCCTTGTCCATCGGCGCGCCCGCCATGCGCGCCAGTCTGGCGAGCAGGAAGTTGTCGATGCCGGTGACAATGCCATCCTGATCCGCGGTCACTTCGTAGGTAAGAGGGCCGGGAGCGGGGTGCGGTGCTTGTCGTCCCTGTGCCTCGATGATACTGTTCATTTTGGCGAGCGCCCGCCCCGAATCGAGGATATCGCGCGCGATGGCATAGCCGTAGCCGCCACGCACGTCGGGGTCGAATTCCAGTACCCTTCCCGCCAGGCGCAGCGCTTTTTGCCGCAGGTCGGCCGGCGCTTGCGGGTCGTTTTCCAGCACTTGCATCACGTCGCGCGCCTCCAGGGCGGGGCCGATGCCGCGGCCTACCGGTTGACGGCCGTCGGTGATGATGACCTCCAGATGCAGCCCAAGCCGGTCACCGACGAATTCGAACAGCTTGCGCAGTTGCAGCGCTTCGTGCATGTGGCGCACCTTGGCGCTCGGCCCCACAGGGATGTCGATCAACAGATGGGTGGAGCCGGCGGCGACCTTCTTCGCTAGAATGGAGGCCACCAATTGGCCTGGGGAATCGATGCCCAAAGGGCGTTCGACCGAGATCAGCACATCATCCACCGGCGCGAGCCGCGCCGTGCCGCCCCATGCCAGGCAGCCGCGTTGCTGGCGCACGATGCGATGCAGCGCCTCCGGCGGCAGATCGATCTTAGCCAGCACCTCCATCGTGTCGGCGGTGCCGGCGGGGGAGGTGATGGCGCGGCTCGAAGTCTTGGGGATCAGCATGCCATGTGCGGCGACGATGGGAACCACCAGCATCGAAGTACGGTTGCCGGGAATACCACCGATGCAGTGCTTGTCCGCCACTAAGGGTTCATGCCAGTCGAGCCGTTCGCCGGATTCGATCATGGCGCGGGTGAGAGAATACACCTCGTCCCGGTCCAGCCCCGCCTGGCCCATCGCCACCAGGAAAGCCGCCATCTCCATTTTCGAATAGCGGTTGCCAACGATGTCCATCGCAACGGCGGAAAAATCTTCCTGGCTCAGCCGCTCGCCGCCGATCTTGCGGCGCACCGCATCCATCGAACGCGGCGGCTCGGCATGCGCCACGCGCACCAGTCCACCCTCCGCCGCTTTTATCTGCGCGAACGCCTGTTCGGAAAGGCCCAGTTCATCAGGGGTCACGATCGCGGCGTCGTCCACCACATTGAGCACCGCCAGCACTTTCTTGTCATTGACGCTGACCTCGATTTTCGACAGCGCCTGAAATCCCTCCGCGCGGTAGATCGCGCATTCGCGGTGCAGATAAGCGACGTTCTCGCGGTAGGTGTCGATCGCCACCCGGCGCAGCTTCAGGGTGTCGAGGTGGCGTGAGGTGTGTTTGGCGGCCATATCAATGATGATGGTAGCACACCCGGAAAGTTCAAGCGGTTGTGCTGGCGGGTATACGACGCGGCTTAAACGCCCAGATCCTGGAGAGAAACTAAGGTTGCTTCCACCCCCCCGGCCGACGCCCTTTCCTTCCCCCGTTCCTGCTGCTGCAATGCCCACATTCGCGCATAAACTCCTTCTTTTCCAAGCAGTTCACCGTGCGTGCCGCGTTCGACGATGCGGCCGTGTTCCATGACCAGGATCTGATCGGCATCGACGATGGTGGACAGGCGGTGGGCGATGACTAGCGTGGTATGGTCGGCGGCCACTTCGGCGAGTGCGGCGAGGATCGCCTGTTCGGAGTGGGAGTCCAGTGCCGATGTCGCTTCGTCGAAAATCAGGATACGTGGATTCTTGAGGATGGTGCGGGCGATGGCGACGCGCTGCTTCTCGCCGCCGGAGAGTTTCAGGCCGCGTTCGCCGACCAGCGTGTCGTAACCCTGCGGCAGCGATTCGATGAAGTCGTGGATATGGGCCATCCGTGCGGCACTGATCACTTCCTCGCGCGGCGCGTCCGGCTTGGCATAGGCGATGTTGTAATAGATGGTGTCGTTGAACAGTACCGTGTCCTGCGGGACGATGCCGATGGCGGCGCGCAGGCTGTTTTGGCTGACCTCACGGATGTCCTGGCCGTTGATCAGGATGCGCCCGCCGTCCACGTCGTAGAAGCGGAACAGCAGGCGTAAGAGGGTGGATTTGCCGGCGCCGCTGGTTCCGACCACCGCCACCTTGTGCCCCGGGGGAATCTCGAAGTCGAGATCATGCAGAATTTGACGCTCGGGCTGATAGCCGAAGTCGACGTGCTCGAAGCGCACGCTACCGTTACCCACGACCAGCGTCGGCGCGCCGAGGTTGTCGCGGATATCCTGCGGCTTGTCGAGCAGGGAGAACATCTTTTCCATGTCGGTGAGCGAGTGCTTGATCTCGCGGTAGACGAAGCCGAGGAAGTTGAGCGGGATGAAGAGTTGCAGCAGATAGGCATTGACCAGCACCAGGTCGCCCAGCGTCATGCTGCCATCCACCACGCCCTGGCCGGCCAGGATCATCAGCAGTGTCACGCCGACGGCGATGATCGCGCCCTGGCCGAGATTGAGCATCGACAGCGATGTCTGATTCTTGATCGCGGCGTTTTCCCACACCGCCATGTTCTCGTCGAAACGCCGCGCCTCGTATTCCTCGTTGCCGAAATATTTCACCGTTTCGTAATTGAGCAGGCTGTCGATGGCGCGGGTATTGGCCTTGGAATCCATCTCGTTCATGACGCGGCGCACCGCCATGCGCTGTTCGGTTACCACCAGGCTGAAGATGATATAGATGACGATCGTGCCGATGGTGATGATGGCGAACCAGGCGTTATAGTTGACGAACAGGATCACCGTGACCAATGCGATTTCCAGGATTGTCGGCAGGATGTTGAACAGCATGAACGACAACAGAAAACTCATGCCGCGCGTGCCTCGTTCGATGTCGCGCGACATGCCGCCGGTCTGGCGTTCCAGGTGGAAGCGCAGCGACAGCGCATGCAGGTGGCGGAACACCTTGACCGCGATGTTGCGGATGGCGCGCTGCGCCACCTTGGAAAACACCATGTCGCGCAGCTCCCCGAACAGCGTGCTGGCGATGCGCAGCACGCCATAGCCAATCAGCAGGGCGAGCGGCAGGAGCACCACGGCATGTCGCGCGCCATCCAATGCATCGACCACCTCCTTGAGCGCCAGCGGGATGGTGACATTGGCCAGTTTCGCCAGCGCCAGAAAAGCCATCGCCAGTATCACCCGCGTGCGAAACTCCCACAGGTAAGGCAGCAGGGTGCGGAGGGTTTTCCAGTCGTTACGGGTTTCGGGGATGGGGGTGGCGGGGAGAGGTTGCATGGGAGACGCTCGTGGAGATTTGGGTGGGAGCATTCTACCCGAGTATACGATGAACCATAGCCCCATCCGCTGTCTTGAAAAGTGTATAATTAGCCCTATTTGATAGCGATGTTTGCTTTTTGTTTCGGTATTGTGAGGTTCGTCATGCCTATCTATGAATATCAATGCTCTTCTTGCGGTCATTCCTTGGAGGCAATACAGAAAATGAGCGATGCCCCGCTGGTGGAATGCCCTGAGTGCGGTCAGCCGCAGTTGAAGAAACAGATCTCCGCCGCCGGCTTCCGTCTCAAGGGCAGTGGCTGGTATGAGACCGATTTCAAGGGCGGGGCGAAGAAGCCGGAGAAGAAAGAGGCCGCCGCGGCGGGCTGCGGGACAGGGACTTGTCCGCCGTGCATGACCGACGCATGATCGCATCCAGGTAACCCGATGTCTCCTATACGCCGTTATCTGATCGCCGGTCTGCTGGTGTGGTTACCGCTCGGCGTGACCGTGCTGGTGATTAAGTTGCTGGTCGATTTCATGGACCAGACGTTGCTGGTACTGCCGCAGAATTGGCATCCCGACAAGCTGCTCGGTTTCCATATTCCCGGTTTGGGGGTGTTGCTGTCCATCGTGGTGGTGTTGATTACCGGCGTGATGGTCGCCAATTTCTTCGGCCGCGAGCTGGTGGCGATGTGGGAGAAGTTTTTGAACCGCATCCCGCTGGTGCGTCCCATTTATTCAGCCGTCAAGCAGCTCACCGAGACGGTATTCACCTCCGGCGGGCAGTCGTTCCGCAAGGTGTTGTTGATCGAGTACCCGCGCAAAGGCTTGTGGACGCTGGCGTTCCAGACCGGAACTGCAGTCGGTGAAGCGCAGACCAGGACTACCGAGGAGGTAGTTAACGTCTATGTGCCTACCACCCCCAACCCGACCTCCGGCTTCTTTCTCATGGTATCGCGTCGCGAAGCGGTGGAGCTGGATATGAGCGTGGATGACGGGTTGAAGATGATTATCTCGATGGGCGCGGTGGTGCCGAAGTGGGAGAAGGGCGTTGTCGAGATCGGCGGTAAGGTTGTTCCTGCCGAACATAAAACGCAATGATTCAGATCTTAATCCAATCGTATGCTGTTTAATAAGCATGGATTTTCGTAGGGTGCGTCTCACGCACCATCCGTGTGGTGCGTGAGACGCACCCTACATCTCTTCAGCTTTAGGGGGGAGTCGTTATGCTTGATAAAATCAATCAATCACAGAATCAGGAAACAGCATCATGCGCAGCCACTATTGTGGGCAGTTGAACGAATCTCTGGTGGGGCAGGAAGTCGAGTTGTGCGGTTGGGCGCACCGCCGTCGCGATCACGGCGGGGTGATCTTCGTCGACCTTCGCGACCGTGAAGGTCTGGTGCAGGTGGTGTTTGACCCCGCCATCGCGGATACCTTCGCCACTGCTGAGCGCGTGCGCGGCGAGTATGTGCTGCGTGTCAAGGGGCATGTGCGCCGCCGCCCGGCGGGCACCGAAAATCCCCATCTGGCGACGGGGCAGGTCGAGATCGTCGGCGAGGCGCTGGAAATACTCAATCGCGCCGAGCCCTCGCCGTTTTCGGTAGCGGACGAGGTCGAGATCAACGAAGAGACCCGGCTGCGCTACCGTTATATCGATCTGCGCCGCCCGCAGATGCAACACCGCTTGCGTATGCGCGCCCATGTGACGCGCACCCTGCGCCGATTTCTCGATGAACGGGGTTTCCTCGATATCGAGACCCCGTATCTCACCAAATCCACGCCGGAAGGCGCGCGCGATTACCTGGTGCCGAGCCGTACTCATCCCGGTGAGTTCTTTGCCCTGCCGCAATCGCCACAGCTTTTCAAACAGTTGCTGATGATGGGCGGCATGGACCGCTACTATCAGATCGCACGTTGCTTCCGCGACGAAGACCTGCGCGCCGACCGCCAGCCGGAGTTTACCCAGCTAGATATAGAAACCTCGTTCCTGGACGAGAACGGCATCATGGCGCTGATGGAAGACATGCTGCGCGAATTGTTCGCCGAAGTGCTCGGTGTAACCTTGCCCAAGCCTTTCCCGCGTATGCCCTATGCCGAGGCAATGGCGCGTTTCGGCGTGGACAAGCCTGATCTGCGCATTCCGCTGGAGCTGGTGGATGTCAGCGATTTGATGAAGCATGTCGATTTCAAGGTCTTCTCCGGTCCCGCCAACGACCCGCACGGCCGGGTGGCGGCTTTGCGTCTGCCGGCCGGCGGAAGCCTGAGCCGCAAGGAGATCGACGACTACACCCATTTCGTGAGCATTTATGGCGCCAAGGGCCTGGCCTACATCAAGGTCAACGACCTGGCCGCCGGCCGCGAAGGCTTGCAATCGCCGATTCTCAAATTCCTGCCCGACGAGGTTGTCGCAAGTATCCTGCAACGTACCGGCGCACAGACCAATGATCTTGTCTTCTTCGGCGCCGACAAAACCTCGGTGGTGAATGAATCTTTGGGCGCGCTGCGTGTCAAAATCGGGCATGACCGGGGCTTGGTGGAGCCGGGTTGGCGGCCGCTGTGGGTGGTCGATTTCCCGATGTTCGAGTGGGATGGCAAGGCGGATCGCTGGGCGGCGCTGCACCACCCATTCACCGCTCCGACGGTGAACGATGTGGAGCGGCTGGAGGCCGATCCTGGCGCGGCGCTGTCGCGCGCCTATGATATGGTGCTCAACGGTACCGAGGCCGGTGGCGGCTCGATCCGTATCCATCGTCCCGAGATGCAGGCGGCTGTGTTCCGCATCCTCGGCATCAGCGAAGACGAGGCGCGCGAGAAGTTCGGCTTCCTGCTCGATGCGCTGACCTACGGCTGCCCGCCGCATGGCGGTATCGCCTTCGGTCTGGACCGGTTGGTGATGTTGATGAGCGGCGCGCATTCGATCCGCGACGTGATGGCCTTCCCCAAGACCCAGACCGCCGCCTGTCCGCTGACTTCCGCACCCTCGCCGGTGGCCGATGCGCATCTGCGCGAGGTGGGGATCCGGGTGCGCACCGCGCATCCGACAGGCTAAAAATGCAGGGTGCGCCGTGCGCACCAATTTAGGATTATGGTGCGTGGAACGCACCCTACGGTTTTGAGGTGTAACCAGATGGCGGCAACGGCACGAGCAATTCAGCAATTCACCGATCTTTCCGGCGAGGAGTGCGACGCGCGCATCCGCGCGGCGAAGGCGGCGCTGGGCGATCGGCTGGCGATTCTCGGCCACCACTACCAGCGCGAGGAAGTGTTTCGCCATGCCGACTACACCGGCGACTCGCTCAAGCTATCGCGCCAGGCGCGCTCGACCTTGGCGAGGTTGGCCATGTCGGCCATCGAGCAGCCGGCGGCGAGATCGGGCAGGATCGAAATCTGGTCGGGGCGCGTCAGGATATCCGCCACCTCGGCCATGAAATGCACGCCGCAGAAAACGATGTATTCGGCATTGGAACTGGCCGCCTGGCGCGATAGCTTGAGCGAGTCGCCGGTGTAGTCGGCATGGCGAAACACTTCCTCGCGCTGGTAGTGGTGGCCT
>SBBG01000210.1 GCA_005240065.1 Gammaproteobacteria bacterium | reverse complement strand
CGCTGCCGAGGGCGCGGCCGCCGGAAACCACCACGCGAGCGCCCGCGAGGCCGGGGCGCTCGGAGACGTTGCGGGCTTCACCGAGCCAATGCGCCAGCGTGGTTCCCGCAGGCGCATCCAGGGTTACGATGGCCGCCGCGCCGCCATCCGCTGCGGCGGCAAAGCTGCTGGTGCGGATGGTTAGCACCTGAATGGGGTCGATGCTTTCCACCGTGGCGTTGATGTTGCCGGCATAGATCGGGCGTACGTAGGTCTTTGGCCCGGGTATCGCGATGACATCGGCAATCATGGCCACATCGAGCAGGGCCGCCGCTCGCGGCAATACGTTCCTGCCGAAGGCGGTGTGGGGCGCCAGGATGACTTGATAATCCCGGTCCAGCCGGACAATTACACCGGCGATATCTTCCGCGAGCGGGTGCGCCAAGTGGGGGGCGTCGATCCGGATGACCTGGGCGACACCTTGGAGCGCCGCGGCCTCTTGGGCAATGGAAGCCGTTTGGTGGCCCGCTACCAGGATATGGATCGGCGCTTGCCAGGTTTGCGCGGCCGTGATCGCATGACGCGTGGCCGGTTTCAGCATGCGGCCGTCGTGTTCGGCCAATATCAGGACGTTCATCACAATACCCCCGCCTCAGTGCGCAGCTTCTCTACGAGTTCTTGCACGCTGCTCACTTTGATTCCAGGCTTGCGTGGCGGTGGTTCGGCGACCTTGATTTGTTTCAGGCGTGGTGTGGCGTCGACTCCCAATTCCGCCGCAGCGAGGGTTTGGATCGGCTTTTTCTTCGCCATCATCAGATTGGGAAGCTTTACATAACGCGGTTCGTTGAGCCGCAAATCGGTCGTGACCACGGCCGGGAGACGCAAGGCCAGTTTTTCAGTGCCGCCCTCCACTTCGCGGGTGATATGGATCTCTCCCGTTTTCACCTCCAGGGTGGAGACGGCAGTCCCTTGTCCAACCCTGAGGAGTGCGGCGAGCATTTGTCCGGCCTGGCCAGCGTCGCTGTCGATCGCCTGCTTGCCCAGGAGGATCAAGCCGGGCTTTTCGCGCTCCACGATCGCCTTGAGCAATTTCGCCACCCCCAGCGGTTGCAAGTGGGCATCGGTCTCCACGAGGATGGCGCGATCCACGCCCATGGCCAGGGCATGCCGCAGCACGTCTTGAGAGGCCGCCGTCCCCAGAGTCGCGGCGACCACTTCCGTGGCTTGACCGCGTTCCTTCAGGCGCAGCGCCTCTTCCACCGCATTTTCATCGAACGGATTGATCCCCATCTTCACGCCAGCGATGTCCACATCGGAACCATCCGGCCGGATGCGCACCTTGATGTTGTAATCAACCACGCGTTTTACGGCAACGAGTATTTTCATAAAAATTCCTCCGATTGCGGATTATTATGTCCGCGATTAAACTATTTGTGAAATGGATTGATTTGATAATAATTATCTATTTTATAAATATGAAATATACACTACGCCAGCTTGAGGTCTTCGTTGCAGTCGGGCGTTGCGAGAGCGTTTCACGCGCGGCCGAGGCGCTTGCCTTATCCCAGTCGGCGACCAGTACGGCGCTGGGGGAGTTCGAGCGCCAGTTCGACAGCCAACTCTTTGACCGGGTGGGTAAGACCCTGCGGCTCAATGAACTCGGCCAGCAACTCCTGCCCAAGGCGGTGGAGCTGCTGGACCGCGCCCGTGAGATTGAGGAGTTGATGGAGGGCAAGACGGGTTTCGGCACCCTGCGTATCGGCGCGACCTTGACCATCGGCAATTATCTGGCGACGTTGATCATCGCATCCTTCCTGCAGCGGCATCAGGAAAGCAGGGTGCGGCTTCAGGTTCACAACACCGCCACGATCGTGCATCAGGTGGCGCATCATGAGCTTGATTTGGGTCTGATCGAGGGGGATTGTCAGCATCCCGATCTCGAAGTGCAATCGTGGGTGGAGGATGAACTCGTGGTGTTTTGTGCGCCCGATTATGCCCTCGCCAGGCAGGGCGTGGCCACACTGGATGAGCTGGCGACGCAACCCTGGATCTTGCGCGAGCAGGGTTCAGGGACGCGCGAGACGTTCGATCACGCCATGCGGCATCATCATCTCCCGCTCAATGTGCGGCTGGAGCTGGAGCACACCGAGGCGATCAAACGCGCTGTGGAATTCGGCCTGGGCATCGGATGTATATCGCGACTGGCATTGCGCGACGCCTTCCGGCGTGGGAGTCTGGTACCCATCGAGACGCCTTACCTGGATTTCCGGCGCGAATTTCGTTTTCTCTGGCATAAGCGTAAATACCAGACGGCGGGTATGCGCGAGTTCCTGGCGCTGTGCCGTTCCATGACCGCGGGGGTCGAGCGCAGCGATGAAATCCAACTCCCACCCGTCCCTTGAAAGGATAAGATAGCCTGCTATGCAACGCGATGTTATGGCCTATGATGTTGTGATTACCGGCGCCGGCCCGGCTGGTCTTTCCGCCGCGATCCGCCTGAAACAGCTCGCTAGTGCCGCCGGCAAGGAGTTGAGTGTCTGCGTGCTGGAGAAGGGCGCCCAGGTTGGCGCGCACACACTCTCCGGTGCGGTGATCGATCCCATCGCCATCAATGAACTCATCCCGGACTGGCGCGAGCGCGGCGCGCCCCTGCTTACCGAGGTAACCGAGGACCGGTTTCTGCTCCTCAGAGAATCCGGCAGCTTCCGTATCCCGTCCTGTCTGATCCCGCCGCTGATGCGCAATCACGGGAATTACATCGTCAGTCTCGGCAAAGTCTGCGTCTGGCTGGCCGAACAGGCCGAGGCGCTGGGCGTGGAAATCTACCCGGGCTTTGCCGCAGCCGAAATGCTTTATCACGAAGATGGCAGTGTCAAAGGCGTCCTCACCGGCGATATGGGCGTTGCCAAAAACGGCAGCCACCGGTCCGGCTATACGCCCGGAATGGAGCTGCATGCGAAATACACCCTCATTGCGGAAGGCGCACGGGGTTCTTTGACCCGGCAACTGGAGGCGCGTTTCGGGCTGCGCGCCGGGCGCGATGTCCAGAAATACGGCATCGGCTTCAAAGAGCTGTGGCGGGTAGACCCGGCGCGGCACTGCGAGGGGCGGGTGCTTCATACCCTGGGCTGGCCGCTGGATAGCCACACGGGCGGCGGCGGTTTTTTGTATCACCTGGAGGAGAACCGGGTCGCGGTGGGGTACGTCGTGCATCTGGACTATGCGAACCCCTACCTCAGTCCCTTCGATGAATTCCAACGCTTCAAGACGCATCCGGCGCTGCACGAGGTGTTTGCCGGCGGCGAGCGGTTGTGTTACGGCGCCCGCACGATTACGGAGGGGGGGCTGCAGTCGATCCCGCGGCTGACCTTCCCCGGCGGTGCGCTGATCGGATGCAGCGCCGGCTTCGTGAACCTGCCGCGCATCAAGGGCAGTCACAATGCCATGAAGAGCGGCATGCTCGCGGCGGAATCGGCGTTCCGGGCCATCTGCGTCGAGGGGCGGGGCGGGAGCGACGAGCTGACGTCCTATGCGCGGTTGCTTGAGGCGTCGTGGTTGCGTGAGGAGCTTGACGCGGTGCGCAATGTGAAGCCTGCGCTGTCGCGCTGGGGGCTCTGGGGCGGGATGGCCTATGCCGGGATTGATCTCTGGTCAGGCCATTTTGGCCTGCGCCTGCCCTGGACCCTGCATCACTCCATGGCCGATCATGCCTCGCTCAAACCCTCCGGCGCCTGTCGGCCGATTGAGTATCCCAGGCCCGATGGCGTGGTGAGCTTCGATAAATTGAGCTCCGTTTATCTATCCGGCGCGAGTCACGAGGAAGATCAACCCGTACATCTGCGCCTCGCCCGGCCGGAACTCGCCATTGAGCACAATCTGAAGATCTACGACGCTCCCGAGCAACGCTATTGCCCGGCGGGTGTCTACGAGATCGTGCGCGCGACAGACCAGCCGCCGCGCCTGCAGATCAATGCCTCGAACTGCATCCATTGCAAGGTCTGCGATGTCAAGGACCCGTTGCAAAACATCACGTGGGTGACGCCCGAGGGCGGCGGCGGGCCAGTTTATGTCGATATGTAGAATTCCACGGCCGACTCTCTATTTATCGGAAGGAAAAAAGCAGGAAAAAAGGTGATCAATGAACAGGTGTCGGAATATTTTACTTTTGTCGGATTTTTTACAAT
>SBBG01000212.1 GCA_005240065.1 Gammaproteobacteria bacterium | reverse complement strand
TTGGTAAGGATTTCTTGCTCCGATTCTTATTTTTGGAGCCGCTAATGCCGAATTTCAGGGGATATTTCGGCCCTGTTTCCATTTCCGCGCCTATTTCCATGCTCCTGACTTCACTGATTTCATTGCCCATTCTTTCGACAAGGGCATTGAGATCATTTGATATCTTTTTGTTGCCCCCATTTTTCAAGCATAGGTCGATAACAAAGCTGAGGGCTTTTGATTTGATGCCGGATTTATGCTTTTCGAATTCCTCAATCAAGGAGCTGGCGATGGAGAAATAGATATCAAGCGGCGTCAACCTGCTGTTATCGCCAAGATTGATCTTGACCACTACTATCGTTTGTTTTTCTTTTACATCGGTTCTGGCGGCATTGTATTTCTCTATGGCCCTGTTAACAATGCTGGTTTTCCCGGCGCCCCTGTAGCCGGCGATCAAATAACTCCCCCGTTTGCGGTGTTCGCTCTGGAGTACTGATACCAGGCGATCGCGGAGGGCGTCTCGGCCGGCAAAGAGATGAACAAAGTCTTTGATGTTTTCGTCATAGGGGGCGTGAACATATTCAAACCCGCGCAAAGGGATGGCGATGGATTTCCAGGAAGTATCAATTTCGTTGCTTTCGCCGTCCATTACCGCCCCCTTCAATGATTGCTTTATCCATGACTTCTGGATGGATTAAATCCAGTCAGGAAGAGTAAGTCAATCGCGATTTGGAAATTTAAAATATGCTTACAAAATACTTATTTATATAAGGATTGGCATGGGCTGAATCTGCCCGGGCAAGAGATTTCCTGTAAACTCTACTTCGCAAGAGGGTGGCCGAAAGATTGCCCAGAACCACATTGAGAAGTCGAGAAAAACTTCAGATGCAATTGTTTCGCGATTTTGGTGTGAATTCATGTTGAGCCGTATTCGTGTTGTTTTGGTTGGCACCACCCATCCCGGCAACATCGGCGCCGCCGCGCGGGCGATGAAAACTATGTGTCTGAGCCGGCTGCATCTGGTGAGTCCGGAAAAATATCCCTGCGCCGAGGCTACGGCGCGTGCCTCGGGGGCGGACGACGTGCTGGCGCAAGCGCAGGTGCACGACTCGCTGGACGCTGCGCTGGCTGGGTGCAGTTTGGTGTTCGGCGCCAGCGCCCGCCGCCGCACGATCCAGTGGCCCGAGGTGGACCCGCGTGAGTGCGCCGCGCTGGCGCTGGCCGAGAGCGCCACGGGCGAGGTGGCGCTGGTGTTCGGGCGCGAGCATTCCGGTTTGACCAATGCCGAGCTGGAGCGATGTCATTATTTGCTGCACATCCCCAGCAATCCCGATTATTCGTCGCTCAATCTGGCGGCGGCGGTGCAGGTGATCGCTTATGAGGTCATGATGGCGGGCGGTAGGCCGGCGGCGCCAGCCGCCGAAGAGTCCCCGGATCGGGTCACGGCTGCCGAGATGGAGAAGTTTTACGAGCACCTGCAGCAGACGCTGTTCGACATCGCGTTTCTTGACCCTGCCAATCCTCGTCAGTTGATGCGCCGCTTGCGCCGTTTGTTCAACCGCATCCAGCTCGACAGGAACGAATACAACATATTGCGCGGTATTCTGACCGAGACACAAAAGAGCGCGCGTATTGAAGAGCCTTCAAATCCATAGCAAAATACTAGGGTATTTACCCAGAAAAATTTTGTGGTATTCTAATCTAGAAATGTTTGACCATTTACGTGAGGATATCCGCTGCGTCTTCGACCGTGACCCGGCGGCGCGCACGACGTTCGAGGTGTTGACCACCTATGCCGGCGTGCATGCGGTGCTGGCTCACCGTGTCTGCCATGGCCTGTGGAACGCCAACTTCAAATGGCTGGCGCGCTTTCTTTCGACGATTGCGCGCTGGTTTACCGGGGTGGAGATTCATCCCGGCGCGAAGATCGGTCGGCGTTTCTTCATCGACCATGGCATGGGTGTGGTGATCGGTGAGACGGCCGAGATCGGCGACGACTGCACGCTGTATCATGGGGTTACCCTCGGTGGAACGAGCTGGAGCAAGGGTAAGCGTCATCCGACGCTGGGTAACGATGTGGTGGTCGGCGCCGGCGCCAAGGTGCTGGGGCCGATCACCGTCGGTGATGGCGGGCGCATCGGTTCCAATGCGGTGGTGGTCAAGGACGTGCCGCCGGGCGCGACGGTGGTCGGCATTCCAGGCCGGGTGGCACGTACCAGGGACAAGGCCGAGCCCGAGCAGCGGCGGCGTGCTTTCGCAGAGAAGATCGGCTTCGACGCCTATGGCACGACACAAGACATGCCGGACCCGGTAGTGAATGCGATCAATGCCATGCTGGATCATATCCATGTGCTCGACGGCAGGATAGAGCAGTTGTCCGCTGAGCTCAGGCGCATGGGTGGAAAGGTGGAGGATACCGCTTTGCCCGATCTTGCCGCTTACGAGATCGATGGGCCGGCGGGTGAGGGAAGCGGGGACGGTAACCAGGCAAAACGCAAAGTTGATTAATTTTGTCAACTATGTATAATGAAAAGTGTGGTTATTTCCCGCTGGGGAAACCAGGCTAACCAAAGAGAAGGCGCTAAGAGATGAGATTAACTACGAAAGGTCGTTACGCCGTCACCGCGATGCTCGATCTTGCGGTGCACGCTGTGGATGGTCCGGTTCCCTTGGCCGATATTTCGCAGCGGCAGGGTATTTCGCTTTCCTACCTGGAGCAGCTCTTTGCCAAGCTGCGCAGAGAGGGTCTGGTCGATAGCGCCCGCGGACCGGGCGGCGGTTATCGCCTGAGCCGTTCGTCTGGCGAAATTACTGTCGTGCAGGTGATCGGTGCAATCGACGAGACCGTCGAAGCGACCCGTTGCGGCGGCCTGGCCAACTGTCAGGACGGCGAGCCCTGTCTGACCCACGAGCTGTGGAGCGATCTCAGTCAGCAGATCTACGACTTCCTGAGCGGCATCAGTCTTGCCCAATTGGTCGAAAAGCGCGCCGTGCAAGAGGTCGTGGTGCGCCAGGATCTGCTGCACCACCAGCGCGACCGCCGCCTCGTCGGAGGTTCGGCGGCGGGCTGAGATGCCTGTTTACTTCGATCACAACGCCACCACCGCGCTCGACGGCCGGGTGCTGCAAGCCATGTTGCCGTATTTGCGCGAGCATTACGGCAATCCTTCGAACGTTCATTCCTGGGGCCGGATGGCCCGCGCCGCCATCGACCAGGCGCGCGAGCAGGTCGCCGCTCTGGTCAACGCTCATCCCTCTCAAGTAGCCTTCACCAGCGGTGGTACCGAGGCCAACAATCTTGCGCTCAAAGGGGGGGTGGCGCGGATGACCGTGGGGCGTATCGCGGTGAGCGCCATTGAACACGCCTCCCTGCTCGGTCCTGCGCAGGCGTTGGCAAGGCAGGGGTGGGGCGTCGACAGTGTTGCCGTGGACGACCAATGCCGTATCTTGCCGTCCTCGCTGTCCGAAGCGTTGAACAATCGGCCGCGCCTGGTTTCCGTGATGATGGCGAACAACGAGACGGGCGTCATCCAGGACATCGCCGCCATCGGCGCGCAGGCGCGTGCCGCCGGGGCCGTCGTGCACACCGACGCCAGTCAGGCGGCCGGCAAGATTCCCGTTGATTTTTTCGCTTGCGGCGCCCATCTCATGACGCTGTCGGCGCATAAAATGTATGGCCCCAAGGGCGTCGGCGCACTGATCGTCGACAAGACGCTGGAGATCGAGCCGCTGTTGCACGGCGGCGGTCATGAGGCGGGTCGGCGCGGCGGTACGGAGAACGTCGCCGGCATCGTCGGCTTCGGCGCGGCGGCGGAGCTGGCGCGCGCTGAACAGGCGGAGCGCGGCGCCTTGCTGAGCGAATTGCGCAATATGCTTGAGACGCGCTTGCGCGATGTCGCCGGTGTAGTCATGTTCGCTGAACTGGCGGAGCGTTTGCCGAACACGGTGATGATCGGCGCGGCGGGCATCGACGGTGAAATGCTGTTGATGAATCTCGATCGCAAGGGCATCGCGGTATCCAGCGGTTCGGCCTGCGCCAGCGGCAAGCCCAGCCATGTATTGCTGGCAATGGGTGTGGCCGGGGATCTGGCGCGAGGTGCGATACGCATCAGCCTGGGCAAGGACAATACCCGGCAGGATGTCGAAAATTTCGTGGCGGTGTTGCGTGAGCAGATCGGCCGATTGCAGGCTCCATCGATAAGTACTTGGGCATGATAGTGAAGAAATGAGGCGAAAGAAATGAGCATTACCCTAACGGTGACGGCAGCCGAGCATGTGAAGAAGTTTCTTGCCAAGCAGGGCAAGGGCGAAGGGTTGCGTCTGGGCGTCAAGACCACCGGCTGTTCGGGTTATGCGTACACGGTGGGTGTTGCCGAATCCATCGGGGTGGACGATAAGGTATATGAGGTGCGGGGCATCAAGATCGTTGTCGACCGCAACAGCCTGCTGTATCTCGTCGGCACCGAAGTCGATTATGTGAAACAGGGGCTGAACGCGGAATTCAAGTTCAACAACCCGAACGTCAAGGCCACCTGTGGTTGCGGCGAGAGTTTCAGCGTTTGAGAGCCCGTTTACGATCTTGCTGAAGGGCGCATCGCGGCATTGAAAATGGCCTCAAAATGCTCATATACTCCGTGTATGCTCTGCTTTTTCGGCCATTTTCGACTTGCGCTGCATCCCTTGGTCGAGATCGTAAACAAGCTCTGAACACGCTAGGTTGAAAATTTTCCGCCACTGATTGCCAGTCCGCCATCAACTGTCTAAAATATATAAGATTTCCCACCGACCTTGCCCGCGCCTTGCGCGGGCTTGTCTTTACTTTGAAAAGCATTCTGGAGATTTACAATGGCTGTCGAACGTACCCTTTCCATCATCAAGCCCGATGCCGTGGCCAAGAATGTCATCGGCGAGATCTACAGCCGCTTCGAGAAAAACGGCCTGCGCATCGTGGCAGCCAAAATGGCGCACCTGAGCCGCGCTCAGGCGGAAGGCTTCTACGCTGTCCACAAGGAGCGTCCCTTCTTCAAGGATCTGGTTGATTTCATGATCACCGGCCCGGTGATGATCCAGGTGCTGGAAGGCGACAACGCCATCGCCAAGAACCGCGATCTGATGGGCGCCACCAACCCCAAGAGCGCCGCGCCCGGCACCATCCGCGCCGACTTTGCCGACAGTATCGAAGCCAATGCGGTGCATGGTTCGGACTCCGCCGAGAACGCCGGACAAGAAATCGAATTTTTCTTCAAACCGGAAGAAATCTGTCCGCGTACACGTTAATGCCGCTGGAAACGCAAGCCAAAACCAATCTGCTGGGACTGGATCGCCGGTCCATGGAGGCCTTCTTCGCCGGCATCGGCGAGAAGGCCTTTCGCGCTTCGCAGCTCTTGCAATGGATACACCAGAATGGCGTCGATGATTTCGCCGCCATGACCAACATCAGCAAGGATCTGCGCCAGCGCCTGGCCAGAATCGCCGAGATCCGTCCGCCGGAATTGGTGATGGAGCAGGCGTCTGGCGACGGCACGCGCAAGTGGCTGTTGCGTCTGGACAGCGGCAATTGTATTGAAACCGTGTTCATTCCCGAGCGTGACCGCGGCACTTTGTGCGTGTCTTCGCAGGTTGGCTGTGCGCTGGATTGCTCCTTCTGCTCCACCGCGCAGCAGGGCTTCAATCGCAATCTGACAGCCGCTGAGATCATCGGCCAAGTGTGGGTGGCGAACCGTGCGCTGGGCAAGGATCCCAAAGGCGAGCGCATCATCACCAATGTGGTGTTGATGGGCATGGGCGAGCCTTTGCTCAATTTCGACAATGTGGTGCAGGCCATGAGCCTGATGATGGACGATTTCGGCTATGGCCTTTCCAAGCGCCGCGTGACACTGAGCACCGCCGGTGTGGTGCCGGCGCTGGACAGGTTGCGCGAAGTGAGCGACGTGGCGCTGGCGGTGTCGCTGCATGCGCCGAACGATGCGTTGCGTGACGAGCTGGTGCCGCTCAACAAGAAATACCCGATCAAGGAATTGTTGGAGTCCTGCAAGCGTTATCTGGCGGGCAGGCCGCACAGCCGCATCACCTTTGAGTATGTGATGCTGGATGGCGTGAACGACAGCCCGCAGCATGCCCGTGAGCTGATCCGGTTGCTTCAGGGCGTGCCTTCCAAGATCAACCTGATTCCATTCAATCCCTTTCCCGGCACGCGCTATACGCGTTCCAGCGATGCGGCGATCAACCGCTTCCGCGATATGCTGATCAAGGCGGGCTATACCACCATCACGCGCAAGACGCGCGGCGATGACATTGATGCCGCATGCGGACAATTGGCGGGCAAGGTGATGGATCGCACCAAGCGCAAACTGCGCTGGATGGCGATCGAAGAAACCAGGATGGCAGGATGAAAAGCGCTTCGAAAAAGCCGGGATGGTTGTTGTGCAGTGTACTCGTGCTGACCCTGGGCGCTTGCGCGCCATCGCCACCGCGCAAGGCCGCAGAACAGGCGGAATCCCCCGCTCAAGCTTACACCAACCTCGGTCTTGCCTATTTGCAGCAGGGGAATCGCAAGCTCGCGATCGAAAAGTTGCAGCGCGCCCTGGAGGCCAACCCCGATTTCCCCGCTGCGCACCACTATATTGCCGAGGCCTATCAGCAGTCGGGGCAGATGGACAAGGCCGAGCAGCATTACCAGCGCGCTGTGAAGCTCGATCCCGGCGATCCCATGTTGCAGAATAATTTCGGCGCTTTCCTGTGCGGGCGGGGGAATTATGACGGGGCCGAAAAGCAATTTCTGAGCGCCGCCAAAAACCCCCGCTACGAAACGCCGGAGCTGGCCTATGAAAATGCCGGCTTGTGCGCGCAGCGTGTGCCCGATGTGCAAAAGGCCGAACAATATTTCCGCGCCGCGCTGGATATCAACGCGAAGCTGCCGGGTTCGCTCTATCAAATGGCGGTGCTGAATTACGACAAGAAAAATTATTTGCCGGCGCGGGCGTATCTGCAGCGTTACCTGGCGGTCGCTCCCCATACCCCGCAGAGCCTTTGGTTGGGTGTCAGGATAGAACGAGAGCTGGGTGACAGCGCTACGGCGGCTGATTATGCGAAGCAACTCAAAAACAATTTTCCCGCCGCCGAGGAAACCCGCTTGTTGCTGGAAATGGAGCGTAAATGACCGCGGATGTGATACCGGATGCCGGGAAGGACAGCGAGAACACGGCCGAAACCGCCATTGCGGCCCGCGGGCCAGGCACACAATTGCGCGAGGCGCGCGAGGCACTGGGGTTGACGCAGGCGGACATCTGCCGACAGCTTCACCTCGAGTCCAAAATCGTTACCGCTATCGAAGCCGACGATTACCGCAACCTGCCGCCGCGCACCTTCGTCATCGGCTATTTGCGCAATTATGCGCGGCAAGTGAACCTGCCCGCCGAAGCTATCATCGCGGACTATGAGCGCCTCGGTTTTACCCCGCAGCCAGTGCGGCTGGATGCCACGCGTGAGAAGAAGCCGGAGCATAGAAGTGACAAGGCGGTGCGCATCACCAGTTACCTGCTCGCCTTGGTCGTGATCGTGCTGCTCGCGGTGTGGTGGCAATATCAGGAAAACACCGAGCCGCAGTCACAGCCGCAACCGCTGGAAAGTGCACGGCCCGGCGAACTGCATGAAGAACCGGCGCCGCTTGCCGTTGTGCCCGCGCCCGCCGTTCCATCCGCCCCGGTCGTGTCCCCCGAAACAACGGCTGGACAGGCGACGACCGAGCCCACGCAGTTTGCCCAGGCGGCATCGAAGCCGCTTGCGGAGGATGTTAATAAACCCGCTCCCCCGGCGGTCTCGCTCGACAGCGCGACCGTGCAATTGCGTTTCGAAAGCGATTCCTGGGTGGAAATCAACGACGCCAACGGCAAGCGCCTGTTCTTCGCCACGGGCAAGGCGGGCGAAGTGAAGACGCTCAAAGGTCCCGCGCCCTTCGATGTGGTGCTGGGCAACGCGCCTGGCGTAAAGATCGAATATAATGGTTCTCCTTTTGACCTGAAACCGTACACCCGGGGAACCAGCGCGAGTTTCACGCTGGGTGTGCCAGAAGAATAGCGCGCGATAGTTCGACACTCGTTATGCACCAGGAAAGTCCCATCAAACGCCGCAAATCACGCCAGATATGGGTTGGCAAGGTTCCCGTCGGCGGCGACGCGCCCATCGCCGTGCAGAGCATGACCAATACCGAAACCTGTGATGTGGCGGCGACGGTCGCCCAGATTCGCGCCTTGCAGCGCGCCGGGGCCGACATCGTTCGTGTTTCCGTGCCGACCATGGACGCCGCCGAAGCGTTCGGGATGATTCGCAAGGAAGTCGACATCCCGCTGGTGACGGATATCCATTTCGATTACAAGATCGCGTTGCGTGTGGCGAGTCTGGGCGCGGATTGCCTGCGCATCAATCCCGGCAATATCGGCCGCGAGGACCGGGTGCGCGCCGTGGTCGACGCCGCCCGCGAACGCAACATCCCGATTCGCATCGGTGTCAATGCCGGATCGCTGGAAAAGGATCTGCAAAAGAAATACGGCGAGCCTACGCCGCAGGCACTGGTGGAATCGGCGATGCGTCATATCGACATGCTCGACAAGCTGGATTTCCAGAATTTCAAGGTCAGCGTCAAGGCCTCCGAGGTGTTCATGACGGTCGACGCCTACCGCGAACTGGCGCGGCAGATCGAGCAGCCGCTGCATCTGGGCATCACCGAGGCGGGAGCGTTGCGCTCGGGCACGGTGAAGTCCGCCATCGGCCTGGGCATGTTACTGATGGAAGGTATCGGCGATACCATCCGCGTCTCGCTGGCGGCCGATCCGGTGGAGGAAATCAAGGTCGGCTTCGACATCCTCAAGAGCCTGCGCCTGCGCAACAAGGGCATCAACCTGGTCGCCTGCCCGTCCTGCTCGCGCCAGGAGTTCGATGTGATCGGCACGGTGAACGCCTTGGAGGCGCGCCTGGAAGATATTTTGGAGCCGCTGGATGTGGCCGTCATCGGTTGCGTGGTCAACGGCCCCGGTGAGGCGAAAATCGCCCAGATCGGTCTGACCGGCGGTTCGCCTAATCTGCTGTATATCGACGGCAAGCCCGGCCGCAAGCTGGGTAACGAAGAACTGGTCGATGAGCTGGAAAAGGCCGTCCGCGAGCGCTTGAAGGCGCGTCCAGTACAAACTCAAACATAACCTGCCCATGCCTCAAGCCATTCAAGCCATCCGCGGCATGAACGACATCCTGCCCGAGCAGGCCGCGTACTTCCGTTTCGTCGAAGACAGCGCGCGCGCGGTGCTGGGTGGTTATGGCTACAGCGAGATCCGCCTGCCGGTGGTGGAAAAGACCGAACTCTTCGCGCGTACCCTGGGTGAGGTCACCGACATTGTCGAGAAAGAGATGTACACCTTTCTCGATCGCAATGGTGACAGCCTGACGCTGCGTCCCGAAGGTACGGCGGGCTGCGCGCGGGCGGCGATCGAGAACGGCCTGCTGCACAACCAGGCGCAACGGCTGTGGTATCAGGGGCCGATGTTCCGCCACGAGCGTCCGCAGCAGGGGCGCTACCGGCAATTCCAGCAGATCGGCGCGGAAACCTTCGGCATGGCCGGTCCCGATATCGACGCCGAACTGATCCTGCTCACCGCCCGGCTGTGGCGCGTGCTCGGCTTGCAGGACAGCGTGGTGTTGCATCTCAATTCCCTGGGAACGCAGCAGGCGCGCAATGCCTATCGCGCCCATCTCGTAGAGTATTTTTCCGCGCATGCCGATCGACTCGATGAGGACAGCAGGCGCCGTCTTCACGCCAATCCACTACGTATCCTGGATAGCAAAAATCCTGCGATGCAAACCTTGATCGAAGGCGCGCCGCGTTTTCTGGAAATGCTCGACGACGAATCCCGTCAACACTTCGCCGCACTGCGCGCCCTGCTCGATGCCGCGGGACTGCGCTATGTCGTCAACCCGCGCCTGGTGCGGGGGCTGGATTATTATGGCAAGACGGTGTTCGAATGGGTGACCGATCGTCTCGGCGCCCAAGGCACGGTCTGCGCCGGCGGACGCTATGATGTGCTGGTCGAGGAGCTGGGCGGCAGAGCCACGCCGGCGGCGGGTTTCGCCATGGGTGTGGAGCGTCTGGCGGCCTTGCTGGCGGAAAGCGGCGCAATGCCTCCCGCGCCCGCGCCGCATCTCTATGTCGTAATCCAGGACGAGCGCTTTGCGCAACAGGGCTTGTTACTCGCCGAAGCGCTGCGCAATGACATCCCCGGCGTGCGGGTACAAGTGAATTGCGGCGGCGGTAGTTTCAAGAGCCAGCTCAAGCGCGCCGACAAGAGCGGCGCGAGATACGCCATTCTGCTGGGCGAGGACGAAGTCGCGCGCGGCGAAGCCACGATCAAACCGCTGCGTGAAGATCAACCGCAGCAGATAGTGGCTCAAGCAGCACTGGCCGGACATCTTAAAAATCTGATCGAGGAATAAACGTGGAAGGTTATACATCGGAAAAAGAGCAACTGGAATCGTTCAGAGGCTGGTGGAAGAAATACGGTAGCGCCGCCACCACCGCCCTGATGCTTGCTGCCGCCGTCGCGGTTGGCGTGCAATGGTGGCGCAGCCACGCCGCCTCCCAGGCCGAGGCGGCTTCCGTGGAATACCAACAGCTCGCGGCGGGGCTAGCCAAAAACAATCCACAGGCCGTGCAGGATCGCGCTACGCGCATTATCGGCCAATACGGCGATACGCCCTATGCTCCGCTGGCAGCGCTGGCGCTGGCGAAGATCAAAATGGAACAGGGTGACAGCAAGACCGCCCGCACCCACCTCCAGTGGGTGCTCGATCATAGCGATGAGCCCGCCATCCAGCATATCGCCCGATTGCGCCTGGCGCGCGTCCTGTTCGCCGACGGTGACAGCGCCGCCGCGCTGACCTTGCTCAACGCCGCCGTTCCGGCCGCTTTCGCTACCGTCTACGAGGAACTGAAAGGCGACATCCACGCCGCCACCGGCAAAACCGCTGAGGCGCGCGCCGCCTATACCAAGGCCCTGGCGGCGCTGGAGCCGGGTTCCGCCGAACGTCAGCAGTTGCAGATGAAGCTCGACGATCTGGGGCCGGCATGAGATGGGTGCCTCTGAAAATTCGATCAAGGCACGAGGGCAAGGCGGAAATGGCCGAAAAAGCGGAGTGTACACGGAGTACATGAGCATTTTGAGTGCATTTCCAACGCCGTCATCGCGGCTTCAGCGAATTTTTAGAGGTACCCAGATGGCAATGCGCCGCCTGTTATCGCTAACACTGCTGGCGCTGCTCGTCAGCGGCTGCGCCAGCACGCCGGAAGCCGATCCACCCGCCAAGCTCGAGCCGTTGAGCAACGGCGCGCCGGTGCGGACCTTGTGGTCAAGCAGCTTCGGCGCGAAGATGGAAGGACAGCTCCAGCGTTTTGCGCCTCTGTTTGAAAACGGCAAGCTCTATGTCGCCGATACCCAAGGCTGGATCGCGAGTATCGATGCCGCCAGCGGCAAGACCTTGTGGACGGTCGAAACCAAGGCGAAAATTTCGACCGGCCTCGCCGCTGGCGGCGCACTGCTGCTGGCAGGCACGCGTGACGCCGAAGTGCTGGCGCTGCGCAAGGAAAACGGCGCGCCGGCATGGCGTGGCGCGGTTTCCAGCGAAGTGCTCGCCCCGCCCGCCGGCGCTGACGGCGCCGTCGTGGTGCGCACCGTGGATGACAAAATCTTCGCGCTTGACGCCAAAACCGGCAACCGCCTGTGGAGTTATAGCCAAGCTGTTCCCGTGCTGACCCTGCGCGGCACGGGCGCGCCGGTGATAGCGGGCGACAAGGTGCTTGTCGGCTTAGCCAATGGCACACTGGTCGCGCTCGGTCTCGCCGATGGCAAGGTGTTATGGGAAATAAAAGTGTCCACGCCGCAAGGCCGTTCCGAGCTGGAACAGATGGTGGATGTTGATGCCAATCCCCTCGCCGCCGACGGCGTGGTCTATGCCGTTTCCTTCCAGGGAAGGCTGGTAGCCGTATCGCTCGACGCCGGCCGCCTCCTATGGGCGCGCGACATGTCTTCCTTCAACGATATGGTGTCCGACCAGGAACGCATCTATGTCACTGATAGCGACAGCCAGATCTGGGCGCTCGACCGCGCCAGCGGCGCGGCGCTGTGGAAACAGGACAAACTGCGCGCCCGCGCCGTCACCGCCCCCGTCATTCAGGGCGATTACGTCGTGGTCGGCGACATGGAAGGTTATCTCCACTGGCTCGCCCGCGACGACGGCCATTTCGTCGCGCGCCACAAGATGAAAGACAGCGCCATCGCCAGCGCGCCGGTCGTGGCAGATGGCGTGCTTTATGTGCGGGGTAAGGGTGGGGCTCTGGAGGCGTTGCAAATGGAGACAGAGAAAAAATAACAGAACAAGGGGGAAAGAGCGAAGCTAAAAAAGAAAGGATACGGTACAATCAAAGTTTATTTTCTCTTTCCTCTTGTATCTTTTCTCTGCATTCATGAACCCCGTCATCGTTCTCGTCGGCCGCCCCAACGTCGGCAAATCCACCCTCTTCAACCGTCTCACGCACAGTCGCGCCGCGTTGGTGGCCGACCAGCCGGGGTTGACTCGCGATCGCATCTACGGCGCGGGCAAGGTGGGTGACCGGCCCTGCATTGTTGTCGATACCGGTGGCCTGAGCGGCGAGCGCGGCGAAATGGACAGCCTCATGGCGAGTCAGGCACAGCTTGCCATGGAAGAGGGCGATGCCATCCTGTTTCTGGTCGATGGACGTTCCGGCATGAGCGCGGCGGACGAGGTGATCGCCGGCCGTCTACGCCAGCTCGGCAAACCGGTCTATCTCGTACTCAATAAGAGCGAAGGCTTGCACGCAGCGATCGCCGGGGCGGAATTTCAGGCGCTGGGATTGGGTCAGCCCTGGGCGGTTTCCGCCGCCCACGGCGATGGCGTAAGTCGCTTGATGGACGCCGTGCTGGCGACCTTGCCGGCCGCGGAAGAGGAAGAAGAAGCCGAGCCGGGCATCAAAGTGGCCGTTGTCGGCCGCCCCAACGTCGGCAAATCCACCCTCATCAACCGCATTCTCGGCGAAGAGCGCGTGCTCGCCTTCGATCAGCCCGGCACCACCCGCGACAGCATCTACATTCCCTGCGAGCGCGCCGGACAGCGCTACACTCTCATCGACACCGCTGGCGTGCGCCGCCGTCACAAGGTGTTCGAGGCCATCGAGAAATTCAGCGTCGTCAAAACCCTTCAAGCGATCGAAGATGCCCACGTCATCGTCCTGGTGCTGGATGCCAGTGAAGGCGTGACCGACCAGGATGCCAGTCTGGCCGGTTTCATCCTGGAAAGCGGCCGGGCGCTGGTGGTGGCTGTCAATAAATGGGACGGCCTGGACGCTGGCCGGCGCGCCCATGTCAAACGAGAAATCGAACGCAAGCTGCCGTTTCTCGATTTCGCCGCCTGCCATTTCATCTCCGCCCTGCGTGGCACGGGAGTCGACAGACTGCTGCCAGTAGTGGATCGGGCCTATCAATGTGCCACCCAGAAGCTCTCCACCCCGCAACTGACCCGCCTGCTCGCCGAGCTCACCGTCCAACATGCCCCGCCGCTGGTGCGTGGTCGCCGCATCAAGCTGCGTTATGCTCACCAGGGC
This sequence comes from Gammaproteobacteria bacterium, assembly GCA_005240065.1. Classification (GTDB taxonomy): domain Bacteria; phylum Pseudomonadota; class Gammaproteobacteria; family Ga007554; genus SBBG01. The sequence goes on along the minus strand of SBBG01000212.1, from coordinate 7,984 downwards.
GGACAAAATCCCCCGCTCATCGTCATCCACGGTAACCAGGTTGAGTCCGTACCCGCCTCCTACCGCCGCTATCTCGCCAACGCTTTCCGCGCCGCCCTCAAGTTGGAAGGCACCCCGCTGCGCATTGAATTCAAGGGCAGCGAAAACCCCTACCGCGAGAAAAAAAATGTCCTCACTTCCCGTCAGATCGAAAAGCGCCGCCGCCTCCTGCGCCGTGTCAAGAAATCCTGAAAGGCCCGAGAAATGTGATATCCTTCACGTTTCGCGAAAATTTTTTGCCGTCTCGCCCGCCGCCCCCTAAAGCTTTTCCTGCCGCCGGCCGATAAACTTTAATTTACCCTTGACTTTCTCTTGCGGCCCATGGTAAAAATGGCCACACGGATGTAACTCGTGCTTTTGGGCTGGGGAAGGCGGAAGCCTCTCTCCGCAGTAGAGCTTTCATGATTGGGGAGATATGATTATGCGTAATACGAATAAATTGTTGGTTTCCGCCGGTGCTGTCGCGCTGATTTTGTCGGGTTCGGTCGTCGCCGCGCCGCCCATCGCGTTCGACCAGTGGTCGGCGACCGGTGGTAACATTTCTATTAACGCCGGTGCGTGCCCGACGAACTGGACTTGCGTTCCCATGATGGCTGGAGACGGTTTCCTTCAGGTCCAGCTTACCAATAAGGCGACCAATGAGTCGTATTTCCAGACGTTGATTACCAACCCGGGCGCCACGGGTACTCCATCCGCCCTTCCGTTCGCCGATGAGAATTTCGTCAAGCTTGGCGCGGCAGGCGGTATATCCGGCAAGCAGAATATTCTTGATAATACGACCAACCCTGGCACTGTCTTCACTTCTGGTACCGAGTTGCAGACGGGCTGGGCCGCCCCGGCGGCAGGTCAAAATCTCGTTATATTGACCCAGGGTCTGACCGAGTCTGCGGCGGGATTCTCCAGTCCTTTCAGGTTGGAGCAGACTTCGGATAACCTTGGCGTTGTTCTTGGCAAGAAGATGGACATCAATCAGTCTGTCAGCCTGGGGGGTACCGACAAGCAGGTATTCGCACTGCGTGAACGCGCTGGCAGCTATGTGACGTCCTCCGGTACACTCTCTCTGCCTGGTCAAACGAATGTGGCCTATGCGGCGGGCGATGACATCAAGACCACAGTGATCGGTCAACAGCTTACCCTCGGCTTTGGTACGGGCACGCAGAACTTTGGCTTCCAGTCTTATGACAATGTGACGAAGCAGCAAGCCACGCCTCCAGTGACCCCCAACCGGAACCAGGTCTTCAGCTTGGCGGCGGACCTTTCTGCTACGGGTTGGCCGTTCACTTGGAATACGGTCTTCGATCCCAAGCCCACATTCTGAGGTGCGGGCAATACGGATGACGGTAGTGAAAGAGAGGGGTATTCGTACCCCTCTCTTTTTTTGTCGATACCTTCTGAGCGCGGTGTAGAGCGTTCAGTAAGCCCCCCTTCCGTTTATCTTTACCGGCCGGCGCCCCTAGTCTTTTTCGGCGTTGTTATACGGTGAGCCCCAAAGTGTTTGACAAGGTTTGAGAAATCAGGGTAAGTTGCTACCCCTAAGGCGCGTCTGCGCGAAGCGTACGCTAACGAACAAGGTTGGTGAGGAGGGCCTCGTCATCCAGGGCGAGCTTTGGTACTTTGATCTAAGCTGAAGAAGAGGGTGTTTCAGTGAGTTACAGCAATCAATCCAGCAATCTCAATCCCATGGCGGTGATGGAGATCAGCTCGGCCTATTGGCATTCCAGTGTTCTGCATGTCGCCAACAGTCTCGACGTATTTACCCGGCTTGCCGACGCGCCTGCCACGGTGGAGGAGTTGGCGCAGAAGTGTGGTGCAGATGCGCGGGGTATGGAAATGATTCTAATCGGGTGTATCGGGTTGGGCTTGCTGAGCAAGGAAGGTGGCCGCTACAGTAACACGCCGCTGGCCGATACCTTTCTCGTTAAGGGCCGTCCCCGTTACCAGGGTGGCATCGTTTCAATGTTCGAGTCCTGGGTGTCGGCTTGGTCGAAGTTGAAGGATGCGGTGGTGAGCGGTAAGCCGGTGGTGGTCAAGCAGCACGACCACGGCGAGGAGGCTACGCGAACCTATATCATGGGCATGCTGTACCGCGGCATTCCGCAGGCCGAGCTGCTGGCGAGCGAGGTGCCGCTTGCCGGGCGCAAGAAGCTGCTCGATGTCGGTGGTGGCCCCGGCATATTCTCGATCATTTTTTGCCAGAAAAATCCTGGGTTGAGCGCGGATGTGATGGATCTGCCGCAGACCTTGCGCGTGACCCGCGAGATCATCACCAATTACGGCGCAACGGCGCAGGTCGCCACATGTGAGGGGAGCTATCTCGAAGACGAGTTTGGCGCGGGTTATGACGCCGTGTTGCTGTCGTCGATGATCAGCCAGGAAGGGCCAGAGGTCATCAAGTCGATTCTGCGCAAGTCGTTCAATGCCATGAATCCGGGTGGATTGATCATGGTGCAGGAGCAATTCCTCAATACCGCAAAGACCGGGCCGCTGCTGCCGGTGCTGATCGGCCTGAACCAGTTGGTGCACACGCCGGGGGGCAGGGCCTATTCGGCCAAGGAAGTGGCGGACTGGGCGCAGGAGATCGGCTTCCGCGATCTGAGTTTCAGGCCGTTACCGGAACCAAGCCCGTTTACGCTGATCACAGGAATTAAGCCCTAACGCATAAGGAGAAGATCTATGCGCTTTGTCTCTGTAGAGGTGAAGCTGTCCGTCGTTTCCTTGCTGTGTGGTCTGGTATTCGTCCTTCCCGCCGCCGCGAGCGCGGCGGATGCCGCAGCGAGTGTTACCGGCGAAGAGGTGGTTAAGAACTGCGACTTCAAGAATCCCGGCGACGACCAGCGTTCGCGGTTGACCATCGTGCTCAAGGATAGTTCGGGCAGCGAACGGAAAAACGTCTATCTCAGGTTGTGGAAGGATTATAAGGGCGCGGGCGGGATTTTCGATAAGATGATCCTATTCACCGAGTATCCGCCCGATGCCCAGGGAGCGGCTTTCATGCGCTGGGCGTTCACGCGCGAGGCGGACAAGAATGCCGATCAGTGGATTTATTTGCCGGCGCTGCGCAAAATCCGCCGTGTCTCGATCCGCGATCCGGGCGACAGCTTTCTGGGGTCGGATTTGACCTACGCGGACATCAGTGGCCGGGCGCTCGATGAGGACGAGCACAAGCTGGTGCGAGTCGATACGGTCGCCAATAATGAATTTTATGTGGTGGAGAGCACGCCCAGGGAAAAGAATCCACTGTACAGCAAGCGCATCTCCTGGTTCCAGAAAGCGCCGAGCTGGGAAGGCTGTGTCAAGGCACGGGTCGATTACTTCGATAAGCGTGGCGAGTTGCTGAAAAGACAGAACTTGACATGGCAGAAGGCGGGGCCTGCCTGGGTATGGAACAGGGTGACCGTGCAGAACGTGCAGACGCTGCATGCGTCGCTTTTCGAGGTTTCCAATGTCGAAATCAATGTCGGTTTGAAGGACGATCTGTTCAGCGAGAGGACGTTGCAGCAGGGATATAACAGATAGCGTTGGTTTTGTCTTGCACGAAGCCCTCTGGGTATGGATCCGGGGGGCTTTTTTTATGCCGGTTGACGGACGTATAACAAACGTATAACATTCGTTTTTGGTTGTTTTACGGGGGTAAACATAATGCGTCACAAACCGATACATCAAGCACAAGCGGTACGGGAAAAGGCGATTTCCCTAGCTATGCGGCGCAAGGAGGAATACCTGGGCGCCAGGGTTTCCAAGGAATTGAGGGAAAAAGTCATCCAGCGGGCGAAGGAGCTTGGCATTCCCGTTTCGATATTGCTCCGCAACGTTCTGGAAGAGGTCTTCGGCGTTCAGGGCGGAGGCGTGGCTGATTCACAGCGGGCTCAGGGTGGAAAGTTTTCCTCGGTGCTGGGTTGGGAAGAAATCCGCTTGAACAGACAGGTGGAGTGCCACGGTTGCGGCAAGCGGCTTGCTCCGGGCGTGTCGGCCGTGCTGGGCGTGACACAGCCGGGCGAGGGGTATGTGATCTTGTGTGATCAGTGCAAGGATCTGGTTTGAAAAACAAGACAAAGAAAGCGTTGCTTTGCGTGGTAGCGAGCCTTTGGCTGGCCGCCGGCGGTGGCGTTCGCGTTGCTCATGCCGACGAGACCAAGGGTGGTGACGCAGGAGCCGATTTCACGGCATCCCCAAGTGCTGAAGGTGGCGCGAAGGTGCCTTCCTTCTGGTCGAAGCTGCGTCTGACCGGTTATCTGAAGAACGAGACGGCGTTTCGCGTCCGCGAGCCTCGCTCGATCACCAAGATACGCAATATCGCTTATCTCAATGCGCAGTACCCTTTCAGTTCCACTGTGAAGTTCAATTATGCCGGTTGGGCATATTATGACCTGGCCTATGACTTGTTCGATTACCGCACCATCGCCGCGCGCTCGGAGCGCAACGCGCAAGAACCCCTGGTGTTCGTGGAGACCCTCGATCGCGAAAAAGATTCGCCCGTGGCCGCGACGCGCGAGCTCTATTTTGATCTGTTTCTCAAGAATCTCGACGTCCGTGTCGGCAAGCAGTACGTCGTATGGGGGGTGCTGGAGGGGGTGCGCATCACGGACGAGATCAATCCCCTGGATTTCCGCGAGCTGATTCTGCCCGACTTGCTCGATTTCCGTATCCCGCTGTGGACGCTGAAGATGGATCACTATCGCGGCGACACCGCGTTCCAGTTTCTCTGGATACCCGACATCAAATTTAACAAGCCGGCGCCGCGCGGATCGGAGTGGGAGCTATTGCAGGAAATCCGCGATGCCCAGGGCAATGTGCTCACTAAATATCCCAGGTCGTTCGCCCTCGAAAACTCGGAGATAGGCTTGAAGGCATCGACCAATGTTTGGGATACCGAACTCTCGATGAGCTATTTTTATACCTGGGACGATTATCCTGTTATATTTCGCACCATCGACATGAGGCCGTCAACAACGCCTTTGAATCCGGTGCTTTTTCCCACCTACACGCGAATATCGATGTATGGCGGCACCGCCGTCAAGCAGGTGGGGCCGGTGATCGTGAAGGGCGAGGCGGCTTATGTGACGGGGAAGTATTTCGGTCTGAAGAATACCGTGGACCGGAATGGAGATGGTTTTCTGGATAACGAGGGTGAGCTGAAAAGGGATCATATCCGCTGGGGTCTGGGTTTGGACTTCAATGTGTTGGGTATGGATATCTCCCCGATCTTTACCCAATGGGTTATCCTGAAGTACGATCCTGAGTTGATCCAGTCGCGTAATGACAGCTCCTTCAGCATCTTTGGTAGAAAGGAATTCCCCAGGCACTCCGCCACCGCGCAATTCTTGTGGATCTACCTCATCAATCTGAGGGAGTCGCTGCTCAAGCCGAAAATAACTTATCAGGTGACTGACAAGTTGCAGGTGGGGGTGGGTATGGACATTTTCTGGGGGAAGAGAGGATTCTTTGGCAACCCTGGCGACGGCGCCTCGTTCCTGGTGGCTGCCTCGCAGCAAAGGCCTCAGTTCTTCGGTAATTTCAACAATAATGACCGTATTTACATGGAGTTTAAATATTCCTTTTGACGAGGCCGTTTTCTGCGGAGAATTCGCGGGTCTTGGGGGATTGTGAGGATAATAATGAAGGGTCGAGGGGGGGATCCCCGACTTGTCTTCCTGTCTAGGGATCATACCATTCAATTATGCTAACAAAGTTGTATTCCGCAGTTACCCGCTTTCCGAAGAGCGTGATCCTCGCCGTCGTCGCGTTGACGATTTTCTTCGCCGCACAATTGTCCAACTTGCGTTGGGAGACGGATGCGCGCGTCTATCTGCCCAAGGGGCATCCGGCGATTCTCTATGACGAGAAGGTCGATGAAGTCTTCGGTGTGAAGGACTCGGTGATCATTGGCATCGTCAACGACAAGGAAGGTATCTTCAATCCGAAGACGCTGGCGCGCATTGCGCGCGTGACCGACAAGATTTCGGCGTTGCCGGGCGTGATCGCCAGCCGCGACATCGACGTTGCATCGCTATCCACCGCCATCCTCTTTACCGGTACGGAAGCGGAGCTGCGTCCCCAGCGGCTCATGGAAACCGTTCCAGCCGACAGGGAGGGCATCGAGCGTCTCAAGAAGCTGGTCTACGATAATCAGGATCTGTTTGTCGGCAATATCGTATCGGCAGATGGCAAGGCGGCGATGATCCGCGCCAAGCTCAAGGAGGGTATCGCCAACCGCTATCAAACCTACTGGCAGATCAAGGGTATCCTCGCGCAAGAGCAGGGCGGTGGCGCATGGGGTGGCCAACAGGGCGGCGATTGGCAGAAGTGGCAGAAAGGCGCTGGTGGCGCTCAAGGCGGTCAATGGCCGCAAAACGCCGGCTCCGCCAAGGGGGAGTCCGCCGCAGATGACAATGGCGATACCTTCTACATGGCGGGGCGGCCGGTGATCGAGGTCAGCTCCGGTATGTATGCCATGCAGGACATGAAGGTGATGATCCCGATGCTGATCTTCGCCATCATGGTCATTCTGTTCCTTGTTTTCAGGACGCTGCGCGGCGTGATTCTGCCCTTGCTGGCGATGGCGGCCGGCATCATCTGGACGATGGGCTCGATGGCCTTGCTCGATGTGCCGATGTACACCATCTCGACCATGCTGCCGGTGATTCTGGTGGCGGTGGCGATAGGCAATGCCGTCCATCTGCTGACCAATTACTACGATAACGTTTTCGGCGATCCCTACCGGGATTCGAAAATAATCGTCTCGCAGGTGCTGGACGAGCTGGGGCCGCCCCTGATCACTACCTCGCTGACCACAGCGATCGGTTTTCTCTCGCTGTGGTTTTCCGAGATGCCGCCGTTCAAGATCTTTGGCCTGTTCACGGTGCTGGGCATCCTTTATTGCTGGCTGCTGTCGGTGACATTCCTGCCCGCGCTGCTGTGTCAGATGAAGCCCAAGGTGGGTGGTTATCTGGCGAAAAAGCGCGCCATGCGCGTGCACGCCGAACAGGACAGGATGACGCGCACGCTGGTCGGTTGGGGCAGGATTGCGCTGGGCAATGGCAAGGCGGTGGCGCTGGCCGTGGCTGTGCTGGCGGCCGTGAGCGTGTATGGCGCGACACGCTTGTTCGTCGATTCGAGCTGGATGAGCGACTTCAAGAAAGACAGCGAAGTCGCGGTGGCCAACGACATGCTCAACAAGAAATTCGACGGAACGATCTTCCTGAATGTGATCGTCGAGGGCGGGCAGAAGGATGCGATCAAGTCGCTGGAGGTGTTGAAGAAGATCGAGGCGCTGCAAAACAGCATCGAGCGCCTGCCCTATGTCGGCGATTCGTTGTCGGTGGTGGATTATCTGAAAAGCATGAACAAGACCCTGCACGCCGATGCGCCGCAATACAATGTTCTGCCCGCCTCGCAGGCGGAGGTCGCGGAAGATCTGTTCCTGTTTTCGATCTCGGGCCAGCCGGAGCTGCTGAGCGAGGTGCTGGATTATGACTATCGGCAGGCGAATGTGGTCTTCTTCATCAAGACCGATCACACCGGCGACTTGAAGGTCATCATCGACGGAGTCAACGATTTCGTCAGGAAGGAAATGCAGGGCCTGGATGTGAAGGTGAATCTGGCGGGTTCGGCCAACAATTCCTACATCTGGGCCGATTTGCTGATCAAGGGCCAGGGCCTGGCCATCGTGTTGTCCAAGCTGGGCATCTTCCTCCTGGCGGCGTTGCTGTTCCGTTCCGCCGGTCTGGGGCTGGTGACGATCATTCCGGTGACGCTCTCGACGCTGTTGATCGCCGGCTTCGCGGGATTCGCCGGCATTCCGATCGACGTTTCCACCACTCTCGCCGCAGGCGTGGCCATCGGTGTTGGTGTGGATTACGCCATTCATTATATTTTCCGTTATCGCCGCGAATTACAAAAATCCGCGGACCATTGCGAGGCTACACTGGGAACGCTGCGCAGCGTG
>SBBG01000075.1 GCA_005240065.1 Gammaproteobacteria bacterium | reverse complement strand
GCGCCTTCCCGGGAGGGGGGGGGATGCGGGCAGGGTGGGTAATTCCGCCCGGCTTGTGCGTCACTGCACGAAAATCTCCCGATATCGAGAGTCAGGGGATCGCCCCGAAGCGGAATAATAAGGGATGTCAGCTTACAAATTTGTTACAGATTCGAAGAAATTCTGAATAAAAAGTAATCCCTGGCTCGCGGTTTATCTTTCGTTGCGGCGATCCCCTTCCGCCTGGGACACCTCGTACTGCTCATGCCGCGGACCATGCGGATGAGAATGGATGACTTCACCATGGCGGTGGATGTGTTCATGCAAGACGAAGCGTTCCTTGAGGTAATTGAACAGCAGCACCAGGCAGAACAGGCTGGCGCCGAACAGAACGATGGTCGCGCCGGAGGCGGCGTTGAAGAAATAGCTGAGATACATGCCGACCAATCCCATCACCGCGCCGATGATCGTTGAATAGATCAGCATGCGGCTGAAACTGTCAGTCATCATGCGCGCGGTGATGGCGGGGATGACGAGGGTGGCGGCGATCATGGTGACACCGACGATGTTCATCGAGGCGATGATGGCCAGCGTGAGTATGAACGAGAAAGCAAGTTGCACCACGCCGGTGGGAATGCCGAAGACGCGCGCCGCATCGGGGTCGAAAGTGGAAAACAGCAACGGCTTGTAGAGCAGGAACACTAGCGCGAGCGTCAATGCCGTGACCGTAGCGATGACGATGAGGTCTTCGTTGGTAACGCCGAGAATGTTGCCGAACAATGCGGCCTCGAAACTCTGGGTGAATTTGCGCACGCGGCTGATGATAGCGACACCGAGCGCGAAGAAGGCAGTGGTGACGATGCCAATGGCGGCGTCGGATTTGATCTTGCCGCCTTTAGTCACCTGGTTGATGAGTATCGCCGCCAACAGGCCCATGGCGCCCGCCCCGATATAAAAATTCAGATTGAGCGTAAATCCTACCACGGCGCCGCCAAACGCGGCATGGGACAATCCGTGGCCGATGTAACTCATGCCACGCAGCACGATGTAGACGCCGATCAGCCCGCACAGCGCCCCGACCATCAGCGATGCCATCAAGCTGTGCCGGAAAAACTCGTAGGCCAGCGGCTCCAGAAGGATGTCCATATTCTAGTTTTTCTCTGTCAAATGCAGCGGTGTGCTGTTGGCGATCAGAAAATGATCGCCATGTTTCACGATGACGATGTCGCCGCCGTAGGTCTTGGTCAAAATACCGTTGGTAAAGATGTCACGCGGCTTGCCTTGGGCGACCAGTCCGCCGTTGAAGCAGATCACCCACGGCAGATGCGAGGCGACCGCATTCAGGTCGTGCGTCGTCAGCAGGATGGTGATGCCATCCTTATTGAGATCCCCCAGCAAGTGCAACACGTCGTGCTGAGTCTTGATATCGACGCCGGCGGTCGGCTCATCCAGCACCAGCAGCTTGGGGCTGTTGACGAGCGCGCGCGCCAGGAAAGCGCGCTGGCGTTGACCGCCGGAGATGTTGACGATGTGGTGATGCAGGCAGTCGTGTATGCCGAGACGACGCGCCAGATGGTGGACTTTATTGCGCTCCTGGCGGGTCGGCCAGGGCAGCAAGCGCTTGTTGGTGTAAAGCCCCATCAGGATCACCTGCTCGACGGTGACGGGAAAACTCCAGTCCACGCTTTCGAGTTGGGGGACGTAACCGATGCTACCCGCCGGCAGCTTGTCCACACGCTGCTCCAGTAGTTTCACTTCGCCGGCGAATACCTGGTGAGTACCCAGAATAGTTTTCAGCAGGGTGGTCTTGCCCGAGCCGGTGGGGCCGACGATGCCGGCGAACTGGCCGGGCGGGATCTCCAGCGAGAGATGAGTGAAAATAACCTTGTTTTTGTAGGCGACGGAAACATCGTTGAGGGATACCGCTGCGTGCATGCGCCTTCCTTACATCGCCGGCTCGACGTTGCCGGTGTCCACCTGAGCAACGCAGCTTGGATTACCGCCCAGGGCTTCAGCCATGATCGCCATATTGTTCGCCATCATGCCGATGAAAGAATTTTTGGGCGGGGGCGGCAGCTCATCGTCGGAAAGCTGGTCGACGAATTTGACGCGCGTTTCGCGGGCGATCTGTTCGAGAATCTTACTGGGAAAAACTTCCGAACCGAAAATGGCGGGCACCTTCTCGCGCCTGAGTTGCTCGATGATATTGATGACATCGCGCGGGCTGGGCTCGGCGAAATCCGCGGGCTGGATGGCGGCGATCACCTTCATGCCGTAACGCGGCGCGAAATAGGCGAAGGAATCGTGATAGGTCACCAGTTTGCGGTTCTTTTCCGGGATAGATTTGACACAGGTGAAAATCGCCGCATCGAGCTTTTGCAGCTTCGCCACGAACGCCGCGGCATTGGCGGCATAACCCTCGCGGTGCGCCGGGTCTCGGGCCGCAAGGCTATCGCGGGCGATTTCGGTGTAGCGTATCGCCAAGGCGATGTTCGGCCACAGGTGCGGATTGGGGTGACCTTTTTCCTTGGGGAAACTGAAATCGAACTTCCAGTCCTCCTTGCGTAGGGCGCGCTCACCGAGATGGATGATGGGGGTCTGCCGCTTTTTGACCTTTTCTGCCAGCTTCACCGTCGGCAGCTCAAGGTGCAAGCCATTGACGACGATAATATCGGCAGTGCTCAGTATTTTTGCGTCGGACGGCGTGGGTTCGAAGGTGTGGGAATCGACGCCGTCGGGCACAATGCCGGACACCTTGACATATTTTCCACCGACATTCTGCACGATATTGGTGATAGGCGCGACCGTAGTGACGACAGTGAGTCTGCCACCGGCTTCGGCGGCATGGATCGCGCCGGAAAGGCACAGGGCCGACAGCAGGGACAGGAATCGGATTGCAAGGGAAAGCATGTTACTCATTGATATTTCCGCGGTATGTGAAGATATCGGCACAAATGTGCGATTCTCCACTGGCTTGACAGAATCTCGCTCGCCATGATGTACTGTATGAAGTTTCTTTCTTTTGTCATATAATATCAAGCACTTGGCCGGCCGATTTTCAAGGATTCCAACCCGAAATAGTATGAAAATTCGTGAAGAATTCATATTATAGTTAAAAATCGACACATCGAGAAGGCACACTTTTGCTTATGGACACCTCTAAAAATTCGATCAAGACGCGGGGGTAAGGCGGAAATGCGCGAAAAAGCGGAATGTACACAGAGTACATGAGCATTTTGAGCACATTTCCAACGCCGCCATCGCGGCCTCGGTGGATTTTTAGAGGTGCCCATATGGGGACAGCGGTACTACATCAACACATGATTCGCCCGGCGGACAAGCGGCAACAGTATCTGACGATGACCGCCATCGTCGTCACCCTCCTGGCGCATGGTATCCTGATCCCAGTCTTTTTGCACCTTTGGAGCGATCGCTCCATTTTGCCACCTGCCCGCATTCTGGAGGTCGATCTTACCACGCCTCCACCGCCGCCTCCGCCAAAGTCTCAGTCAGTGGTCACCCCGCCGCCGACCGTCGTCACCCCGCCTGTCAGACAGGTAACCCCGCCTGTGCAGCGAATGATCGAACAGCCAGTGGTAAAGATCGCAGAGCCCCTGCCCGTGCCGCAACCCGTGGCCGAGCCAGTGAAACACGTCGAGGCCCCGCCGCCACCCGCCGCCGTCGCGGAACCCCGCAAGGAGCCGGTTGCCGCGCCGCCCGCACCAGTTGCCACCATCGAACCGCCGAGCTTTGGCGCGGCTTACCTGAACAACCCCAAACCCGACTACCCTCTCAGTGCCAGGAGACTTGGCATGAAGGGCAAAGTGGTTCTGCGGGTTGTAGTGAACCCGGAGGGGCTACCGGAAGATGTTCAGGTCTTGATCAGCTCCGGCGCGCAGCCTCTCGATAAAGCGGCCCAGCAAGCAGTACGCGGCTGGAAATTCGTTCCCGCCCGGCAGGGAGATACCCCCGTTCGAGGAACAGTAAATGTACCACTGAATTTTGGCTTGGATTAAACCTAAAAATCAGCATTGAGGAAACATAATGAGCAATGAAGTGCCGACCGCCGCCATCTCCATGACAGCGAATCTGGGGCACGGCGACCCCATAGTGACGGGCGTCTTGTATCTGCTGGTGGTGCTGTCGCTGGTGACATGGTTCCTGATCGTCTACAAGGGATTGGAGCTGTGGCGTGCGCGGCGCGCCAATGAGGAATACGCGAAAAAATTCTGGGACAGCCCGGATGCGATCGAATATCTCAAAAACAGCGCCGCCTCGCCCGATACCTGCCCTCTGGCACGCCTCACCAGGAATGGCGTAACCGCCCTGGAACATTATCAGTCGCACCATGGCGACCCGGCCGAGGCGGCGAAAAACCTCAATAACATCGCCGATGCGCTGACGCGCGCCCTGCGCCAGGCGATTCAGGATCAGGTCACCCATGTCGAAGCCGGCCTTGGCACGCTGGCGACGATCGGCAACACCGCGCCCTTCGTCGGCCTGTTCGGCACCGTGATCGGCATCATGTCAGCCCTCGAAGGCATCGCTGGCAGCGGCTCGGCCGATCTGAACGTGGTCGCGGGGCCGATCGGCGAGGCGCTGATCGCCACGGCGGCGGGCATCGCCTGCGCCCTGCCGGCGGTCGTGGCATACAATACCTTCCTGCGCCGTTTGAAAGTCTTCGGCAACGCCCTCGACAGTTTCGCCTACGACCTGCTGAGCCATCTCGCCTCGGAACGCGCGCTGCGCGCCATCGCCGGACATCACCGGGAGAACAAGTAAATGGCCTTCGGACAACTCGATCGCGGCGGCACGCCGCAACCGATGCACGAGATCAACGTCACACCGCTGGTGGATGTAATGCTGGTGTTGCTAGTGGTGTTCATCATCGCCGCACCGTTGCTCACCCACAAGGTGAAACTCAACCTGCCCAAAGCCAGCGCCCAGCCGTCGGCCACCGTCGAAAAACGCCTGGTAGTCAGTCTGACACGCGACGCGCAACTCCATCTCGACGGGCAAGCAATCAGCCAGGAGGCGCTGCGAAGCAAGTTGCAGGAGCTGGTGGCAAAAAACACTCCGCCAACGGTGGAATTGCGCGCCGACGGCGAATTGGCCTATCAGCACGTCGTCCGCTTGATGGCATTGATACAAAACGCGGGCGTTACCAAACTATCGTTCATCACGCAGCCGGAAGCCACAGTTCGATAAATCACTGCGGCGCGGCCTGCTGCAAAGCGCGCAAATCGGCGATAACCTCGCGGCTATGTACGCGCGGACTCACATCGCGATAGATCTTCGCCACTCTGCCCTGCGGATCGATCAAAAAAGTGTGACGCTTGGCAAAACGCAGCAGCCATAAATCGCATAACGCACCATAAAGTTTTGCGACACGGCCATCGGCATCAGACAACAACGGAAACGGCAAGCGGTATTTCCTGGAGAACTTCTCATGGCGGTCCCGATTATCGACACTCACTCCGACGATCTCGGCGCCGAGTGACTTCACCCCTGGATAATCATCACGGAATTGACACGCCTCCACGGTACAACCAGGCGTATCGTCCCTGGGATAAAAATACAACACCACCCACCACCCGCGAAATTCGGCCAGGCTGCGGGCAACCCCCTGTTGATCGGCGAGCGTAAAATCCGGCGCACCATCACCTATACGCATATCAGCCTCCGCGAGTGACTATCCATCGATAGCAGCGTAACGGACGAAACAGTCATTTGTCGATACCACACAGGTGCTGAAAAAATGGGTATGAAACTCGTCGCCGGTGAACAGTCTGTTTAGTTCAGTACTTTAAAATCAATAACTTGATGGGTATTTCTTAAGAGGTGTCGTCTTCTGCTGTGTATGTTTCTTCATAGTAGTCTCGCAATAATTTGCCCTGGTATGTCCAATACGGCGCTGGTTGTACCGAATAGTCTATGCCCATTACTTCGCGAGTAGCCGCTGTTAACGACATAATGTTTCCGTTGAACTTAACTTTTTTGTCTTGAACCACTTCAACTGTGGGCTGGCCGTCTTGATATGTGAGAATTGCCCCTATGGGTATTCCCATTTCGACGAAATTCATATTCGGTCGTTTCTTCATTTTTTGCGCCGAGTCTTTCTCCGCTTGGCTTACATTTGCGTTTAGTTCCGCATTTAGTTGTGGAGTTACATCGACTCCTTCGAGCAGTTTGAGTATAGCAATAGCTTGCTCAGTGTCTATTTTAAAAAATTCGCGGCTTGAGTTTATGCGGTTTGGACCGAAAGCAATATGCAAAGCAGACTCCACGCGCGTGCAATTTTTTACTTCCACGGCGTACACGCATTCAAACGGCACTGGGACCCCGGTGGTATATAGCTGGTTCATACGAAGAGTCACGTCAGCTTGGGTTGTTTTACCAATCTTTGCGAGTCCAGGCATTGCTGGCTTAGTTAACACGTATACGATTTCTTTTTCAGCCATTTGGAATCGGTCTCAAGACACCTAACGAGGCTGTAGAAAAACCCAATTCTGAGCGCTGCGCTCAGGTCCGGTGGCGATTTTTTTGAAATAGACGTCCATCATAGCGTCGCTCCATTTTTG
>SBBG01000217.1 GCA_005240065.1 Gammaproteobacteria bacterium | reverse complement strand
GGATTGCCCCTGCCGGTAAATGAAAGTGATAAAAAGTTCCTACTTCAGAATGATTACTGCATCATCATCCTCTTCAGCGGTGTCGACGCTATACAGCCGCACATGGTCGGTGCAATGACCCAACACCCTATCTGAATAGGTGCTGACATGTCCCTCTGGCGAATACACCACATAAAAACAGGTGGCTTCACTGCCTTTGTCGTATTGAATGCTTACGGCCTCTTTCGCGGCCTCCAGCGGGGTGTCTGCGTCGATATCTATTTCCCATACGACGCGATAGGTTTTGCTCATCATACTTTTCATGTTTTCTCCTTTAAAGATTAAAAAACCGGGGAGAAAGCACAGACCCCACCATGGGGAATGTGATTCCCCGGAGGTAGGTGGATTGAAAAAACCGAACCTTAGAAAGTTCGGAAGATTTGAAGAGACAGATCGACAGCGTTACCGCTGTTGTGCCGTTTTCACGATCCAACGCGCTCGCAAAGAGCGGGTATAGGCACTGGGCACGACTTAACCGAAGTCGTCACGGGTAAAAACCATTGCGCTCTACTGCTTTTTCCAAAACCTCCATCTATGTGGGGGCTTGGGAAAAAGGCCCCCGCTTACGCGGGGACGAGTGTTGTTAAAAACTTTTCATGTGTTAGACCGTCGCACCCCTGGGAACCAGCGGTAAAGTCCAAGCAGGCTGGTAGCCGTGAATCCCAACTGCATGACTACCAGCCCCCAGGCCCCACCCAGCATGCCGTACATCACCCAGCACACATTGGACGCCAGAAATGCCACGAAGCCATACCCTGAATAACGGTTATTGAGCGCCAACAACATAGCCCCCAGCAAACCGGTCATACAACCTAGCCATTCAAGCAGTGTTTGTGTCATCGTGTACCTCCTTTATTGACGCGATGCTGGTAGGCCAGATCGTAGCTCACAATGTAAATTTCCGGCAGCTCATCGCCCGTAATTACTTTGCTCATGTGTATGCTTCTATCGTTGGGTTAGAAAACCCATCGACGGAAGAACCCCCATCGGGGGTGTCCTTCCCGATGGGGTTGCAATTGAAAACAATCTTTTCAGCGTATCGTCACGACCCGCCCGTAATCCGGTCCCGGTGTGAAATCCAGGGCCCGTATCACAGGCACGAACTTGTCGGTGTGGATACGCACCTCGGAAAAGGTGCCACCCTCCCGCTCCTGCATCTCCGACTTCACGGATTTCTCCTTGAAGGTATCCCCCTTGATAACGAACGTCCTGCCATCGCTGGAGGTCACCGCACCTGAGACCTGGCCGGCCGCGAGCAGCAAGGCCAGGTGCCAGTCCGACGGCGCCCGCAACGGGCGCCGATGCTGGGTCGACATGCGCCCGAACTTCAAGTCGAACTGATCCCACAGGCACCGGTAACGGCGACACTCGTCCGCCAACTGCGCGGCATCCATCCGCGTGTAAGCGAAGACCGCGTCACCTTGTGGCGCCGCCGGGACGGCATACGGATCGTCGAGCCACTCCTCCGGCAACTCCTCCAGCATCCCGTCACCCTTCACCGTATCGAGATGCTTGCGGGTCATGGCCTCTGTTGCATCGGCAACGCTGGCCGCGCCGGTACGCTTGCGCACACCCAGCACGACGATCTGTTTGAATTGCTGCTCCGGCGCCGCGTACACCCGTACACGGTCGAAATGCCGGGCAATCCACACGGACAGTTCGGCGTCCAGGCTGTAACGGGGGATGATGAACACCATCACCCCGCCAAACTGCAATGCGGGCATGGCAAGCTGATAGAACAGCTTCTCCAGCCGCTTGCGGCCCTTGCCGCCGCGCTCGCCGGTATCCGCCTTATCGGACACCAGATCGCCGTATGGCGGATTGAGCCACAACAGTCCGAATTGCCGTTTGCCGATGATGCAGTCCTGAAAATCGCCGTGGATACAGCGGTCCATGACAGACTTTGCATGCCAGGCCCGCTCGGCGTCATACTCCACGCCGAAGGCCTCCGATGCCGGTCCAAGGTGATGCTTGCACTCGGCAAGTGCAATACCCTCGCCACAGCATGGATCGATGATGTGCATCCCGCCCGCCTTGGCAGGAGCCAATGCGTTCAAGATACGCTGGGTGGTTTCCGAATCGGTCGGATAATACCCGTTTTTAATAAAATTGCGCGCAAGGCGCTGGAACATTAAAGCCATGGTTATTGTCTCCTTCGGATTGAATAAATAAACCCGTCAGGTGACGCACCACTCCCGGCAGGAGAAGTGAATCCCCTGGCGGGTGGTTGGTTGAAGTGGATTGACTACGCTGCCATCACCTCGCACGACGTGATGATCGTGCGCGACAGTCGATACAAACCGCCATCAAGCGTCGTCACGACCGTTGAGCGCGGATCAAGCACCACGAACTCATGCAGCGTCAGTCCATTGCTAAAACGAATGCCAGCGGCGTGTTTCAACCGCACGCCTTTTTTGAGCGGCGGACGCTGCTTGCGGGCATGAATCCGCGCCCAGCATGCCTCCCGCCATTGCGCGGCGTTTTTCTTGCTCGCCGGTGATCCGGGAAAGGCCGGGGCATCGAGCGGTGTCAGCCGCCGTAATATGCGTTCCGGGCATTCCGTGTCGCACGGCCACATCCCTTCATCAATATCCTTCCAACAGAAGTTGTGGTAGGACCGGTGGTCGTACTTCAATAAAACGACCAGGCCGAACACGTAAGGTACACCGCTGTCCTTGGGAATCATTTCAACAGCCAGATATGCCGTGTGAAACTTAACGACGGCGCCATCGAGTACTTTCCATTGCGCCGAATCGTTGTCGCAATCAAAATGCTCGCGCAGAAAGTCCACGACGGATTGATCAGACGATTTGTGAGAACAGGTCCAGCCCATGTGATGTCTCCTCTTTAGTTTGAGACCCGACACGCGGAAGGAACCCGTTGCCGGGAATGCCTTCCCCGGCAGGGTGATACGCAAGTAATGCACTTGCGAGCAATATAGTTTTATGTCAAATTAACGCCATCTTTCTATGAACAACACAACGTCCATGCATGTGTATATCCAGGATCCTGCCACGGGAAAAATCCGGCTGACCCAGACCGCCATCGAACGGTACGGCGAACGGTTTGCGCGCGCCGGGTACAGTGCCCGTCAGATCACAACCCCGCAGCAATTTCAGGCCGCCGTGGATGCCAGCCTTGCATTGGAAATGCAAATCCTGGCATCCCCGGCGCGGGG
>SBBG01000115.1 GCA_005240065.1 Gammaproteobacteria bacterium | reverse complement strand
CCCACTCACCGGGCACGCCCCGCGGGTGAACGCGAACGCCCGCAGCACGCCAAACCACGCCGGGAACGCGAGCTGCGCGAACAGCAACCACGCCAGCGGCCACCGCGCCTCGCGCCGGAAGAACGCAAGGTAATGCCTGCGGCGCCCCAGACCCCCGCCGCAACCACCGAAGCGGCAGCACCCGCATCTGTGGCGCCCGGAGTGGAAGAAACCCGCCCGCTCCTCCTGCCGCCCCCTGAGACCGGCGGTGAAGAGAGCGTGGTTGCAGCTGGCGAAATAGCGGCCGAAACCGGCGGGGAAGCCAGCCCAGAAGCAGAGTTTGGCCAGCGCGCCCCAGGCCAACGCCCCGGCAGCCGCCGAGGCCGCCGCGGCGGACGCCGTCGCCGAAGAGAACCGAGAGTCCCCGGAAGCACCACCCAGGAACTCGCCTTCGGCGAGCCCGGGGAACGCCTCCCCGCAGACGAAAACTCCCCTGCGCCCAGCGCAGAACCCCGTGGCGAGACGGGGACATTCGAGCGGAAATCCCCCGCAATGATCCCCTACCCCCCGCGCAGCCACAACTACCGCCCGCGCCCCGGCGAAACACTGCGCGATGAGGGCGATAGCAGCGGCCTGACCGCACAACCCGCCAGCCCGCCGCCAGTCGTGCCCACATCCGCATCCAACCGTGAAGGCGGGGAAGGCGCCAGAACCGCCGGACAGCCAACCGCCGCCGAGCCGGCACCTCCTGCCGTGAAAGCGGAGTCGCCGGGGAACGATTAGACGATCGCGTGTATCGTGTATGTGACCCGCTCCTTCCTACTCAGGAGGGGCGGGAAACTGCCGTTCCCTCCTGGAGTTCTCAGCGCCTCCTTGGCACCGCGACCGCTGTATCAATCATACCTCTTGTTGAGCCCTCCGGCACCGCATTCACCCTCATCGGCCATAAAACGTTTTTTCCCCAACCGGTCGCGTCTTGAAACGGCGATGCACCCACAGGTATTGCTCGGGAATACGGCGAATTTGTTCTTCGAAAAGGGCGTTGATGCGGGCGGTATCGTGGCCGATATCTGAACCAGGAAAGTTTTCCAGGGCGGGGGCGAGGGTAATACGGTAACCAACATCACCCGGCAGCCGCTCGGGGAACACCGGGATGACCGGCGCACCGCTCAGCCGCGCCAGTTCGGCGGTGGCGGTCATGGTGGCGGCGGGAATACCGAAAAAAGGAGAGAAGGTGCTGTGCTTGCCCGCGTAGTTCTGATCGGGAGAGTACCACACCGGTTTGTTGTCCTTGAGCACGCGTAGCATGGCGCGGATATTGCCATGGGGTATCACGGGCGCATGCCGCTGCCGGGCGCGGCGCATGACCTCGTCGAAGAGCGGGTTCTTGTGCGGGCGGTAAGTCGCGCGCAGCGGCACATGCATGGACAGCAACGTCGTACCGATCTCCACAGTGGTGAAGTGGGCCATCAGCAGGATCGCGCCTCGGCCTTTCTTCAACGCCTCGTCGAGATGCTCCACCCCTTCCATCTTTGCCAGGCCACGCAGACGGACAGGATCAGCCCACCAGCACAGCACCGTCTCCATGAGACTCATGCCCAGCGATTGAAAATGTCTTTTCAACAAGAAGTGGCGTTGCGGCTCGGTCAGCTCTGGAAAACACAACGCGAGATTGACCGAGGCGACGCGCCGCCGGTGCCCCGGCAGGACTCCGAGAATACCCCCCAATGCGCGGCCGACATGCATCAGCCAGGCATAGGGCAGGCGGGCGATACACCACGAAGCGCCTATTCCGGCCCAAGTTGGCCAATAGCGGGGGGCAATGAAACGGCTGAGGGATGATGAGGTATTTGTCACGATGGTTAAACTGCGCTTGAAACCAACGCATTCTACCATGCCGGTGGCAGCTTCTCGTTGACCGTAATGGTTTTACCCTCGATATGAATATAGCCGCCCGTGACCAGATCACGAAGGATGCGCCCCACCATCTCGCGCGAGGCGCCGACACGGTTGGCGATCTCCTGATGGGTGATGCCGTTTTCGATGATCATCTTGCCCTCGCGCGGCTGGGCGAGACTCAACAACAATTTGGCCACGCGGCCATAGACATCCATCAGCGCCAGGCTTTTCACGCTATCGGTAAGCATGCGCAGCCGCCGGCACAGGCCCTTGATCAGTACCAGGGCGACATCCGGGTGATCAACCAGGTATTGCCGGAAATCGGTCTTTGAAATCACTTGGAAAGACGATTTCTCCAAAGTCATTACCGACGCCGAGCGCGGCTGGTCATCGACCAGCGCCAGCTCGCCGAAATATTCACCCGGGCCGTGGAAATTAAGGATAATCTCCTTGCCCTCTTCATCCTGGAGGAAAACCTTCACCCGGCCCTCGACAATCACATAAAGCGAATCGCTCTGATCACCTTCGGTAATGACAATGGTATTCTTGGGAGCAACCTTCCTGACGGCGCGCTCCAGCAGCGGACGCAGCGTGTCTTCGCTCAGTCCTTTGAAGAGGGAGATGTTTGCCAGCATAGGCGATCACCGGAGAATGAATCGGAAAACATCCATTTTATCGCGGCCGGCGTTTAATTACACTTAGTGGACACTGCGATGGGATCTCGTAGCATACCATGGAAAAAAAACGACTGGCCAAAGCCGGGATACTGGGCATACTAACCGCTGCGTTGGGCGTGGCGATAAGCCTGACACCGTTTGGCGCGATGCTGGAAGAGAACATCGGCCTGGATGCCTTGTTCACTTGGCGCGGTGCCGCCACGCCACCCACCGAGGTGGCGGTGATCACCATCGACAAAACTTCCTCCGGCCAGCTTGGATTACCCAACAATCCGGCCAAGTGGCCGCGCGCGCATCATGCCCGTCTCATCGACAACCTGGTCCGGCAAGGCGCGCGCGTCATCGCCTTCGACATCCTGTTCACCGAACCGCGTGAGACCGAGGGCGACCAGTCCCTCGCCAGAGCCATCGGCGCGGCGCGCAATGTGGTGTTGGTCGAGGCGCTCAAACGCGAAGCGGTCACAACAGGCGGCACCCCCATCCGCAACGGCAGCGATACCGTGCTGGAACGGCTCATTCCTTCGTTGCCTCTGTTCACTGACAGCGCGCTGGCCACCGCGCCTTTTCCCCTGCCCAAGGTGCCCGTCAGGGTCAGCCGATTCTGGACTTTCAAGACAGGCGCGGGCGAAACACCGACATTGCCAGCCGTCGCCTTGCAGATTTATGCATTACCCGCGTATAACGCATTCCGCGCCCTCATCGCGCGCGCCGCTCCTTCCCATGCCACACGTCTGCCATCGGATCAGGCGAATGCCTTGCGCACCGGCATCGTGCCTCTCGCCCAGATGCTACGCGCCCTGTTCACCCGCAACCCGGCACTGGCGGACGAGATGCGCCAGATACTGGACAATCAGCAGCATCCCCAGGCAAACCTGCTGCGCGCACTGATCAATCTTTATTCAGGTGTTGATTATCCCTACCTGAATTTCTATGGCCCGCCCCATACCGTCACCACTTTGTCCTATCACGCAGCATTACAACTGACGGAACAGCCCCTGCCGCATTTCAAAGACAAGGTGGTTTTTGTCGGCTTTTCCGAAAGCCTGCAACAGGAACAGAAAGACGGCTTTTATACCGTCTTCTCGCAAGAAGACAGCGGCCTTGATGTCAGTGGTGTGGAAATCGCCGCCACGGCCTTCGCCAATCTGCTGCAAGCACGGCCGGTGCAGCCTGCCGGCCCGATGTTGTATCTCGGCATACTGCTCGGCTGGGGCTTGTTGTTCGGCGCAGGATGCCGGCTGCTCCCTCTCACCTTCACCCTTTCCAGCGGCACGGCTTCGATCATCACTTATGCCGCATTCGCCGCTTATCAATTCGAAACAACTGCACTGTGGCTGCCGCTGGTCATTCCGCTTTTGCTCCAGGCGCCATTCGCTCTGGCCGGCGCAACACTGTGGCGGCATATCGACACCCAGCGGGAGCGGCACATTATCCACACCGCGTTCGGCCATTATCTTCCTTCCGCCGTCGTCGATGAAATCGCCAAGGGTAGCGGCAACATCGCGCCCGAAGGGCGTTTGGTGCATGGCGTATGCCTGTGCACCGATGCGGCGCAATACACCACGCTTGCCGAAACACTGGATCCCGCGCGCCTGCAAACCCTGATGAACGACTATTACAAGGCGATTTTCACGCCGGTACGCGAACGCGGCGGCATCATTTCCGACGTTGTCGGCGATGCCATGCTGGCGCTGTGGACCGACCCCGCCGGCAACATCGAATCGCGCCGGCAAGCTTGCCAGGCGGCGCTGGACATCGCGCACGCCGTCGATTTTTTCAACAATACCTCCAGTCATCCATCGCTGCCCACGCGCATCGGCCTGCACAGCGGCGATGTCATGCTGGGCAACATCGGCGCGGTGGATCACTACGAATACCGCGCGGTGGGCGATATCGTGAACACCGCCACACGTATCCAGACCCTCAACAAACAACTTGGCACAAAAATATTAGTATCGGACGATATTCTTAAAGATATTGATGCATTTTTGATACGTAAGTTGGGAATTTTCCCCCTCGCAGGAAAATCCCGGTCCGTCGCCATTTGTGAATTACTCTGCCGCATCGAAGACGCCACGGAATTACAACAGCAAATTTGCGGCATCTTCGGTGTAGGGCTCGCCGCCTTCAGAGAGCAACGCTGGCACGACGCGGCAGAGAATTTCAGCACCGTGCTGCGCCTCGATGAACAGGATGGCCCTGCGCATTTCTATCTGGCACTGTGCAACCGCGACCGCCACCGCCGCCGCTCCGATCCCATGCACGGCATTTTCCCCGCCAATATTTCAGAAAAAGGCGATTGACAAAAGTTTCTTTTTTGTAACACACTCCGCGCTATAATAAACAATGGCAAACGAAAACAGGGATGAGCAAAGCGCATGCACGCAGCTAACGCATGGAAAAACAAGCAGCGCCCCCTACTGTTTCTGGCATTCGTGACGATGATCCCGCCCGCCCCCGCCTATGCTGCTCCGGAGGAGTGCGCGGATTGGGTGGCAAAAGCCATATCAACGGAAGGAAACGTGGAAAGGCATAGCGGCATGGATACGGCATGGCAGCCCGTCAGACCCAATCAAGTTTTCTGCCCCGGCAGCGCCATACGCACCGGGCCGCGTAGCCGCGCCGCCTTGCTGCTGCGCAACCAGAGCGTGCTGCGCGTTGACCAGCGCTCTGCCATCACCTTTCCCGCCGCCGAGAGCGAAACACCCTTCTGGCTCAGAATGCTCAACGGCGCAGTGAACGTCATCACCCGCACACCAAAAAAATTCCAGATCGACACTCCCTTCGTCAACGCCGCCGTGGACGGCACAGAATTTCTCGTCACCGTCGCGGAAAACGAAGCCGCCATCTCGGTATTCGAAGGTCAGGTCAGCGCCACGAACCCTCAAGGTCAGCGGGTGCTGAGAAGCGGTGAATCGGCCAGCGCCGGCCCCGGCCAGGCGCCCGTCCCGCGCATCCTCGCCCATCCACGCGACGCCGTGCAATGGACGCTTTATTACCCGCCGCTACTGACATTCCACCGCGAAGATTTCGGCGAAGGCGATGAGAATGCTTGGCAGGGTCGAGTGCACCGCTCCATCGCCGCTTACCGGGAAAACCGCCTGTCCGACGCCCTGAAGCTTATCGCCCAGACGCCGCAAGACAATCCCGGCGCATCCTTCTTTATCTGGCGTGCCGCGTTGCTGCTCGAAACCGGGCGCAGTGACGAGGCCAGCGCCGATCTTCAAACCGCTCTCGGTCTCGACCCGAACCACGGCCCCGCCCATGCCCAGCAAGCGATCATCGCCATCACGCAGAACCGGCGTTATGAAGCGCTCGAACAGGCCAGGCGCGCCACGACCCTGACACCGCAAAGCGCCGCCTCCTGGATCGCCCTCTCCTACGCCGAACAGGCCATCTTCAACCTCCAGGCGGCACTCGACGCCTCACGGCAAGCCGTTGAGAAAGAACCCGGCAACGCCCTGGCCTGGGCGCGGCTCGCCGAACTGCGGCTGTCGCTGGCCGACCTCGACGGCGCCCTGACCGCCGCCGAAAAAGCCGCGACGCTCGATCCGAACCTGGCACGCACCCATAGCGTGCTCGGCTTCGCCTGGCTCGCCCAGATCAACACCCGCGCCGCGCGCCTGGCGTTCGAACACGCCAT
>SBBG01000232.1 GCA_005240065.1 Gammaproteobacteria bacterium | reverse complement strand
TGGCGACGCCGATCAGCATGCCATACAGCAGGCGCCCGCGGACGGAGGCGGGCGCGGTGACCGGATCGGTGGCGATGAAGAATGCGCCGAGCAGCGTAGCGCCGCTGAACAGGTGGAATAGCGGCGAGGCGTAACGTTCCGGGTCGATGAGAAAAAAGACCAGCGCCATGCCAAGCAATCCGCCGATCATAGCGGCCGGGATATGCCAGTTGATGACCCGTTTATAGAGCAGCCATAGGCCGCCGAGCAGAAAGCCCGCGCTGATCCATTCCACGCCCTTGCCGCCGATATAGCCGAAGATGGGCGCGCCGGTGATCTCGGCCACGTCACGGCCGATTTTAAGCTGGGTTTTCAGGGTATCCAGCGTAGTGGCGGTGGTGATGGCGTCCATGCGCAGGCCGCCGGGCAGGGCACCAGTGAAAATGACGCGCAGCGTATCGAAAAAGCTCAAGCTGTGCTGGCTCAGCATCAGCGGCGCCTGCCAGGAGGTCATCTCCACGGGAAAGGAAATCAGCAGCATCACATAACCGACCATCGCCGGGTTGAAGGTGTTGTAACCCAACCCGCCATAGAGCTGCTTGGCGACAATGATGGCGAACGCCGTGCCGATTAGTGTGATCCACCACGGCGAGAGTGGCGGGATGGAGATACCCAGCAGTACGGCGGTGAGCACCGCGCTGCCATCGGTAAGGAACGGCCGGAGCGGCTTGTCGCGCACCTTCAGCATGGCCGCCTCGCAACCCAGCGCGACGACAATGGCCAATGCGATATTGATGACCACGCCCCAACCGAAGAACCAGGTATAGGCGGCCAAGCCCGGGATCAGCGCATACACCACGCGCAGCATGACGGTGGCTACCGATGCGGGCGTGTGGCTGTGCGGAGAGCTTGGGGTTTTCAGTTTCACTCTTCGTTGTTCTTTGTCGTTATGGAAGTCAGCTCTTCTTTCTTTTGCGCGTGTTTCGCCGCGCGCTCGGCTTTTTCACGATCGATGCGCTGTAAGCGGAATTCGTGGCGGATGCGCGCCTGCTCGGCCTTTTGTTTCTCGCGTTCTGCGGCCCAGATCTCGGTCTTGGCGTAGCGGTAATAGTGCACCAGCGGAATGTTGCTCGGACAGACGTAGGAACAGCAGCCGCATTCGATGCAGTCGAACAGATCGTATTCCTGAATCTTGTCCAGATCCTTGGCATGGGCATGCCAGTAGAGTTGCTGTGGCAGCAGGTTCACGGGGCAGGCGTCGGCACATGCCCCGCAACGGATGCAGGGCATCACTGGCCGATGTGCCGGAGCGTCGTCCCGCGTCATGGCGAGAATGCAGTTGGTGGTCTTGATCACCGGCACATCATCGCCGGGCAGGGAAAAACCCATCATCGGCCCGCCCATGACGAGGCGTTCAAGTGTGTCTGGATGCCAGCCGCATTCGTCGAGCAGGTCCTTCACCGGCGTGCCGATCAGAACCTCCAGATTGCGTGGCTGTACGATGTTGCCGCCGGTAATGGTCATGTAGCGCGAAATCAGCGGTTCACCGTGCTCGATGGCGCGGTATACGGCCACCGCCGTGCCGACATTGTGGCACACGATACCGATATGGATCGGCAAACCATTGCTCGGTACTTCCATGCCGGTGAGCACCTTGATCAACTGCTTTTCGCCGCCCGCTGGATAGATGGTCGGCACCTGTATCACTTCGATGTCCGTGCCACGGGTTGCCGCGAGCAGTGCCGCGTAGGCTTCCGGCTTATTATCTTCCATGGCGATGACGCAGGCGCGCGCATGCAGCGCATGACGCATGATGCGCAGCCCGCAAATGATTTCCTGTCCGCGTTCCCGCATTAGCATGTCGTCGCAGGTGATGTAGGGTTCGCATTCGACACCGTTGAGGATCAGGGTATCGACTGTCTTGCCCGGGCCGGGATTGAGTTTGATGAACGAGGGAAAGCCCGCGCCGCCCAGACCGACGATACCGGCTTCGCGGATGATGTTGCGCAGGTGGCTGGGGTCGAGCTGATCATAGTCGCAGTGCGGGCGTAATTCCGTCCAGCGGTCTTCGCCGTCGGTTTCCATGACGATGCAGGGCGCGTTCAAACCAGAAGGGTGCGGCACGGGCAGGTCGCCGATTTCGACCACCGTGCCCGAGCTGGGAGCATGCAGCGGGGCGCTGACAAAGCCCTTGGCGTGCGCGATCATCTGCCCCTTGAGGACATGATCCCCCACCTTGACCACCGCTTCGGCGGCTTCGCCGATGTGCTGATGCAGCGGCAGGATCAGTCGCTTGGGCAGGTGCGCGCGCGTTACCGGCAGACGGGTGGATTCATCTTTATGGCCTGGCAGATGAACGCCGCCATTGAATTTCCACAGGCGCCGGATCACCCGTGTGCGCCCTTGGGCAAAACCGGTTCTTCCTGCGGCGGTTCGGGAAACGACCATGTCCATTCGCGGATGTTTTTTTTGACCGGTTCCATGGTGATGCAATCGACAGGGCAGGGCGCAACGCACAACTCGCAACCTGTGCATTCGCTGGCGATTACGGTATGCAACTGCTTGGCCGCGCCGAGGATGGCGTCCACCGGGCAGGCCTGGATGCATAGCGTGCAGCCGATGCAGGTGGCTTCGTCGATGACCGCCAGCATCTTCGGTTTGACCTGCCCGTGCGCCTCGCTGAGCGGTTTGGGATCGCGGCCCAGCAGATCAGCGAGCTTGACGATGCCGGCCTCGCCGCCGGGTGCGCACTGGTTGATGTCGGCCTCGCCCTTGGCGATGGCCTCGGCGTAGGGACGGCAGCCGGGATAACCGCACTGGCCGCATTGCGTCTGCGGCAGGATGGCGTTGATCTTGTCCGCGAGCGGGTCGCCTTCAACCTTGAAGCGGATCGCGGCATAGCCCAGCACCAAGCCGAACACCGCCGCGAGCAGACCCAATGTGATGATTGCTGCGAGCATGGCTTATCCCTTTACCAGCCCCGAAAAGCCCATGAACGCCAGTGACATCAAACCGGCGGTCACCAGTGCGATGGCCGGTCCGCGAAAGGCCACTGGCACGTCGGCGACGATGATGCGTTCGCGCATGGCGGCGAACATGATCAGCACCAGTCCGGAACCTACCGCGCCGCCGAAACCATACAGCGCCGACTGGAGAAAGCCATGCTGCTCCTGCACGTTGAGTAGCGCCACGCCCAGTACCACGCAGTTGACGGTGATCAGGGGCAGGAAAATGCCCAGCACCTGATACAGCACCGGGCTGGTCTTGTGCACCACCATCTCGGTGAACTGCACTACGGCCGCGATCACCATGATGAAGGCGATGGTGCGCAGATATTCCAAGCCCAGTGGCGCCAGAAGATAGGTGTTGACCAGATAGCTGGAGACCGAGGACAGCGTGAGCACGAAGGCGGTGGCCAGCGCCATGCCCGTGGCCGTCTCCAGCTTCTTCGATACGCCCATGAACGGGCACAGGCCGAGAAACTTCACCAGCACGAAGTTGTTGACCAGCACGGTGCTGACCAGGATGAGCAGATATTCGGTCATGGACGTTTTGAAAAAGGATGTGGCGAAACCAACCGCATATTATCCGCTCTCCGCCTTTCCCATACAACCCGGTAACATCACGAGCTGTGTGGCTATTTCACCCGCATCCCCGGCTGCGCGCCGTTGTCGGGCGAGAGCAGGAAAATGTCTTTGCCGCCCGGTCCCGCCGCCAGCACCATGCCTTCGGAAAGGCCGAACTTCATCTTGCGCGGAGCAAGGTTGGCTACCATGACCGTCAGTCTGTTCACCAGGGTTTCCGGGGCATAGGCGGACTTGATGCCCGCGAACACTGTGCGTGTCTCGCCGCCCAGGTCGAGCGTCAGTTTCAGCAGCTTTTCCGCGCCTTCCACATGCTCGGCGTTGGCAATGCGTGCGATGCGCAGGTCGATCTTGGCGAAATCGTCGTAGGCAATCGTTACGTCAATCGGGTTACTCTGGATTGGAGTGGCGCTTGCGCCAGCCGGTTCCCCGGATTCTTTGGCGGTGCTGATGACAGGCACTTCAGCGGCGAGCATGGCGTCGATCTTGTCCTTTTCTACGCGCGTCATCAGCGGGGTGAAGGCGTTGATGCGGTGTTGGGGCAGCGGTTCGCCACAGTCTTGCCATTGCAGCGGTGGAACATTGAGAAAGGCTTCGGCCTTCGCCGCCATCTCCGGCAGCACGGGTTTGAGGTAGATCATCAGAATGCGGAACAGCTCGAGGCCGAGACTGCATATCCGCTGCAACTCCTCCTCGCGGTCCGATTGTTTGGCGATAACCCAAGGCTTTTTCTCGTCTATATACTGGTTCGCAATATCCGCCAGAGCCATTATTTCCCGTATTGCATGGCTGTATTCCCGTGCCTCATAAAGCGCGGCGATGGTTTTGCCTTTGTCACGAAAGACAAGATGAAGGTTCTTCCCGTCATGTATTAATTGGGTTGCTGCCGATACCTGCCCATCAAAGCGCTTGTTAATGAACCCCGCGCAACGGCTGGCGATGTTGACTACCTTGCCCACCAGGTCGGCATTGACGCGGTTGGTGAAGTCATCGAGACTGAGGTCGATGTCCTCCACACGGTTGCTCAGCTTGGCGGCGAAGTAGTAGCGCAGGTATTCCGGGTTGAGGTGATCCAAATAGGTGCGTGCCTTGATGAAGGTACCGCGCGATTTGGACATTTTCTGGCCGTTGACGGTGAGGAAGCCGTGGACGAAGATCTTCGTGGGCTTGCGGAAGCCCGCGCCCTCGAGCATGGCTGGCCAGAACAGGGCATGGAAATAGACGATGTCCTTGCCGATGAAGTGATAAAGTTCCGCCTCGCTGTCCACTCCCCAATAGTCGTCGAAGGAAAGTTTCGCAGGTTGTTTTTCCAGCAGATTCTTCAAGCTCGCCATGTAGCCGATCGGCGCGTCCAGCCACACGTAAAAATATTTACCAGGCGCGTCCGGGATCTCGAAGCCGAAGTAGGGTGCATCGCGCGAAATGTCCCAATCCTGCAAGCCTGCGTTGAACCATTCATCGAGCTTGTTGGCGATCTCGGGCTGTAATGCCTCGCCGCGTGTCCATTCGCGCAACATGGCCTCGAAGTCGCCCAGCTTGAAGAAGTAGTGCTCTGATTCTTTCTCGACCGGTGTGGCGCCCGACAACGTCGAAACCGGGTTTTTCAAGTCGGTCGGTGAATAAGTCGCGCCGCACACTTCGCAACTGTCGCCATACTGATCTTTTGCCCCGCAGCGAGGACACTCGCCGCGGATGAAACGGTCCGGAAGGAACATGTTCTTCACCGGATCGTAAGCCTGGATGATGGTGCGCGTGGCGATGTGCCCGGCCTGGCGCAGGCGTTGGTAGATCAGGTTTGCGAACTCGCGGTTCTCCGCCGAGTGCGTGGAATAGTAATTGTCGAAACCGATGCCGAAGCCCGCGAAATCGGCGCGATGTTCCTGGCCGATGCGCTCGATCAGCGTTTCGGGCGTGATGCCCTCCTGCTGCGCGCGCAGCATGATAGGCGTGCCGTGCGCATCATCGGCGCAGACATAACGGCAATCGTGGCCGCGCATTTTCTGGAAACGCACCCAGATGTCAGTCTGGATGTGTTCCAGCATGTGGCCAAGGTGAATCGGTCCGTTGGCGTAGGGCAGGGCGCTGGTGACGAGTATTTTTCGCGGTGTGTTGGATGGAGTGGCGAGCATGTTTTTCTGTCTTTGAACGGGTATTGGTTGAAATTATACCCGAATCCCTGCCGGTTGCGTCTGTCCTGACCCTTATGCAATGCTCTGGCTGCGCAGGTGATCGTCATACGTGCCTGTGAAATTGACGACGCCCTTCGGGGTCAATTCGATGATGCGCGTTGCCAGGGACGAGACGAACTCGCGGTCGTGGCTGACGAAAATCAGCGTGCCGGGATAGTTTTCCAGCGCCAGGTTGAGCGATTCGATGGACTCCATGTCCAGATGATTGGTGGGTTCGTCCATGACCATGATGTTGGGGCGCTGTAGCATCAGTTTGCCGAACAGCATACGGCCCTGCTCACCACCGGAGATGACTTTGACCGATTTGTTGATTTCGTCCCGGGAAAACAACAGTCGTCCCAAGGTGCCGCGTATCATCTGTTCATCGTCGCCGGGTTGTCCCCATTGGCTCATCCAGTCGAACAGGGTCATGTCGGTGGCGAAGTCGGCGGCATGATCCTGGGCAAAATAGCCAATGCGGGTATTTTCTGGCCACTTGACGGTGCCGCTGTCGGGTGCCAGATTACCGACCAGGCTGCGCAGCAAGGTGGTCTTGCCGATGCCGTTGGGGCCGATTACGGCGATGCGCTCGCCGGCCTCGATCATCAGGTCCAGACCGTGGAACAGCGGTGTCTCCCCATAGCCTTTGCTTAAATCCTTTACTTCCAGCGCCAGACGGAACAGCTTTTTTTCTTGATCGAAACGGATGAACGGGTTGACCCGGCTCGACGGTTTGATGTCTTCCAGTTTGATTTTCTCGATCTGTCTGGCGCGCGAGGTCGCCTGCTTGGCTTTCGAGGCATTGGCGGAGAAGCGGCTGACGAAGGTTTGCAATTCAGCGATTTGTGCTTTTTTCTTGGCATTATCGGCCACCAGCCGTTCGCGGACCTGGGTGGCTGCGGTCATATACTCGTCGTAATTGCCCGGATAGATGCGCAGTTCGCCGTAGTCGAGGTCGGCCATGTGGGTGCAGACGCTGTTCAGAAAGTGGCGGTCGTGGGAGATGATAATCATCGTGCTGTTGCGCGCGTTGAGTATGTCTTCCAGCCAGCGGATGGTGTTGATGTCGAGGTTGTTGGTCGGCTCGTCGAGTAGCATGATGTCCGGGTTGGCGAACAGGGCTTGAGAGAGTAGCACGCGCAGTTTCCAACCCGGCGCCACCGCGCTCATTGGGCCGTTGTGTTGCTCCAGGGGAATGCCGAGCCCCAGCAGCAATTCACCGGCACGGGCCTCGGCGGTATAGCCGTCCAGTTCGGCGAACTCCACTTCCAGTTCGGCCACCTTCATGCCATCTTCCTCGCTCATTTCCGCGAGGGAGTAGATACGGTCGCGCTCATATTTGACGCGCCATAATTCGGCGTGCCCCATGATGACGGTGTCGAGCACCATGTGGTCCTCGAAAGCGAACTGATCCTGCCGCAATTTACCCAGACGCTTGTTGGGCTCGATGGAGACGGTTCCAGATGTTGGCGCCAGGTCGCCGCCGAGGATCTTCATCAACGTTGATTTTCCGCAGCCGTTGGCGCCGATAAGGCCATAACGATTGCCATCACCGAATTTGACTGAAATATTCTCGAAGAGGGGCCTGGCCCCGAATTGCATGGTGATGTTGGCTGTAGAAAGCATGGCACTCGTCCAGAAAGAAATTAAAGGGAAGGTGGATCTGATGTTCGTGATTGGCTATAGGGTATACGGGACAAGGTCCTGGGCTTTCTTTTAACGGCCCTTGGTAAGGCCCGCCGACTGGTTTTCGCCGCCTTTGGGCGCAGATCGCGCGCCGTGGCCGGCGCGTTTGTCGCGGTTATCCCTGGATTGGCCCGGTGCGCGCGTTTGCTGGGTACGGCCACGGCCGGCATTGGGAGTAGGCGTGGGCGTGGTTTGCGGTGACGGATTCGGCTCGAAGCCGGGAATTACTACCTTGGGAATGTCGCGATTGGTCAGGCGTTCGATGCCGGTCAGCAACTTGTGTTCGTCGACACATACCAGCGACACCGCCTCGCCGCTGTATCCGGCGCGGCCGGTGCGGCCGATGCGGTGGACATAATCCTCGGCAACGTTGGGCAGTTCGAAATTGACCACATGCGGCAACTGGTCAATGTCCAGGCCACGGGCGGCGATATCGGTGGCCACCAGCACGCGCACCACGCCGGCCTTGAAGTCGGCGAGGGCTTTGATGCGTTGCGGCTGGCTCTTGTTGCCATGGATAGCGGTGGCGGTGATGCCGTCCTTTTGCAACTGTTCGGCGAGGCGGCTCGCGCCATGCTTGGTGCGAGCGAATACCAGCGCCTGCCGCCAGTCGCCGGATTTGATCAAGTGGGCGAGCAGTTCGCGTTTGCGAATGCGGTCGACGGGGTGGGCGACCTGGGCAACCGTTTCCGAGGCGGTGTTGCGGCGCGCCACCTCGATCAGTGCCGGTGAGTCCAGCAACCGGTCGGCCAGTTTCTTGATGTCGTCGGAATAGGTTGCCGAGAAGAGCAGATTCTGGCGGCCCTTCGGCAGCAACGCGAGCACTTTTTTGATGTCATGAATGAAGCCCATGTCGAGCATGCGATCGGCCTCGTCCAGCACCAGAATCTCGACCCGGCTCAGGTCGACGGTTTTTTGCGCGGCGTGATCCAGCAATCGGCCCGGCGTCGCCACCAGAATGTCAACGCCGGCACGCAGTTGGGCAATCTGCGGATTGATATTGACCCCGCCGAAGACCATGGCGGATGTCAGGGGCAGATGCTTGCCGTAGTGGCGCACGCTCTCGCCAACCTGCGCCGCCAGCTCACGGGTCGGCACCAGCACCAGGGCGCGCACCGCGCCGCGTTTGCCGCCACCGGCGCCGGGAGTCAGACGCTGCAACATCGGCAGGGTGAATGCGGCGGTCTTACCAGTACCGGTCTGTGCGCCGGCCATGATGTCGCGTCCTGCGAGAATGACGGGAATGGCTTGAAACTGCACCGGTGTGGGCTCGGTATAACCCTGATCGGCAATAGCGCGGAGTAATTCGGCCGACAGGCCAAGTGTTGAAAATGACATAGCGATGCTGTTCCTGAAATGACCTTCCAAAGGATATGTCCTTTGGTCCGGTCTGAGAGGTGATCTATGGGTTTGATGTCTGGGACAACCTGGGTATGTGCCGCGACTGCTTTTATCGGTGCAGCCGAAGGGAGTCATGATCCTGAAACGGCAGGGCGCGAACCGCACAGCGTCGGGATTAAAAAACGGTTGTATTGTACCACACTTGATATTCGCCAAGCTTTGCGAGCGCCGCTGGATGAATTCCGATATGCCGGTTCGAAGGGTTAGTTTCAATGAGTGTTGATTTAAGGAAGCTCTGAATAATTCCATCCTGGAATTCTCAGAGTGCACCTCCGTGTGCCGCGGAACCCCTGAATTGATCAGGGGCTCCTTAAGGAATCTCTGATTAATGACGAATTTTTAGAAGTGCCCTTATAATTGGGTGAACAGATTAAAGTAATAGAGCAGGGGTGGCGATATAGGAAGTTATCAACTTCCAACCGCAACAAGGAATCCAAGGAGACAAATCATGAAGATGGCGATCATAGGACTGGGCAGGATGGGCGGCAACATGGCGCGCCGCTTGTGCCGGGGTGGTATCGAGGTGGTGGGTTACAACCGTTCGCAGGACATTGTCAAAAAGCTGGCTGCGGAGGAGGGCATGACCCCGGCGGCCTCGGTGGCCGAGGCGGTGGAGAAACTCTCGTCGCCGCGCGTGGTATGGATCATGTTGCCGAGTGGTGAACCGACCGAGCAACAGATCCGCGATCTGATTCCCCTGCTTTCGCAAGGCGACATCATCGTCGATGGCGGTAACTCCAATTATCATGACAGCCAGCGGCGCGGCGCATGGCTGGCGCAGCATGGCATCGGTTTCATGGATGCGGGCACTTCCGGCGGCATCTGGGGGCTGGAGAATGGCTATTGCCTGATGGTGGGCGGCACGCCCGAGGTGGCCAAAGTCTTGACACCGGCGCTCAAGGTGCTCGCCCCCGCGCCCGATCGCGGCTGGGCACATGTCGGTCCGGTCGGTTCCGGGCACTTCACCAAGATGATCCACAACGGCATCGAATACGGCATGATGCAAGCCTTCGCCGAGGGACTGGCGCTGTTGCGCGGCAAGGAAGAGTTTTCACTCGATCTGGCGCAGATCACCGAATTGTGGCGTCACAGCTCGGTGGTGCGAAGCTGGCTGCTCGATCTCACCGCCGAGTCGCTGAAGGGCGGTCAGACGCTGGAGAACATCGCGCCCTATGTGGCGGATTCGGGTGAAGGGCGCTGGACGGCGATCGAAGCGGTCGATCAGGGCGTGGCCGCGCCAGTGATGACACTGGCGTTGCAAATGCGTTTCGCCAGCCAGGACAGCGAGGGCTACGCTTACCGATTGCTGTCGCTGATGCGCAATGCTTTCGGCGGGCACGCGATAAAGCAACCGGGAGCCGGGCAATGACCATAACCGAATCTTGTACAGTGGTGATTTTCGGCGCCACCGGCAATCTGGCGCGGCGCAAGCTGATACCGGCGCTATTCCAGTTGGAAGTCGCGGGACGCTTGCCGGAGAAGATGGTGATCCTCGCCTTCGCCCGTCGTCCCTGGCAGCGGGAGCAGTGGGTCGATGAAGTATCCGGCATGTTGCTCGAGAAGTTTCCTCATGGCATCAATGAGAAGGCGTTCGAGCGTTTCCGCGAGCGCTTGCAGTATCATCAGGGCGATTTGGCGGATGACGAGGCTCACAGGCGTCTGCGCAAGGTGTTGGATGAAGATCCGGCCTTTCCGGCGAACGCCCTGTTCTATATGGCCATCCGGCCCGCCGAATTCAGCGAGGTGATCGAGAAGCTTTCCAATGCCGGCGCGCTCGATGAAAAGAACGGCTGGCGCCGGGTGGTGATCGAAAAACCCTTTGGCTACGACCTGCTTAGCGCGCAGATCCTGCAACAAAGCCTGAGCAAATATTTGACCGAGAATCAGATCTACCGCATCGACCATTATCTGGGCAAGGGCACGGTGCAGAACGTGCTGGTGTTCCGCTTCGCCAACCTGTTACTCGAGCCGCTGTGGAACCGCAATTACATCGATCACGTGCAGATCACGCACTCCGAGACGCTGGGTATCGAGGGGCGCGCCGATTACTACGAAGGTGCGGGCGCTCTGCGCGACATGATCCAGAGCCATCTCATGCAGTTGCTGACGCTGGTGGCGATGGAGCCGCCGGTGATGATGGACGCGGAATCTCTGCGCGACGAAAAGGTGAAGGTACTGAAGGCGATCCGCCCCATCCCGCAAAACGCCGTCCATGCCCATGCCTTTCGCGGCCAATACACGCATGGCACGATCAACGACAAGCCGGTGCCGGGTTACCTGGAGGAAGAGGGCGTGGCCGGGGACAGCTCCACCGAGACCTATGCCGCGCTCAAGGTGTATATCGACAACTGGCGCTGGCGCGGCGTACCGTTCTATTTGCGCACCGGCAAGCGCATGATCGAAGGCAGCTCGGCGATTTGCATCCGTTTCAAGAATCCGCCGCAGCATCTGCTGCGCCATACCCATCATGAACATTCCAAGCCCAACTGGATACTGCTCGGTATCCAGCCCAACGAATGTCTGAAAATGGAAATGCAAGTCAAGGTGCCGGGTCTGGAAATGCACACCCGCACCATTAGCCTCGACGCCAGTTATCGCAAGGGCGACGAGCGTGAACACGATGCCTATGAAGACCTGCTTCTCGACGTCATGCGGGGAGACCATTCGCTGTTTCTGCGCTATGATGAAGTCGAGTGGGCCTGGCGCGTAGTCGACCCCATCGTCAAGGTGTGGTCGATGGAGCGTGATTTCATCAACACCTATCCCGCAGGCACCTGGGGGCCGCGCGGCACGTATCGCTTGTTCGACCGAGACGACCAGTTCTGGCGCCATGGGCTGGGAGTCGAAGGGGCGGACTTGCAGGCGTATTGAAACTTATGGAGGCATTGCTTTGATCTCTCCTTCTTCCTCTCCCCCTGGGAGAGGAGCGGGGTGAGGGAAAAGCGTTTACCTAAAAACGGATTCGCCAGGGGGAACAGGAAAGAATATGTCCGCATTGACGCAATCGAACGCCTGGCAGGCATTGCAGGCGCATTACCAGGCGATGTCGCGCCTTCACATGCGCGATCTTTTCGACAAGGACCCACAGCGTTTCAATAAGTTTTCGCTGCAATTCGATGATCTCCTGCTCGATTACTCGAAAAACATCGTCACCGAAGAAACGCTGTCGCTACTGCTCGATCTGGCGCATCAGGCCAAGGTGAGCGACTGGATCGCCAGAATGTTTTCCGGTGAGAAAATCAATATCACCGAAAACCGAGCCGTCTTGCATATTGCCCTGCGCAATCGTTCCAATCGTCCGATTCCCGTCGATGGCGAGGATGTCATGCCCGCCGTCAATCGCGTGCTGGCACAGATGCGCTCGTTCAGCGAGGCGGTGCGCAGCGGGCAGTGGCGCGGCTATGGCGGAAAACCGATATCGGATGTGGTGAACATCGGTATCGGCGGATCCGATCTGGGGCCGGTGATGGTGACCGAGGCGCTCAAACCCTATGGCAAGGATGGGTTGAATGTCCACTTCGTCTCGAATATCGATGGCACTCACATTGCCGAGACGTTGAAGCATCTCGATCCCGAGACGACGCTGTTCATCGTCGCCTCGAAGACCTTCACCACGCAGGAAACGCTGGTCAATGCCCAGACCGCGAAACAGTGGTTGCTGAAATCGGCGGGTGATCCGGCCGCAGTGGCCAAACATTTTGTCGCGCTATCCACCAATGCCAGAGAGGTCGCGGCGTTCGGCATCGATACGCGCAACATGTTCGAATTCTGGGATTGGGTTGGCGGGCGTTATTCGTTATGGAGCGCCATCGGCCTGTCCATCGCCATCTATATCGGCATGGACAATTTCGAACAGCTTCTTGCCGGCGCGCATGCGATGGATGAGCACTTCCGCAGCGTTCCACTGGAGCGGAACATGCCCGTGACGCTGGCGCTGATCGGCATCTGGTACAACAACTTCTTCGGCGCCCAGACCCACGCCATTTTGCCTTACGATCAGTATCTGCATCGTTTCCCCGCCTATTTACAGCAGGGTGACATGGAAAGCAACGGCAAATCCGTCAACCGCGATGGCGAGGCTGTTGACTATGCCACCGGCCCGATTATCTGGGGCGAGCCGGGCACTAATGGCCAACATGCCTTCTATCAATTGATTCACCAGGGTACGCGAATCATCCCCGCCGATTTCATCGCGCCCATCGAAACGCATCATCCCATCGGCGAGCATCACGCTATTTTGTTGTCGAATTTTTTCGCTCAGCCCGAAGCCCTGATGAAAGGCAAAACCGCTGCCGAGGCGCGCATCGAACTGGAAGGCGCGGGACTGTGCGGCGAAGCGCTGGAAAAACTTCTGCCGCACAAGGTGTTCGCCGGAAACAAACCCACCAACTCACTCATGCTGCGCAAAATCACACCCAAGGCACTGGGTTCACTGATCGCCCTGTATGAACACAAGATCTTCGTGCAAGGCATCATCTGGAATATCAACTCATACGATCAATGGGGTGTCGAGCTGGGAAAGCAGCTTGCAAAAGCTATTTTGCCGGAGTTGAAGGATGGCGGGGAGGTGCGTGGTCATGATGCATCGACGAATGGCTTGATTAACTATTACAAGGCTAACCGCAATCACTAGTGTCCGGTTTATTTGAAGCGAGCAGACTGAAAATGTTGATAAGGGTTTTGAGCGATTCATGGGTGTCCACGACTTACATTTCAGATTAACCATTTGCGATCCTTCCAGCTTTAAAGAGTCTGGAATGACGCATGAACGTGGGCAAGACGCTGTTTGCGCAAGTCAGGGAGTACGCGCCGTGGAAGACCTTCGGGCGCATCAGCGACCGCCACGGCGGGGGCGCGGGTGTGCGCACCCTGGATTGCGCCTAAATAAGGGAGGCGTCTCCAATAGCGTCTAAGACTTGGCCCTATGATATTGCAAAATAAGAACTTATCTTTCATCGAAAAACTTCACGGTTTCCTCCGCGCCGCGCTCCATAGTTTCAGAAACCATAATACCTCGCCGGGTGGTTTGATCCACACATCTGCCGTGGTCGGGCGCCATCTGGTTCGCACCAGCACAGCGAGACCGCGATCGCGCACCACCTTGAACGCCTCTTCGTCAGTCTGGTCGTCGCCGAGATAGGCGACGACGGCATCACCGCCCAATTCGGCGCGCACGGTATTCACGGCCACGCCTTTGTCAAAGCCCGGCGCGCGCAATTCGATGCCGCCGTCGAAATCGTGCGGCTCCAAAAGGCTCCCGGCGGAACGCAGGCGTCCCAGCACCGCGTCGCGAATACGCCGCGCCATGTGATGAGCGCGGCCGCGCCAATGAATCGCGATGCTCGCCGGCTTGTGCTCGATGCGTGCGTCCAAGGCTTTGAATTCCATTTGCCACTCGCCTACAGTTTGCAACTCGCGCCGCATTGCGTCGGACAGAGATGCGCGCTCGCGCCGTCCGTCGGCATGCAGGCGCTCGAAGCCGTGCGCGCCCCACACCTCGACGCCGCTTGGCAGATTCAACAACGGCAGCAAATCGTCGATCGCCCGTCCGGTGATGATGATCAGGCGTGTGTCGGTGCGCACAACGGCATCGAGCGCTTCACGCACGCCTGAATAGGGTTTGGCCAAACGTGGATCTGAGTGGAACGGCGCGAGAGTACCATCGTAATCCAGCAATAATGCACAGTGTTGTGCGGTACTCAGCTGCTGGAAAAAATCCGCCATGGCCAAACCCGCGCGCAGTACCCTCATCGGCGCGGCGCCGCCGAATGGCACGAGAATGGAAAGCCTGGCGATATGATTTGCCGCATGCGTTTGTTAGAGTCCCGGCATCCGCGTGCGTTCCGCCTCGTTCGCGGTGAACGGCACAATACCACCCGCCTTTTCCCCCGGCGCGCGCGTGTCAGTCAGTGCCGTAAGGAAACCAGCGGCCCAGCGATACACGTTGTGCTCCTCCACGTGGCGATGCATGCGCCTCATGCGCTCGCGGCGCTCCGCCGCGCTCATCTCGACGCCGTGGCGGATCGCTTCGGCGAATTGCTCGGTGTCATAAGGATTGATGATCAGCGCATCGGACAGTTCGCGCGCGGCGCCCGCGAACTCGGACAGGATGAGCACGCCTTCGCCGCTCTCCTGAGCGGCTGCGTACTCCTTGGCAACCAGGTTCATGCCGTCGTGCAACGAACTGACGATGCACATCGAGGCCATGCGCAGAAAGGCGTGGACCGTGTGCGGGTCGTGATGCGCCGCCAGGAAATGGATTGGTTTCCAGGTGTCGGTCTGATACCTCCAGTTGATCTCATCGGCCATCGCATCGAGTTGCGCGATGTGCTCGCGGTAACGCGGGATATGCGTGCGGCTGGGCGCGCCCAATTCTACAAAGGTAAAGCGCCCGTGGCAGGATGGATTCTTTTCCAGGAAGCGCCTGACGGCGCGCAGGCGTTCCGGCAGTCCCTTGGTGTAGTCGATGCGGTCCACGCCCACGGCGATGTATTGATCCTCCAGCTTGTACCGAGCCTTGAGTTGCGCGATCTGTCGCGCAAGATCCTCGCCCTGCGGGACTTTGCGCTCGGACCAGCTTTGCACGCTGATTGGAAACGGCCGCACCAGCGAGGTGCGGCCTTTCAGCTCCACGGCAAAATGATCCCAATCCAGGCGCGATTCGAGGATGCGGTCCACGGTATCGAGAAAATTGTTGCAATGCTGCTGCAGGTGAAAGCCCAGCAGATCGGCGCCGAGCATTCCGGCGAGAATTTCAGGCCCCCAAGGGCAAATGCGAAACGTCTCCGAACCCGGCCAGGGAATGTGCCAGAACAGCCCGACTTGCAAATCGGGACGCGCGGATTTGAGCATTTGCGGCACCAGTGCGAGTTGATAATCCTGCACCAGCACCACGGCCTTTCCGCCGCCGATCTCCTCCAGTACCGTGTCTGCGAAACGCTGATTCACGCGCCGGTAGCACTGCTTCGTCGCTGCCTTCCGCCGCCCGTTGCGCCGCACTGCTTAATTGGCCGGTGAAATCTGCCACGTCTTTGCCCGCTATGATCAGCGATCCGTCGGCGTGAAACACCGCATAACCG
>SBBG01000231.1 GCA_005240065.1 Gammaproteobacteria bacterium | reverse complement strand
TCTGCGCGATGAAGAATATCTGCGCCTGAAAATACTCACGTCTATGCTCCCGAAGCTCTAAAAAACATGAAATTTACCCACACTCTTTCACGAAGACCCCAAATTCATCTGCTTTTATAACTTTTCTCCCAGGGGTAGGGTGCGTCTCACGCACCACACGGATGGTGCGTGAGACGCACCCTACGACACACTGGGCAAGGGTGATCTATTTATCAGAGTTTCTTTTGTGTTCAATCCAATCCCGTATCCGCCTGGCGATATCCAGCGCCGGATTGAGGGGCGGATGCTGCCAGGGGGCGAATTCTCCGGTTAATGGACGGGCGTAACCCTGTTCGTACAACTCGGCGTGGAAGCGCTCGTGTTTGGGCGCGGCCATGCCGGGCGGGGAGAAGATATAGACCGGCCGGCCTGTGGCGCAGGCTTCGGTGCACATGGAGGTGGAGTCGCCGGTGACGACAATGGCATCGGCAAGGCCCAGAAAACCGAAATACGGATTCTCCCCTTTACGCGTCCAGATATGCAGATAGGCGGGCACGTCCACCTCCGCCATCATGGCGTTGCGCACCGCGATGCCGGTGCGGCGGCTGGTGGTGACAAACAGCGAGCCGCCCGCCTGCCGTGCCAGTTGCGTGGCCTGGCGGCCAAGGGTGCGGCCCGCATCGGCGTCGAATACGCCGCCTTTCACCGCGCCACCGACCAATACGGTGAGATAGGGCCGGGGCAGATCAGAGAAATAATCACGCCATTGCGCCGCCTCCGCGGCGATGCGCTCCGCCGTCACGCGATGGGGCGCGCCGAGGATGCGCATCACATTAGGCAGATCGGGGACGCGGTCGTGACGCGGCACGGCCACCAGGTCCAGATCTTTCACGGGATGCCCGGGCCACATGATCTGCGCCAGAAAGGTCCGCCCACCGTTGCGTCGCTTCAAATAGCGCGCCACCGGCACCGTGCGCCGCCCGGCGGCGATCACCACATCGGGCCAGGGCGGGGTCAGGACATCGCGGCTTGCCGGCTCCACCCCCAGCAACGATGCGCCACGCAGCAGATTGGGCAACCTGCCCCGGCGGTCGTAGTGGATTTCCTTGATCTCGAAGGGCAAGCCCAAAGCCTCGGCGACGCCGATGGCCTGGGTGGCGTTGCCGGTACGGTCATCCGCCAGCACCCAGATGCGCGGTTGTTGTGTCATGTGGTTCCTTTGTGGGGGTGGAAAGGCGATGCAGGCGAGACTTCAACGCCGGGTTTCTTGCGGCAGCAGAGTATCCCCATATTTTTCTTTTTGGTGATGCTCATACAGTTTGGCGTACTTGAGAAAAACATAAAACGCGCCTGCCACCGAGGTGATGAAGCCCGCCCAGCCATTGAGAAAATTGCGCTTGAAAAGATAGCTGCGCAGAAAAGCGAAGGGCGGGTAAAACACCATGATCCATGGGCTGGGGCGCTGATTGCGCGCCACCTTGTCTTCCACGAGCCCTGTGGAATAGTGATTGATCTTGTCCACCTTGACATGGATGCTGGTCTCGCCGAAATGATAAAAAGGCGCGGCGAGCCTCTTGATGACGCCGTTCACCTTGGGCGCGGCATGGATGGGCATGTCGCTCATCTTGCCTTTGGTTTTGTCGAACAGGCGCAGGAAGTGGTTCATGCGCACGCGCGGATCGTTCATGCGCCAGAAGAGTTGTTCCTGACGCGGCATTTCGTAGCCGTCCGCCGTGGGCCCCGCATTCATCAATGCCTTGATCTCCGCCTGCGACTCAGGCGACAGCGCCTCGTCGGCATCGAGCAGCAATGCCCAGTGGTGGCGGGTATGATCGAGCGCCATCTGTTTCTGCGGGCCGTAGCCCATGAAGCGATGTTGGAAGATGCGGCAGCCGTAGCGTTCGGCGATCGCCAGTGTGCCGTCGGTGCTGAACGAGTCGAGCAGCACGATCTCATCCGCCCATTTGACACTCTCCAGACAAGCCGCTAGAGTGCGCTCATTGTTGTAGGTGGTTACAAAAACGGAAATTTTTTCCATACCGTCTACCGCTGTGGTTATCTCAAAAAATTCGTAGGGTGCGCCGTGCGCACCATTCACCGTTCATGCGGTGCGTGTGACGCACCCTGCATTCGCCAGCCAGATTGAACATTCCAATGACACTCAAAATCACCCAGCTCATGCTGTCCAAAGGCTTCGGCGGCGCGGAACGCCTGTTCGTCGATCTTGCCCTGGCGCTGGCAGAGCGGGATGTTTCAGTGCAGGCCGTATGTCACAAGGATTTCGTGAAACGAGCGGCCTTGCAACATCGAAATATCTCTCTGGCGCCGGTCAATGTGCGCGGCGCATGGGATTTGCTCGCCGCACGACGCATCACCGCCGCGATCCGCGACTTCGGCCCAGCAGTGATCCACTCCCATCTGGCGCGCGGCGCTCACCTCGCCGGCCGGGCGGCGCGCAGCTTGGGAATACCGCTGGCGGTCAATCTGCACAACTATGTCGATCTCAAATATTACCGCAACGCGAGCATGTTTGTCCCCGGCACGGAAGACCAGAAAAATTATCTGCTGCGGCACGGTATCGCGCCGCAGCGGGTCGAGGTGATACCGCATTTTTCCCTGTTGGCGCCGGTCGATCGGCCGCGCATCGGCGGTGATGCCTCCGCTGTCTTCGTCAGCTACGGCAGAATGGTGAAGAAAAAAGGGTTCGACGTGCTGCTGCAAGCCTTCAGGACAGTGCTCGATCAGGGTGCTCAGGCCAGACTGGTGATCGGCGGCGATGGCCCCGAGCGCTCGTCCTTGCTGCAACTTGCCGAAGAACTGAGTCTGGGCGATGCGGTCGATTTCTCCGGCTGGATCGACGATGTGGCGGCGTTTCTCGACGGCGGTGACACCTTCGTCCTGCCGTCGCTGGACGAGCCATTCG
>SBBG01000051.1 GCA_005240065.1 Gammaproteobacteria bacterium | reverse complement strand
GGGCTACAGCCTGCCCTCCGCGGCCATTGCTCGCGGCACGGACAAAAGCGTGATCTTCGTCCAGACCGCACAGGGTTTCAGCGCCCGGCAAATTACCGTCGTCAGCGAAGCTAATGGCCGCAGCGTGATCACGGGCGAGTTGCGCGGTGATGAACAGGTCGCGGTGCGCGGTGTCGTGGCGATCAAAGGCGCCTGGATGGGATTGGGCGGAGGAGCGCACGAATAATGCTCTCACGTCTGATCCAATTCGCCCTCACCCAGCGCCTGTTGATACTGCTGCTGGCGGCACTGCTCGCGGGAGGCGGCACGCTCGCTTTCCAGAAGCTGCCTATCGACGCCTTCCCAGATGTCTCGTCGACGCAAGTGAAGGTCATTATCAAGGCCCCGGGCATGACGCCCGAGGAGGTGGAGGCGCGCATCACCGCGCCCATCGAGGTGGAAATGCTCGGCATTCCCAACCAGACCATGCTGCGCTCGGTGACCAAGTACGCGCTTACCGACATTACCGTGGACTTCGCCGATGGCACCGATATCTATTGGGCGCGGCAGCAGGTGACCGAACGCCTCAACGGCGTGCGCGGCGATCTGCCGGCCGGCATCAGCGGCGGCGTGGCGCCAATGACCACGCCGCTCGGCGAGATGTTCATGTTCACCGTCGAGGGTGGCGGCCTGTCGTTGATGGAGCGGCGCACCCTGCTCGACTGGGTGATCCGCCCGGCGCTGCGCAGCGTGCCGGGTGTGGCCGATGTCAACGTGCTGGGCGGAACCGCGCGCGCTTTCGAGGTCGTGCCGGACAACGCACGCATGACAGCGCGCGGTGTCACCCTGCAAGCGCTACGACAGGCGCTGGAGATGAAC
The DNA here is from genome assembly GCA_005240065.1 of Gammaproteobacteria bacterium. Lineage (GTDB taxonomy): Bacteria > Pseudomonadota > Gammaproteobacteria > Ga007554 > SBBG01. The sequence continues at coordinate 9,946 of SBBG01000051.1, read as the reverse complement.
AACCGCAACGACGGCGCGGGCCGCGTCAGCGATGGCGAAGAAGCTCTACTGGTGCGCGCCGAAGGCCGCATCGGGACGTTGGACGATGCACGTGCCATCGTGGTGAAGAATAATCGCGGTGTACCGCTGCGTATCGGCGATCTCGCCGAGGTGCGCATCGGCGCGCTTACCCGTTATGGCGCGGTGACGCGCAACGGCCAGGACGAAGCGGTGCAAGGACTGGTACTGGGGCTGCGCGGAGCCAATGCCCGGCAGGTAGTGGAGGGGGTACGCGCCAAACTCGACGAGATCAAGTCCACCTTGCCGCCGGGCGTGACCGCGCAGGTATTCTACGATCGCGGCCATCTGGTCAAACGCGCTGTCACCACGGTGGCAGAGGCATTGCTGGAAGCCGTTGTGCTGGTGCTGCTGTTACTGGCACTGTTTCTCGGCAATCTGCGCGCCGCAGTGACGGTAGCCCTGATATTGCCGCTCGCGGCGCTGATTACCTTCATCCTGATGAGCTGGTTCGGCATGTCCGCCAACCTGATGAGTCTGGGGGGGCTGGCGATTGCCATTGGCATGCTAGTGGACGCGGCGGTGGTGGTGGTAGAAAACAGCGTGGCCCATCTCGGTCACAGCGAGAGCGCGCGTCTACCGCGCCTGCATGTGATCTACCGTTCGGTGCGCGAAGTCGCGGTGCCCGTCACTGCCGGCATCCTGATCATCATCACCGTGTTCCTGCCACTACTCACCCTGCAAGGGCTGGAGGGCAAGCTCTTCAGCCCGGTGGCGCTCACCATCGTGTTCGCGCTGAGCGGCTCGCTGCTGCTGTCGCTCACCGTGATTCCGGTCATCGCCTCGTTCCTGCTCAAGCAGGCGCCGCACGGCGACCCGTGGCTGGTGCGCATCCTCACCAGGCTGTACATGCCGCTGCTGCGCTGGAGTCTGGAGCATGCGCGCGGTGTGATCCTGCTGGCGCTCATCGCTTTGGCCGCCACCGGCGCGCTTTACACCCAGATCGGCAAGACCTTCATGCCGGCCATGGACGAGGGCGACATCATCATCGGCGTGGAAAAACTGCCTTCCATCACGCTGGAGCAATCCGTGACGTTGGATCAAAAGATTCAGCAGGAGATCATGCGGCGCGTGCCGGAAGTGACCGGCATCGTCGCCCGAGCCGGTAGCGACGAAATCGGCCTCGATCCGATGGGCCTGAACCAGACCGACACTTTTCTGGTACTCAAACCGCGCGAGGAATGGCGCATGACGAGCAAGGAGGCGCTGATCGGGGAGCTGCGCAAGGTTATGGACGACATCCCCGGCATCGCCTACAACTTCACCCAACCTATCGAGATGCGCGTCTCGGAAATGATCATCGGCGTGCGTGGCGATTTGGCGGTGAAACTGTTCGGCAGCGATATCGACATCCTCAATCACAAGGCACAGGAAATCGTTGCGGTGTTGCGCGGCATCCCGGGCAGCCAGGATGTCTACACCACCCGCAATGAAGGGATGCAGTTCCTCAAGGTCGAGATTGACCGCTTGGCCGCGGGACGGCTTGGCCTATCGGTGGATGAACTGCAAGACGCGCTGCGCGCCCAGCTCGAGGGTCTGCGTGCCGGCACCATCTACGAGGGGGTGCGCCGCACGCCGCTGATCGTGCGCGCCGCTGTTGCCTCCCCCGCGCAATTCGGCAGCCTGTTGATCACCCTGCCGGATGGTGATCCCGTGCCGCTCGCCACCGTGGCAAAACTGTCGCGCGTCGAGGGGCCGGTGAAGATCGACCGCCAGCGCGGCGCGCGTATGGTGGTGGCGATCGCCAATGTGCAGGGCCGCGACCTGGTCGGTTTCGTCGAGGAAGCGCGCCGTGCCGTCACGCAGAAAGTCAGATTGCCCGAAGGCTATCACCTGGAATGGGGCGGCCAGTTCGAGAACCAGCAGCGCGCCGCCAAGCGCTTATCCATCGTCGTGCCGGTGGCGATCGGCCTGATTTTCCTGCTGCTCTATTCCACTTTCGGCACGGTGCGGCAAGCGGTGCTGGTGCTGACCAACATCCCCTTCGCCCTGATCGGCGGCGTGTTCGGACTGTGGCTGTCGGGCGAATACCTGTCGGTACCCGCTTCGGTCGGCTTCATCGCGTTGCTCGGTATCGCTGTGCTCAATGGCGTGGTGCTGGTAAGCTATTTCAATCAGTTACGCAGCCAGGGAATGGGGATGGCCCAGGTCGTCGTGGAAGGCGCCCGGCGGCGCTTGCGCCCGGTGATGATGACCGCCTCGATCGCCGCCTTCGGCCTCGTGCCACTGCTGTTCGCCACCGGTCCCGGCTCGGAAATCCAGCGACCGCTGGCGATCGTGGTGATCGGCGGGCTGATCACATCAACGCTGCTCACACTGGTGCTACTGCCGATTTTATATCGGCGCTTCGGTGAAGCGCGATCAACAGATTTATCCCCTCTCCCTCCGGGAAAGGGGCAGGATGAGGGAAATACATCATGAGTCAATGCCTGCTTGCGATCATTGCCGCCCCGCAAGCGGAAGATGCCCTGGTCGACTGGCTGCTGACCCGCGCGGAAGTGGACGGATTCACCAGTCTCGGGATCGACAGCCACGCTTCGAGTCATCGGGGTTTGACTCTGGCCGAACAAGTGAGCGGCCGCCAGCGCAAGCTGATGTTCCAGATCCACCTGCCCTGCGATGCGGCACACATCGTCATTGAAGCATTGAAGCGCGACTTCGTCGGCAGCGGTTTGCACTACTGGCTGACGCCGGTGATGGAGACGGGCCGGTTGGACTGAGCCAGGGTTGGGATAGGGCCAATGGGCTTCCGGGCACTTCTAAAAATTCGCTGAAGCCGCGATGGCGGCGTTGGAAATGCGCTCAAAATGCTCATGTACTACGTGTACACTCCGCTTTTTCGCCCATTTCCGCCTTGCCCTCGTGTCTTGATCGAATTTTTAGAAATGCCCTTCCGCAAGCGTTGCGCCGCCATCTGATCCTGGTAGTAGCCATCGATCCGGCCCGTGCAATCGTATCCCGCCTTTTCATATAGCGCCAGCGCCACTTCATTGTCGGCGCGCACCTCCAGGTGCAAGGCCACGCAGCCCTTGGCGGCGGCGGTCTGTTCGGCGGCTTCGAGCAGAGCGCGGCCGATGCCGCGGCCCTGGCGGGCCGGGTCGATCACCAGTGAGTAGATCCGTGCGCTGGAGGATCCGCGCCGGTAAAGCACAACGGCGTTGCCCGTCACTCTCTGTCCTTCATCATACACCACGACCGAAGCGTGTCCGTGCAACAGCAGATGGCGGAAACTTTTCCGGCTGATTCGATCGCCGGGAAAGACGTTTTCCAGTCGCACCAGCGCGTCCAGATCTGCCAATACCGCGGGGCGGATCATAGCCGGCAATCATGATGGCGTAAGGCGAATTTCTCACCGAACAGAACAGGCCGGTAACTCATCTTCACCTTGCGCAAATTTTCCAGTCCAAGGTCATCGCCGACATTGATATACACGCAATCGGCATACATCTTGGCGAACTCGCGGAACAGATACTGCGCCGAGCCGGGGATAGCGAAATTGGTTTTCTCCACCAGCACGCTCGCCACGGTAGGGGTTATACGCTCGCCGAAGGTAAACCCCTCCAGCGTGTCGCCGATGAACAGGCATAACCCCTGAAGATCCAGACGGTCATAATGCTCGATGGCACGCTCGATGGCCTTGCGCTCCTGCTCAACGGTATAGAAGAAATCGGCAATGGCCTCGCCGGTGAGATATTTGATGCGGTTCTTCAGCCAGGTATCGACCAGCGCGCGCATCCCTTCCCAGTGTTGCGGCCCCAGCACTTCGAGACGGTGGTCGGGATAGGTGCGCCGGAATTGATTGATTTCGCTACGCTTGGTCTTGTAGGCGTTACCCTTGAGATCGATCAGGTCCTCGGTGGAATAGATGTAATCGGGTAACGCCCGTTCTACCAGCCAGCGGTCGTTGCTGATCACCGGAAAGCCATCCTCGTCGGCGTTGACATCGAGCGCCGCAAGAAAATCGCGATGGACATACTCGACCACGCTCAGATAGGGCGAAGGATTGTAGCCGTCCATGATATCGAAGCAGACTTCCAGAGCCCGCTCCTGACGCTCGCGCTCGCCCAGCGGCGGCAACAGCATGGTCAGACAATTGCCGTTGAGACTGAACAAACAGAAGCAGTTCTCGATCACCTGATAAAACGCGCTCATGCGCGACAGCCAGATGATGTTGTTAGCGAAGGTGTAATCGGAAAGCGGAATCTTGAGGTGGTGCTGGTAGCGATCGAAGAGCGGCTTGGCTTCGATGGTGAAGGGGTAAAGACGGTATCCCTCGATGGCGAGGTAATTCTTGGGAAAAAGATCGTTGGACAATACCGCGAGATTGCTCGGCGATGTTCGGCCGGTCTTATCTTGCTTGAAGCGGCTGGCATGGGTTTCAAACCCGGGGGGTTCTTCGGTCTGACTCAGCATTTTTCCTCCTGTTGAAATTTTTCATATTCCCATAAAGGGCGCCTCTAAAAAATCTGCTGAAGCCGCGATGGCGGCGTTGGAAATGTGCTCAAAATGCTCATGTACTCCGTGTACACTCCGCTTTTTTTCGCCTTCCTCTCGCGCCTTGATCGAGCTTTTAGAAGCGCCCTAAAACGTGGCGTTGCGATTATATCGACGGCTTGCCGCGAAACATTAATCTGCTTGCCTTTAATAAAACAAAATGAAATGCTTGTAAAGTATTCTTTGCCGAAATTGTCAAAAAATCGTAATACGCATGACCTACTTCACCAAACGCTACCACCCGCCCGGCACCGCGCCGGGCGCGCTGACCACGGCCGAGGCCATTCCAGCGGGACCGCTCACCCTTCGCCTTATCGACTATGGCGCCACGGAATATGCCGAAAAAGAGAACCTGACCTTCGAGGAATGCCTGCCCTATCTCGCCCATCCCACCATGACCTGGATACATGTCCAGGGCAGCGCCCCGCCCGATCTGCTGCGTCAGGTCGGCGCCGCTTTCGGCCTGCACCCCCTGGCGCTGGAGGACGTGCTGAATAGCGGACAGCGGCCCAAAACGGAAAGCTACGACGGGCAACTCTTCGTCGTCATGAGCCTGCCGGTGCGGCGCAACGGCTCGATCGCTACCGAGCAGGTGAGCATGTTCATGGGCGGCAATTTTCTGGTGAGTTTTCATGAAGGCGGCGAAGATCCCTTCGAGCCGGTGCGCAAGCGGTTGCGCAACCATGCCGGCCATATCCGCGAGGCAGGCCCGGATCATCTGCTCTATGCGTTGATGGATGTGATCATAGACCGTGGATTTCCGATACTGGAGGAGGTGGGCGAATGGATCGAAGATCTGGAAGAGGATCTGTTGGGCAAACCCAGCAAAAACACCCTCCACGCCATCCATAACATCAAACGCGAACTCCTGTTGCTGCGCCGCATGCTATGGCCGCAGCGTGAAGTGCTCAACTCGCTGCTGCGCGGCGATCACGCGCTGATTCACGACATCACCAAGACCTATCTGCGCGATTGCTATGATCACACCATCCAGGTGATGGACCTGCTGGAAACCTACCGCGACATCATGACCAGCATGCTGGATGTCTATCTGTCCAGCGTCAGCATGCGCCTCAACGACGTGATGCGCGTGCTCACCGTCATCGCCACTTTGTTCATCCCGCCCACTTTCATCGTCGGCGTCTACGGCATGAACTTCGATCACGCCACCAGTCCCTGGAACATGCCGGAGCTGGAATGGAAATATGGTTACCTGTTCGTCTGGATGATCATCATCGGCATGATGGGAGGGATGCTGGTGTACTTCAAGCGCAAGAAGTGGTTTTGATTCGGGCCGACCGCAAAAAAAACCGCTAATCCACCCCATGATCGATCTTGCGCAACACCAGCACCATGACCAGCGCCGCGGACAGCAGCCAGAGCGTGCCGAACAACCACATCACCAGGGGCACGGCGAAATAGTAGCCGCGCATCCCCAGCGAATAGTGATTCATGCCCCGGCCAACCATATTGATGACCAGCTCCGGGGTAATCAAGGGATCGCGTTTGGGCGGGATGTTGATCATCACGCCGACGTGGTTGTAGGAGCGGATCGCCAAGGTGAAGTTGAAGAAGGCGAAGAAAAAGGTCGCAGCCAGCAACACCAGCTTGACCAGCCACAGCTCGCCACCGCGGTGGACGAGGGTGGTGACGGCTTGCGAGACTTCCGGGTTGGCGCTGGTCATCAGCGCGATATTGAGGATGCCGAGACTGATGAGAATGGCGGTGGTGGCGAGGAAACTGGCCGCCATAGCCCAGTTGCGCAGCGTTTGCACGGCGAGGAGGTCCAGCCGTTCTTCCATGACGGTTTCCACCCAGGCGCGGCGGGTGTGGATGTTGAGACCGATGGTTGTGGTCAGCGGCGCGTGGCGAATCCGGTAGAGCAGGCGGACGTGGTACCCCGTCAACAGCAGGAAGGCGAAGGCGGTGAGGCTGTAATCCAGCCAGGGGTTGTCGATCATTGCCTGTTCCTGCCAGCCTACTCGCCGGCGATGGTCATTTCTTCGATCAGGATCGAGCCGGTGCGGATACTGCCGCGCACCTCGATGTCATTGCCCACCTCGGCGATGCGCATAAACATGTCGCGCAGATTCCCGGCGATGGTGATCTCCTCGACCGGGTATTGAATCTCGCCGTTTTCCACCCAGAAACCCGCCGCGCCGCGCGAATAGTCGCCGGTCACGGTGTTGACGCCCATGCCCATCAGCTCCGTCACCAGCAGCCCCTTGTTCATGCGCTTGAGCAAACCGGGCAAATCCAGCGTGCCGGGATCAATGATGAGATTATGCACGCCGCCTGCGTTGCCCGTGGTCTGCATACCGAGCTTGCGCGCCGCGTAGCTGTCCAGCACATAACCTTGCAGAACACCGGCGCGCACGATGTCGCGCGCTCCAGTCGCCACGCCCTCGTTGTCGAAGGGCGCGCTGGCCAGCGCCTTTTTCAGGTGTGGCTGCTCGTGGATATGAACATGGACGGGAAAAACCTGCTTGCCCAGATGGTCGAGCAGGAACGATGCCTTGCGGTACAGCGCTCCACCGCGAATGGCGCCGGTGAAGTGCGACAGCAGGCTGGTGGCGATCTCGGCGCTGAAGATCACGGGAGACTGACAGGTGGGCAGACGCCGCGCATCGAGGCGGCGCAGGGTGCGCTGCGCCGCGCGCTGTCCGACCTGTTGCGCGGCTTCTAGATCGCCGCTGGCGCGCGCCACCGTGAACCAGTAATCACGCTGCATCTGCTCCCCTTCGCCGCCGATGACCGAGCAGCTCAAGCTATGGCGCGTGCTGGGATAGGCGCCGATAAAGCCATGGCTGTTGCCATAGACGCGATAACCCTGGTGGCTGGAGAGGCTGGCGCCCTCGGAATTGGTGATGCGCGCATCGCAGCCGCGCGCGGCATCCTCGCATTGACGCGCCAGCTCGATGGCCTGCTCGGCGGAGATGTCCCACGGGTGGCATAAATCGAGATCGGGAATCTCGCGTGCCATCAGCGCGGCATCGGCCAAGCCCGCATACTCATCTTCCGCGGTGTATCTAGCGATGCCGCACGCCGCGCGCACCGTCTCGCGCACCGCCTCGGGCGAGAAATCCGAGGTGCTGGCCGAACCTTTGCGCGTGCCGAAATAGACCGTCACGCCCAATCCCTTGTCGCGGTTGTATTCGATGGTCTCCACCTCGCCCAACCGCACCGTCACCGACAGGCCTGTTTCGAGACTGACGCCCGCCTCGGCGGCACTCGCGCCCTGGTTGCGCGCCTCGGTGAGGATGTCGTGCACCAGCGCTTCGAGTTGGGCGTTGCTCGGGGATGTGTTGCCGGAAGACGTGATCTGTGACATTGTGATGGTTCTCTATGAATCCTGATGACTGTATTGCGATTATGTTACCCGAAGATGCCGATTCCGAATACAAGAGCCGTTCCCAGATCAAGCGCGAGATGGAGGCATTGCAGGACTTGGGGGAAACCCTGGTAACGCTGAAAGCCGAGCAACTCGCCGCGATTCACCTGTCCGACAAGCTGCGCGACGCCATCATCGCTGCCCGCGCCATCACCGAGCGAGGCGCGCGCCGCCGCCAGCTCCAGTATATCGGTAAACTGATGCGCGATGTCGATGCCGAGCCCATTCGCCAGGCACTGGACACCCTGAATAATCGCGGTAGGCAAGCCGCCGCGCAGTTTCACCGCCTGGAACGCTGGCGCGACCGGCTGTTGAACGAAGGCGACGCGGCGCTGAGCGAATTTATCGAAGAACACCCCGCCGCCGACCGTCAGCGCATTCGCCAACTGCTACGCAACGCCCAACGCGAAATCCAAGCCGACAAACCGCCGGCGGCGGCGCGGGCGTTGTTCCGGTATTTGCGGGAGGTTAGTGATACCGAGGGGGTGGAGAAAAAACAATAGCGGGCTGGGCAGAGGGGTTTTTCCTTGTCCTTATTATCCCAGCCTCTCGTTTGTGCATATTGCAAGCTCTGTACATCGCCGGCCGGCGACTATAAACAGGAGAAGGCGTGTGCCACGGCAAGGTCAAAGTTCAGGTTCTTGAAAAAGATTGAGCAGACGAAAGTCGTTTGGTTGCCCTTGGCAATATCCAAACCAATCACAACTGCGGTATGCTTCATCTCGGACTCCCTCTGTCTCGTTCAGCCGGTGAACTGTTCACCCGCTGGGCACACTGCGATGCCGTAGAAGGCGGGCGGGGCCCATTACATCAGGGGGCGCGGATCACTTCCGTGCTCACTTTTCAACGTCGGCGGTTGATATTTTCCGGGCAGGCATGCCACGCCACCGGCATAGCGCGGCATGCCTGCCGCCAAGACATTTCTTCATGAATAACCACAACATCGCTCACACCAACCGCCTGATCGGCGAAACCAGCCCCTACCTGCTGCAACACGCGCACAACCCGGTGCAGTGGTACCCCTGGGGTGAAGAGGCGCTGGACAAGGCCCGGCGCGAGGATAAACCGATTCTGCTGTCGATCGGTTATTCGGCCTGCCACTGGTGTCATGTGATGGCGCATGAGTCGTTCGAGGACGAAGAGACCGCCGCGGTGATGAACGCGTTGTTCGTCAACATCAAGGTGGATCGTGAGGAGCGTCCCGATCTCGACAAAATCTACCAGGCCGCGCATCAGTTGCTCGCCCAGCGCAGCGGCGGCTGGCCGCTCACCATGATCCTCACTCCGGACGATCAAACACCATTCTTCGGTGGCACCTATTTCCCGCCGGCCCCGCGCCATGGCCTACCGGGCTTCAAGGATCTGCTGCGCCGCGTCGAGGCTTTTTACCGCGAAAACCGCGATGACATTAAACAGCAGAACAGTGCCCTGGCGCGCGCGCTGGAGGAAATGACATTCCCGGGTGACACGGTACAAAGCATCAACGCCGCACCGCTCGACATCGCCCGCCGCCAGCTTGAACAGAGCTTTGACGCGCAACACGGCGGCTTTGGCCGCGCGCCGAAGTTTCCCCATCCCACCCACATCGAGCGCCTGCTACGCCATTGGGCCGCCACCGGCCGGGTGGACGACAAGGCATTGTCGATGGCCTGTGTCACGCTTGCCCGCATGGCGGAGGGTGGTTTGTACGACCAGCTCGGCGGCGGTTTTTGCCGTTACTCGGTGGACGAGTGGTGGATGATCCCGCACTTCGAAAAAATGCTTTACGATAACGGCCCGCTGCTGGCGCTTTACAGCGAGGCATGGCTGGCAACACGCGATCCGCTGTTCAAGCAGGTCGCCGAGGAGACCGCTGCCTGGGTGATGCGTGAGATGCAGTCGCCCGAGGGTGGCTATTATTCGACGCTGGACGCCGACTCCGAAGGCCACGAAGGCAAGTTCTACATCTGGGATCCGCAACAGGTGCGGGCGCTGCTGAACGATGAGGAATACGCCGTGTTCGCC
>SBBG01000198.1 GCA_005240065.1 Gammaproteobacteria bacterium | reverse complement strand
TACTGGCAAGACGCTGCTCGCCAAGGCCATCGCTGGCGAGGCCAAGGTGCCGTTCTTCTCGATCTCCGGTTCGGATTTCGTGGAAATGTTCGTCGGCGTCGGCGCGGCGCGCGTGCGCGATATGTTCGAACAGGCCAAGAAGCATGCGCCGTGCATCATCTTCATCGACGAAATCGACGCTGTGGGCCGCCATCGTGGCGCGGGCCTGGGCGGTGGACATGACGAACGCGAGCAAACGCTCAACCAGTTGCTGGTCGAAATGGACGGCTTCGAAGGCAGCGAGGGCGTGATCGTCATCGCCGCCACCAACCGTCCCGACGTGCTCGATCCGGCGCTGCTGCGCCCTGGCCGTTTTGATCGCCAGGTGGTGGTGCCATTGCCTGATGTGCGTGGCCGCGAGCAAGTGCTCAAGGTGCACATGCGCAAGGTGCCGCTGGATGACGATGTCAACGCCGCCATCATCGCGCGTGGCACGCCGGGTTTCTCCGGCGCCGATCTCGCCAACCTGGTCAACGAAGCCGCCCTGTTCGCGGCGCGTGCCAATCGCCGCAGTGTGAGCATGCGCGATTTCGAAAAGGCCAAGGACAAGATCATGATGGGCGCGGAGCGCCGCTCGATGGTGATGAGCGATGACGAAAAGAAGCTCACCGCCTATCACGAGGCGGGTCACGCCATCGTCGGGCGCATGGTGCCGGCGCACGACCCGGTGCACAAGGTGAGCATCATACCGCGCGGCCGGGCCTTGGGCGTGACCATGTTCCTGCCGACCGAGGATCGCTACAGCTACAGCAAGCAGCGCCTGGAGAGCCAGATCTCAAGCATGTTTGGCGGGCGTGTTGCCGAAGAGCTGATCTTCGGGCCGGAGGCGGTGACTACCGGCGCCAGCAATGACATCCAACGTACCACCGAACTTGCCCGCAGCATGGTGACCAAGTGGGGTCTGTCCGAGAAGCTTGGCCCGCTGACCTATGCCGAGGAAGAGGGTGAAGTGTTCCTGGGTCGCTCCGTCACCCAGCACAAAGGGGTGTCGGATGAAACTGCGCATGTCATCGATGAAGAAATCCGCATGATTGTGGATCGCAACTACGAGCGTGCGAGACAGATCCTGGTCGATAACATCGACAAGCTGCACACCATGGCGGATGCCCTGATCAAGTACGAGACGATCGACAGCGATCAGATCGACGATATCATGAGCGGCCGCGAGATACGTCCACCGAAGGGCTGGGGTGAGGACTCCGGTTCCGGACGTGGCGGCGCGAGCGCCGGTACCTCCTCCGGTGACAAATCTCCGGATGCGACGATCGGCGGGCCGGCGGGGCAGCACTGAAGGTAGTGGCGAGTAACAAGCTTCGAATGGTAAGGGAATGCGTTGACGGAACTCGGCCCTCACTGTTCGTTGCTCAAGCTTGGCTGTGCTGGCCGGATGCTTGATCTGTCCTTCCCCCAGGTGATGGGAATACTCAATGTCACCCCCGATTCCTTTTCGGACGGGGGTGTTTTTTTGTCTGCGCAATCCGCGCTTGCCAGGGCACGGCAGATGGTCGAGGAGGGCGCGGCGATCATCGATGTCGGCGGTGAATCGACCCGGCCGGGCGCAATGCCGGTCTCCGTCCAGGAGGAATTGGATCGAGTGATTCCCGTTATCGAAGCGATTTCCCGCGATCTTCCCGCCTTTATTTCCGTCGATACCAGCAAGCCCGAAGTGATGCGCGCGGCGGTCGCCGCCGGCGCGGGGATCATCAATGATGTGCGGGCCTTGTGTGAGCCGGGAGCGCTGGAGACCGCCACACAGGCGGGGGTGCCGGTGTGCCTGATGCACATGAAAGGCGAACCGTGCACCATGCAACAGAATCCGCATTATGGCGATGTCGTTGCCGAGGTGAAGGATTTCTTGCTGGAACGCGTCGAGGCGTGCGTTTCGGCTGGCATGTCCCGCGACCGGCTTCTGATCGACCCCGGCTTCGGCTTTGGCAAGACATTGGCCGATAACCTTCGTCTCGCCAGACACCTTGGTGAGCTTGCCGCACTGGGCCAGGCTCTGGTTATCGGGGTATCGCGCAAGTCCATGATCGGCGCCGCTCTCGATCGTCCGGTAGATCAACGCCTGCCTGGCGGCCTTGCTTTCGCGGCGCTGGCGGTATGGCAGGGCGCGAAGATTATCCGCGTGCATGACGTGCAGGCTACGGTAGACGCGGTGAAAATGGTTCGGGCTATCATTGAGGCTTAACAAAATATAACGAATTTTTTCTTCACCCCTTACCCCGGCGGGCGTAATATACCTCCCTTTTTCAATGGGATAGAAGACCATTCTGTTTTTTCGGGTAATAAGCAATGAGTGAAAACCAGCAAAGAAAGTATTTCGGTACGGATGGTGTTCGGGGCCGTGTCGGAGAAACGCCAATCACCGCCGAATTCATGCTCAAACTGGGCTGGGCGGCGGGCCGTGTGCTGGCGCGGGAAGGGCGCGGTAAAGTGCTGATCGGCAAGGATACCCGCATCTCGGGCTACATGTTTGAATCCGCCCTCCAGGCGGGTTTGTCTTCCGCCGGGGTGGATATTCGCCTGCTGGGTCCGATGCCGACGCCGGCCATTGCCTATCTCACCCGCACCTTGCATGCCCAGGCCGGCATCGTCATCAGTGCTTCGCACAATCCCTATCACGACAACGGTATCAAGTTCTTCTCCGCGCAGGGAGAGAAGCTGCCGGACGAGGTTGAGCTGGCCATCGAGGCTGAACTCGACAAACCCATGCACACGGTCGATTCGTCGCTGTTGGGCAAGGCCGAACGCGTTAGCGATGCCGCCGGTCGGTATATCGAATTCTGTAAAAGCACCATTCCCAGCAGCATGGATTTGCGCGGCCTCAAGCTGGTGGTGGATTGCGCCCACGGTGCAACCTACCATACCGCGCCTTACGTCTTCGAGGAGTTGGGCGCGGATGTCATCAAGCTCGGCGTGCAACCCAATGGCCTGAACATCAATGAGGGTTGTGGTTCCACTCATCCCCAGGTCTTACAGGCTGCGGTGCTGGAGCATCAGGCGGATCTAGGCATAGCGTTGGATGGCGATGGCGACCGCGTGATCATGGTGGACCACAAGGGCGACGTGGTCGACGGTGACGAATTGCTGTTCATCATCGCCAGGTCGCGTCACGAAATGGGCGCCCTCAACGGTGCGGTGGTCGGCACACAGATGAGTAATTTGGGGCTGGAACATGCCTTGCGCACCCTGCGTGTGGAATTGAAGCGCGCGGCGGTTGGCGATCGCTATGTGATGGATATGCTGCGCCAGGGCGGCTGGACGATAGGCGGCGAATCGTCCGGCCATATCATTTGTCTGGATCGCACCACCACTGGCGACGGCGTCGTCTCGGCCTTGCAAGTGCTGGCGGCCATCATGAAATCGGGCCGCTCGCTGCATGAGCTGAAGTCGGACATGAGCAAATATCCGCAGTGTCTGGTCAATGTGCGCACCGAAAGAAAATTCGATTTCGCCGCCTCCAGTGAGGTGCGGGACGCACTGCGCGAAGTCGAATCGCAACTGGCGGACAAGGGCCGCGTACTGCTGCGCGCCTCCGGCACCGAGCCGCTGATACGCGTGATGATCGAAGGCAGCGACGCACGGCAGGTGGAATCGCTGGCGCATCATCTGGCGGGGGCGGTGCGGCAGGCCTATGAAAAACAGCGAGCGGCACAATAGGGAACCTCTGAGTTATTAACCCGGCAATCAAGTTCATCTGCTTTTCCAGCTTTTTTCCCCAAGGGTAGGGTGCGCCGTGCTTACCATTCGTGTGATGTGTGAGATGCATTCTACGAAACAACAGGGTAATGATGATCTATTTGATTGCCGGGTTAATAGTCAGAGGTGGCGCCATGCAAGGCCAGAAGTGCCGCGCCGTAGGCGGCATCCCGCTGCGTCGCTTCGATCATCGGCACGCCTAGCAGCCGCCCACGGATGCGTGTCCAGGCGCTGTTGACGGCTCCCCCGCCGGTGGTGCGGATCGAGACGGGATAGGGGGCGCCGAGTTCGGCGAGGCGCTGATAGCCCTGGTGCTCGATATGCGCCATACCCTCCAGTATGCCCTGAAAGAACAGTACGTCGTCATTCGGTCTCGGTGTGAGCCGTGGCATGAGGTGGGGGTCGCAGACGGGAAAACGCTCGCCGGGGGCGGGGAG
>SBBG01000102.1 GCA_005240065.1 Gammaproteobacteria bacterium | reverse complement strand
GGGCGGGTCATGACGCCTTTACCTTTTGGCCATCGTCAGGGATATGCCCGGGTAGCTGCCGTGCCTTGGCGAACAAGCCTTTGAACTCATCGAGAAGCACCGCGACACGCCTGTCCCAGGCGTTTTCCTGCGCATACGCTATGATATCGGCTCGACTCCACTGCCGGCGCAACGCCTCGGCCAGCGCACGCTCCAGTGCGGCGGCGTCATCGAACGGCACCAGAATCCCCAAGTTTGATCGTGAAACGACTTCGGCATTACCCCCGACATCCGTTGTCACCACCGGCAGGCCACAGGCCATCGCTTCGAGAAAGACATTGGCCCAGCCTTCGTTGCGCGTCGCCAGCACAAAAACATCCGCGGCCGACAACGGCATTTTGAGCTGGTCCGCCGGCAAGGCGCCGAGAAAAATCACGTTCTCTTCCAATCCCGATTCAACGACTTGGCGGCGCAGGCGCTCGCTCCAGTCACCCTCGGCGCTGGCGCCGCCGGCGATCAAATAACGCAAGCCGGGAAATTGCCGGCGCAACCCAGGCAAACACTCGATGACGCGATGAAATCCCTTGCGCTCGACCAGCCCGCCCACGGAAACGAGCACAGGCGCATCCAGCGGCAGACCCAACGCCTGCCGCGCCTCCTGCCGGGAGAGCGGATGGAATTTTCCGGTATCGACGCCATTGCCGACCACGCGTATCTTCGCACTGTCGATCCCTAATTGAACGGCATGCCGTTTCAGCGCATCGGCGACGGAGAATAGCCGCGCGGCGCGCTGCATCGCCAAGATCATGCGCCGCCGGCGCGAGGGCATGCGCGACAACGGAACTTCCGTGCCACGCAACGTGATGGTCACCGGCACCCCCAGCCACTTGCCGAGCAAAGTCGCAGCATCGCCGTCGGGAAAGACGAAGTGGGCATCGATGACATCAAAGCCGAAGCGCCGCTTGAGCCGCAGCATCAAAGGCAGCGTGCTCAACGCCATGAATATGCCATCCAGCGATTTGAACAAGCCGGGAATGGAAAAGAAACGCGGGTGAAATACTTCGAAACCATTCTGCACCTCATGGCGCGGCGCGGCGGGACGAAAATGCGGGCGGAACACGCGCAGCAAGCCTTGCAGCGGAAACCATGGCACCGGCGCGACGACAACCAGGGGCAAATGCTGCCCGACCCTGAACATGCGTTCGCGGATGAACACGCCGGCATTCGGTTGCCCCGGATGAGGAAACAGCGTGGTAAAAACCACCAGCCGCGGACGCTCTCCGGTAAATGACTCTTCAGGCACAGGCCAAGCCCCTGCTGGATGAAATCAGACGCTCATAAACCGCCTGGTAGCGCGCCACGCTCACCGGCCAATTGCGCTCCGCTTCGACATAGCAGCGGGCTTGCGCGCGCAAGGCGGGCCAGCGATCCTCATGCGCCAGCAAATCGAGCGCCGATTCGGCCAGCGCATCGGCATCGTCCGCCCGGAACAGCATGCCATTCTCACCCTGCCGGATCAACTCGCGATGCCCGCCCACATCCGATGCCAGCACCAAACGCCCTTGCGCCATTGCCTCCAGCGGCTTGAGCGGCGTCACTAGCTCCGTCAGGCGCATCGACAGGCGCGGATAGACGAAAATGTCGACCAGATCATAATAGCGCTGCACCTGGTCGTGGGGAACCCGGCCGGTGAATATCACCTTGTCCGTGATGTTCAACCCGGCGGCAAGTTGTTTGAGACCGGCTTCCTGCGGGCCGCCGCCCACCAACAGAAGGCGCACATCGGGCATCCCGGCAAGCATTTTCGGCAGGGCTTGAAACAATAGCGACAGGCCTTCATAGGCATAAAATGAACCGATGAATCCCAGCACCCGTTTGCCCGTCAGTCCCAGCCGTGAAGCAAGTTGTGGATCCGGCACACCGCCCAACGTGAAGCGCTCCAGATCGACGGCATTGGGAATGACTGTCACCTTTGCCGCACCGATACCGCGCGCCACGATGTCGTTACGCAAGCCTTCGCAGATACACGTTACCGCATCGGCATGTTTGAGCACATGGGTCTCCAGAGCGCGTGTGGCGCGATAGCGCGCTCCGCCCTCGCGACTGGTGCCGTGATCCACCGCGGCATCTTCCCAGAAGGCGCGCACTTCGTAGACGACGGGAATATTCAATTTTTTCCCGGCACGAAGCGCCGCCATGCCGTTCAACACCGGTGAATGGGCATGCAGGATATCCGGTCCCATCGCACGCGCCACCTGTTCCAGACGTTCAGCCAGAGAATTGATGACGGCGATCTGATCGAACACCGGCAGGCGCGCCAGCGTCCCTGCGGGCTGGGGAGTACGATAGAAATGCAATCCGTCCACATCCTCTTCCAGCACGTTCGAGGGAGCGGCAAGCGCGTGCTTGGCGCTGGTGATATGGCTGGTCTTCCAGCCCAGCGCCCGTTGCTGTTCCAGAATGGCGCGGGTGCGGAAGGTATAGCCACTGTGCAGCGGGATGGAATGATCGAGAATGTGGAGGATGTGGAGACTCATACCGGCATTCCTGTCATTGACCGCTTGCATCTTTCAAACTCGCCTCGATGGATGGCAGCATATCCGCCACCACATCGCGCAACACCGCCGCCGCGGGTTCGATCTTTTCTTCATACGTGGTGGCGATCACGATGCCGGCGGCGTTCCGCTGCCCGCCGAGCAGCTTATGCTTAGCCTCGATCAGCTTGGCGACATAGTGATTGGAGGTGTAAGCGCCATCCAGCCAGTACCAGTCCCAGACCAGCAGATTCATGCCTGGCGAACGCAGCCGGGTCTGACGGATCTGAACGGAATGCCCGTTGAGCGGAATGGTAATAAACTGCTCGCCGATGTTGCTCCATACCGGGTGTTTCTGTTCGATCATCACATTCTGCGAATTCACCAGTTCGGCATCCTGGCGTTGATTGCGATAATACGCCAGATAAATGCTGGCGGCTTGATCGCCACGCATATAGGTCTTTTGCAGTTGCGCGGTCATGCCCAGATAACGCGGCTGCCAATCCCACTGGGAAGTGGCGCTTGCCTGCCAGTTGCGGCCTGACGCGGGCGCATGAAGCGTGACCTTCGCGGCCTCACTTGTATTATCCTGATAAAGATACGCGGCCAAAGGACCTATCCCCAGCGCGGCCAGCACCCCAGCACCCATGATCGTCATCTTTCTGTTGATGCCATTGCCCGTGGATCGGGCCGTACCGCCCAACGGCGCAGCCCGGACAGGGTCAGGCTCATCATCTTCGCGCCAAAAGCTGCCGACCCAGAACAACAGAATCATCACCAGGCCAAAGAATACCCAGCCATAGATGTAATGGTCGATGCCCAGCGCGAGCTTCATATCGCTAAGATGGGCGATCATCACGATCATGTAGGCGCGCATGCCGTTGGCGAAAATCGGCACGATCACCGACAACGCGATGAATATGAGGCGACGCGACAGGCTGCGGTAAGTCAAATAGGCATAAAGAAATCCCAGCGTTGCCGACGCGATCAGGTAGCGTACGCCGCTGCACCCTTCCACCACCGACCAGTTACCGCTCGGGATCTCGAAGAAGGTGCCTTCGCGGTAAACCGGGATGCCGGTCAGTTGCAGCGCCTTGACGGTGAAGTCGGCGGTGAAATCCATCATCGGCGGGATCAGCCCTTCGCCCACCGGCACGGCGAAAAACAGGAACCCCAGCGGGAAGGCAATCGCCCATGTCACAGTGGTGCCCAACAGAGTCCACACCGCAGTGATGAGTATACCTACCAGCGCGAATTGCTGGATCACCAGGATATCGACCACATGGGCAACCAGCCACAACAGGCTGAAGCCCGCCAGGAATACCAGTCCCAGTGGATTCGATTGCGGCGCCAGCGCGGCGAGCTCCCTGCGCTTGCGCCAAATCAGCCAGAGGCTGATCGGCGCAATCAGGAAACCGTGCGCGAAGGTCTCGGAGCGCCACCAGATGTCCACCATCGACAACGCGGTTTGCCAGAACAGGCCGAGAATGACCAGCATCGCCGCAGCGGTGAACAGCGCGGTGGATCGCCAATCGTTATTTGTTTGTATCATCGATGAATTCATCGCATTACTTTTCTGCAACCTGGCGCGCAAACGCCTCATACATCAACAGCGACCACAGCGCCGCGCTATGGTCGCGTACCCCGGACTGATGCTGATCGACCAATTGCCGCAAGAAGGCGTGATCGAAAATACCGCTGTCCCCAAGCACCGGGCCCAACACCGCGTCGCGCACCCGTTCGCGCAGCGGCCCGCGAAACCAGTTCGCCAAGGGCACGGAAAAACCCATCTTGGGGCGGTATAAAATATTGTCGGACAAATACGGTTCCAACGCCTTCTTGAAAATATGTTTGCCCTCGCGCCCCTTGAGCTTCATCTCAGGCGGCAGGCCGGAAACCCATTCCACCAGCTCGTGATCAAGCAGCGGCACGCGCACTTCCAGTGCGTGGGCCATGCTGGCGCGGTCCACCTTGGTGAGGATGTCGCCCACCAGATAGGTCTTCATATCCAGATATTGCACCCTGGACAATGGATGATCCGGCGCGTGTCGCGCATGATCGCGCATCACCTCGATGGCCCGGTAACCTTGCAGATCGCGCCGGAAACCGGCGCTGAACAGACGCGCCCGCATCGCATCGCTCATCACCGACACGCCATGAAAATAACCCTCGACCGAATCCCGCGCCAGGGCCTCGAAGGTGGTCTTGGCACGCAACACTTTCGGCGCCCAGTCGGCCTTGGGATAGACCCGCCCCATCGCACCGAACAGCGGCTTGCGCACGGTATCGGGCAGCAAGGAGCGCAGCCGATCTTCGTAGGTGTGCCAGCGGTAACGCCGGTAACCGGCGAAATTCTCGTCCCCGCCATCACCGGACAAGGCCACCGTCACGCGCTTGCGCGCCAGCTCGCAGACGCGGTAAGTCGGCAACGCGGAGCTGTCGGCATAAGGTTCATCATACAACGCGGCCAGGCGGTCGATGAGATCGTAATCGTCGGCGTCCACCCTCTCCACATAGTGGCGGGTATGATAACGCTCGGCGACCTCCTGCGCATGCCGCGCCTCATCGAATTGCGGATCGCCGAAAGAAATGGAACAGGTGTTGACCGGCTCGTTGGACAAGCCCGCCATCATCGCTACCACCGCGCTGGAATCCACCCCGCCGGAGAGAAATGCTCCCAGCGGCACTTCGGAAATCATGTGACTGCTCACCGCCTCGCGCAGGCGGCGGACGAGCGCTTCGGCGACATCCCCCTCACTGCTGGGGTTGACCGGCTTGAAAGGCACATCCCAATATTGGCGAGGCTGAGGCATCGGCTCACCGCGCCGCAGCGTCAAGGTATACCCCGGCGGCAGCTTGAAGGCATGACGCAATATGGTCTTGGGCTCGGGCACATAACCATAGGCGAAATAATCCTCCACCGCGCGCGCATCGGTCTGGCGCGGCAAATCGGGATGCACCAGCAGGGCCTTGAGTTCGGAACCGAACACCACGCGGCCATCGGCCAGCGGCGCGTAATAGAGCGGCTTGATCCCCAGCCGGTCGCGTGCCAGAAACAGTGTCCGCCGATTGCGGTCCCAGATGGCGAAGGCGAACATACCGCGCAACCGCCGCACGCAATCCTCGCCCCACTGTTCCCAGGCGTGGACGATCACTTCGGTATCGCTGTGGGTGCGGAAGGTGTGACCCAGCGCGGCCAGTTCCTGCGCCAGCGGCTGGAAGTTATAGATCTCGCCATTGAATACGATGACTACCGAGCCGTCCTCATTGAACAGCGGTTGATGTCCGCTGGACAGGTCGATGATCGACAGGCGGCGATGCGCCAGTCCCACGCCAGGCTCGGTATGCTGCCCGCCCTCGTCCGGTCCACGATGAAATTGCGCCTGATTCATGCGCGCCAGCAACATTTCGTCCACTGGCCGGGAATCACGCACATCAAAAATGCCTGCAATGCCGCACATCTATCCGCCTCTTCGCGCCGTGTTCAATGTCATGCCTTGTTTTTCCAACAGCACGGCGTCATACACGCCAAGATATTTTTCCACCATCTTCTCCAGGCTGAACTCCTGCTCGATGCGCCGCCGCCCTTCCGCGCCATGGCGGTACAGACGTTGCCGGTCGTCCAGATATTGCCGCAAGGCGTCGGCCATGGCCCGAGAATCGCCAGGCGGCACCAACACGCCCGTCCTGCCTTCCAGCACCAGCTCGGGATTGCCACCAACCCGGGTCGCCACGACCGGCAGACCGCTGGACATCGCCTCCAGGATGGTATTGGAGATTCCTTCGGCCAGCGAGGGCAACACGAAAATATCCAGCCCCCGCAGCAAACCTGGCGCATCGTCGCGTGAGCCAGGCAACCAGCACAGTTCCAGCGCACCGGCCTGCCGCAACAATTGCTGAGCCTGTTCCCGTAACGGGCCGTCGCCAATCAGCGCCAGGCGCAGACGCCGCCGCGCATCGGGATAGCGATCCAGCAACAGCAAAAAGGCACGCACCAGGGTGAGCTGATCCTTCACCGCCTGCATGCGCCCCAGCGTACCGATCACAATGCTGTCTGTATCGGCAAATTCCTGCGCGGGCAGAGGTTCGCGTCCTCGCGCGGCGGGATGAAACAGCATACTGTCCACGCCGTTACAGATGTGCACGATCTTTTCTTCCGGCACACCGACTTGCGTTTTCAGCCACTGCTCCAGATCGCGCGACAGCGGGATGTACTTGTCCACCAGCGGCCGTAAGGCGCGGCGCAGCAGATTGTACTTGCGGTTACGGCCATCGATGTCGTGCACGTCCCGGCCGTGTTCGCCGTGCACACGGCAGCGCACACCGGCCAGCCAGGCCGGCAGTTGCGCCTCCAGCGCCGACAGGTTGCGGGTATGCACGATATCCGGGCGCAACTCGCTCAACAGCCGCCGCAACCGGAAATAAACTGCCGGATCCTTGCCTTCACGCTTGTGCAACGCATAACACTCGATGCCCTCGCGCCGTATACGCGCGCGAAAGGCCGGATTGTAATCGGTCATGCAGATGATCGCATGACGATAACGCTCCGGCGGAGTGCGGTTGATGATGTTCACCAAGCCGTTCTCCAGCCCGCCGACATCAAGGCGATGGATGATATGCGCCACCAGCGGCGGCCGTGACGAATTCATGCGGCCACCACCGTGTTCGTCAGTGCGATGGCGACGGCATCGCCTTCCAGCAAACGCTCAAAGCGGGCAAGATTCGCGTTCCAATTGTAGCGCCTCAGCACACATTCACGACCCGCTCCAGCGACGACTTCCCCGCGCAACAGCCGCAGCGCCAGTTCCGCCTGAAGTTGCGCATCATCAGCCAGCAAAAGACCGGCATCGCCTTCGATACCCTCCGCCGCCGCCATGGTCGCCAGCACCGGCCTGGCCATGGCCAATGCCTCCAGCACCTTGTTCTGCACGCCGCGCGCAATGCGCAACGGGGCGACCGCCGCCACGGCGTGGGCGAGATAAGGGCGAACATCGGGCACCGCGCCGGTTACCTGCACGCCCGGCAGGCGGTTCAATTCCAGCACTGCCTCGATGGGTCGCCCGCCGACAATATAAAACCGCGCCTGCGGCATGCGCTCATGTATGCGAGAAAATACCTCGCGGGCGAACCAGCATACCGCATCGACATTCGCCCAATAATCCATTGCGCCGGTGAACACCAGCGCCTGTTCGTTCGCCTGATAAGGACAGTCATAGTCCCGCTCCGGCGAAAAATAATCGCTGTCGACGCCATTGTCGACATAGCCGATGCGCCCAATGCTTTCCGGGGCCAGATGCTTGAACAGCTCCGCCTCTTCGCGCGAGACGAACACGCTGGCGTCGAAAGTATCCGCCACGCGCCGCTCGAAGTCCAGCAACCGCGCAGCCTCGCGCCGGTAGATGGCGTTCATCGGAAAAGACCTGCTTGCCGCATACTGCCGCCACTTGTCGGAATCGACATCGACGAAATCGACGACACGGCGCATATCGGAAAAATCGTCCCCCATCACGTATTGCGCCATCGCGCCGGAAAACACCAGCACGCGCCGGACCAGACGGCTCTGCAACAAGCGATGAACCCAGCGCCGCATGCCGGAATCGCGGTAATACGGCAGCGTCAACGGCTCGCCGCGCACCAGGCCGGTCAGGCTACGCAGGCGCGCGGTACGCGGATTCAGTGGCGCGAAATACGACTCACTGCACATTTCACGCACCAGCGGCACATATTGCCAGTCCGCCGCATCATCGACGAATGTCCCCAGATGAACCCGGTATCTCCCCGCCAGATGCTTGAGTAGATGGAACGAACGGATCTTGTCCCCCTTGTTCGGCGGGTAGGGAATGCGATGCACCAGCAGCAGCAATTCCTCCATCCGCCTTCACCCAAGATCTTTCGCCAGCAGCGGGCCGATCACCTTGCTCAACGCAAAGGGCATGGCCTTCCACAGCTTGATGAACAACTGATACTTGGGGTTGAGCGGGTTGATATCGGGCAGCTCCTCGGCGCCAAACAAACAGAATTCGTAGTGCAAAGGCTGCGGCTCGAAGCCCCAGTGCTCTTTGAAGCTGTATGAACCGGTACCCTTCTTGCTACGTCCGAAATCGAATACCTTGATGCCGCGTTCGCAGGCGCGGCGCATCAGCTCCCAATACATGAAATCGTTGGCCGCCAGTTCACGCGCCTCGCTGGCGCCGCCGCCATAATACGGCAATACCTCGTCGCGGAAATAGAAACTCAACACACTGCTCACCGTGCGCCCATCTTTTGTGATGGTGAGTACTTCACAGTCCTCGCCAAACACTTGCTTGAGCATCCGGTAATACTTCTTGCCGTTGACCGGCGTGCCCAGATAATGGACGCTGCGCGCATAGGCATCAAAGAAGCGATCGACGTTATCGTCGATCTCTCCGGCCAATTCGTTCTTGATGCCCTTGCGCACCATGGCACGCTGTTTGCGCGGAATCGCCAGCATGTTCTTTTCGGGATCGGGGTCGATTTCCTTGCGGAAGGTGACATAGAGATCCTTGGATGGCCAGTCGGAACGTTGCGGCTTCATGTTGCGCAGTTCCAGATAATCCACGCCAAGCTCCGCCGCCAACCGTTGCGCCTCGCGATACAGGGCGGCGCGCGCGTCTTCGTTGACTGCGGCGACACCGCCATAGACGCAAAATGGCAATGACGCGATGGCGTTGCTGAACAAGCGGCTGTTGACATGCCCCAACGGCAACACGCCCTGGATTTGCCCCCCCTGTTCCGCATAGAGAAAATAGCAGCGGTGCCCCAATCCCTCCTCGATCACCCTCTTCCAGCCCGCGCGATGGAAAAAAGTGGCCTCGGGGCAGGCCGCGACAAAGGCGTCCCAGCGCGCGGCATCCTTTACATCGAGTTGCTTAACCTGCATGAGATGCAGTTTCCTGAAGAAGCGGGAAAACGGGAGCGGCCTGCATTCCTTCCAGAAATACCCGGTCCATGCGCCCCCAGCGGAAATCCTTGAGCAGCGCCGCAAGCCGCGCTTCCATGCGGTGCAGATTCAGGTAATGGCGAAAACGGGTCTTGAGGCCGATACCCGGCATGCGCGGCTGGCCGGGATCGATCTCCCAGGGATGGAAATAAAACACGCAGGGTTGACCGTCACCATTGTTGACACGGCGCATCGCCCAGCGCGACACGGCATAAGGCAAAAAGCGGAAATAGCCGCCGCCGCCGCAAGGCAGCTTTTGATCGAACACATTCACTGTCGTCACGGGAATCTCAAGCAAATTCTTTTTTTCGTGCGGATAAAAGGCAAAACGCGGCGCCTCGGGCATGCCATAAAGATCGTGGCGGATGGGATAGATGCTGGAACTATAGACATGGCCGGTTTCGGCCAGCACATCCAGCGCCCACAGATTGTGCGCGCCGATGGAATAACTCGCCGCCCGATAACCGCGCACCTGCACGCCGCCGGTGTCTTCCAGCATTTTCTTGGTGCGGACGACATCCTCGCGGAATTGTTGTGGCGACTGGTTTATCACCCGCACATGGCTATAACCGTGGCTGGCCAGCTCATGGCCGTTGTCCACGATGCGCCTGAGCAATTGCGGATAACGCTCCGCCACCCAACCCAACATAAAAAATGTCGCCTTGACGCCATGCGCATCGAACAACGCCATCACCCGCTCGGTATTATCCTCGACCCGGCACGGCGTGACATCCCACTGCTCACGGCGAACGTGCTTTTCGAAGGCGGAGACCTGGAAATAGTCCTCCACGTCCACCGTCATCGCGTTGCATACTCCATCCCGTGTCATGGCAGCCACTCACACAATGCCGCCGCGATACGCTGCGCGGCGCGTCCATCCCACAACTCCGGCACCCTGCCCGCCTTGCCGCCATTTTTCAAAACGTCGCTCACTGCCGCCATGATTTTCACCGCATCGGTCCCGGCGATGGTATTGGTGCCTTGTTCCACCGTTATCGGCCGCTCGGTGTTTTCACGCAAGGTGATGCAGGGCACACCCAGCGCCGTGGTCTCTTCCTGAATGCCGCCCGAATCGGTCAATACTAGACGGGCACGCGACATCAGCCCGAGCATTTCCAGATAACCCAGCGGCGGCAAACGCTGAATGCGCGGCGTATCGAGCAACCCGGCCAACCCCGCCTGTGCAATGCGCGCCTCGGTACGCGGATGTATCGGGAAAATCAACGGCAGATCCTCGCTGATCTCACGCAATACGGTCAGCAACCTTCCCAGCACCACGGGATCGTCGACATTCGACGGGCGATGCAAGGTCAACACACCAAAGCCGGTGGAACCCGCCAGAAACGGCGCAGAATCGGTAACCGCCGCCAAAGTCTGCTCCGCCGGCGTGGCCTGTTTGACGTGCCTCATCAAGGTGTCGATCATCACATTGCCGGCGAAGCGGATGCGCTCGTCAGCCACACCCTCGCGCAACAGATTATCGCGCGCGCTGCGTTCGGTGATAAACAGCAAATCGGAAATCTGATCGGTAAGCACGCGGTTGATCTCCTCGGGCATGGCGCGATCGTAACTGCGCAAACCCGCCTCGACGTGAATCACCGGAACGCCCTTCTTCGACGCCACCAGAGCGCAGGCGATGGTGGAATTGACATCCCCCACCACCAGCACCGCCTGCGGCCGCTCCGCATCCAGCACCGGCTCGAAGCGATGCATGATTTCCGCCGTCTGCACCGCATGGCTGCCGGAACCCACCCCCAGATCGATGTCGGGATGGGGAATGCCCAATTGCGTGAAGAACTGATGCTTCATCGCCGCATCGTAATGCTGCCCCGTATGCACCAAATGCGCCCGCAACGCACGCGGCGCCGACACCAGCGCCTCCATGATCGGCGCAATTTTCATAAAATTGGGCCGCGCGCCCACGACGCAAACTATTTTTGGTACTCTTGAATTTTTCACTGTCTATCCTATTGCTTCGGCCAGATGGATTTTTATTAACCCGGCGATCAGGTACATCCGCTTTTCACTCCCTCTCCCATGTATGGGAGAGGGTTGGGGTAATGGGGTCAATACGGATTCGTGTGGGTTGCTTTCCAGAACCCACGTAGGTTGGGCTGACGAAGGAAGCCCAACATTTCAGCGTTCGCCATAACCGTTTACCCCATCACTCATTTTCCCACCCCAATCCGGCTTCACCATGCCTCGCTTGATATAGCCATGCAGTGTCGAATGAGGCCAATCCACAGGGCGGTTGACCCAGCCATGTTTCATCGGGTTGTAATGTATATAATCCACATGCCGTATCAGATCATTCTCATCCCGGATTTGGTGTTCCCAATATCTCCGCTGCCAGATACCCCGTTCCCGTTTGGCCACGCGGCTGGCGCGGATGCGTTCGCCTTTGTCCATCCGCCGCGAAAACCCGGCCTTGATCAATGACCAGCGCAACGGGTAATTGGCGTCACCCGGCGGCAAACGCCATATCGCGTGCAGGTGGTCGGGCAACACCACCATCGCCAGAATGGCAAAGGGATGCGCCTCTTTCACCTTTTTCATCACCGCGCGCAGGTCGTCAACGTGACGCACCAACCTATCGGAACTCCGCTCGGCCAGATTCACCGTGAAGAAATACATCCCTCCCGCCGCACTGGCTCGCCGGTAACGCATCGTTTCACTCATCTCCGTGGTGATGTTGGGCTTCCTTCGTCAGCCCAACCTACACTTGCTGTTGGTATTCTTGTCATTACGATGTTTCATGGTGGGTGCCTTCTGTTGTGGGTCCGACTTTGACAATCAGATTTTCAACAGAAACATCCACCGCCTTCAACCCGTCCGGCCGATGGGCCATACACCAGATTTAACTTTATCTCTCGTTAAGTTTTCGGGATAGCCAAGCACCTAGATAGCTTGCTAAAACACATGGCACACCAAGAACAAAAAATATGATGAGCGTAAACGGAAGTAATATGGCTTGACCCATGGTAAAAATAAAAGACCAGATCAACTGTGCCCCTATAATGAGCACTCCCCAACGCCAATATCCCTGCGGAAAGATAAAGCCCAACACCGCCGCAACAACAAGCATCAATGGATAACCTAACCACCAATAGACACTATGATCCCAAGCCTCGACACCGGTGATGCGCACAATCGCTTCCCATACTCCTACACCTACTAAGATTGAAAGCCCGGCTGGAATTTTAGCACTGCGCTGCATTATTTTTTGGTTCGTGCTCATCATCTATCGACAGTCGGAGCAATTACCACTATTACTACTACTATTACTAAGATTAGCGCGAACACATCGACTTGCTGCTGCATTACACCGCTGACAGGCTAGTGCTGCACCAAAAATATTTCCTATCCATGACGATGCGTTACATCTATTTTTGGTATAGCACTCATCGTGTTCCTTGCAACACTTCTTTACACAACGATTCTCAAGAAAATTAGGAAATGAGTCACACCCTGGATTCTGTAACGTAAAACCAGGCACAACATTACCATTACTTGGGCCTCCACATGCAGGACATGGCTGCGTACCCCACGGTTGCTGCGCAGCAAGACCTTTTGGATCCGAATACCAAAGGGGATTACTCATCACATAGGTGTAGGTATTAATTCCGCCAAGCAACCCAATCGGATCACTCTGCACATACCTCCCCGTCCCCGGATCATAATCCCTGAAGTAGTTGTAATGCAGCCCCGTCTCCTTATCAAAATACTGCCCCGGAAACCTCAGGTTGTAGCTGAACTTCTTCCTGTCCCCGTCCGGGTCTTCGTTGGCGGCGGTGGCGCCGAAGGGGTCGGAATCCCAGCACCAGACAACCTTGTTCGCGGTGTCGGTGATGGCGCGCGGGGTGTCGAGGTGGTCGGGGTGGATGTAGTGGGTGGCGATGGGCGTGAGGACAGCCACGGGGGTGTCGCCGAGGTAGACGGTCTCCTGGATCATTCCGGCAGTGCTGTTGTACTCACCCAGCAGATGACCCTGTTCGTCGTAGACGAAGCGGTTGGTGCCGGTACTGACGCCCTTGCCGGTTTTCATGACGCGCTGGCCGAGGCCGTTGAGGGCGTAGGTGGTGCGGCTCGTGCCGTAGCTGACCCTGGATAGCCGGCCACGGGCGTTGTAGGTGTAGGTGTACGCGCCGTCGGCGATGAGGTTGCCCGCGGCGTCATAACCACGGCGAGCATGGGGTGCAACAGCGAGGCGCGCCACATCGTATGACGCACCCCGTCTCGCCTTTGCGGAAACACCCGTCATCACTCCAAAACTCACAGCTCACATGCCTCGTTGCAACAAATCATCGAAATATTCGGTTTTACATCCACAGACGCACATGAGATTAGCCGTGTAGCCCCGATGAAGCACAGCGTAATCGAGGACAGCGCCGGTTCAAACAGATGCCAATCCCGGATTTCATTTCATTCCATCCGGGCTACGCTTGCTTGGCCCATCATGTTGGGCTTCCTTCGTCAGCCCAACCTACGCTTGCTGTAGTAATCGGTCGCCGGCGTCGTCGGCTTACCTGGACTACTCAACCACGATTCCGAGAATCCTTGCCCGCCGCATACCAACTTGCCTTTGGCGTCACGCGTGCAACTGTACTGATGATAGACAGGGTTACCCCAGATGTCCGGGCCACTCCGCTGGTTATCCCCGGGTAGACCTCCAAGCGGACGACGGCACTGGTACGTTTCCAAGCCAGTCGGATCCGTATAGCTAATCGGGTTGCCGCCAACATAGAGGTATGGATTCAACCACCGTGGTGCCAGTAAAACACCCGGCGCCAATCTTCTTCCACGGCAATGTATCCACCATTCTCACAGCGGTAGAGCACGTATCTACCAAGCTGCGGCTGAGCATTGCGCCGCTTTTCAGTGAAAACTTCAGGCCACCAATCGCCGCCGCCCTTTCTTGGAAGGATTATCTCCGCTGGCTGAATTTGTCGACAGGACTTCTCGATCGAGCTTCGTTCGTTCGGGTCCATTGAGAATCGCAGCCACACCTCATTGGTATCGAGATTGTGCTTCTCGTTTATCTCTTTCGCCGACGACGGTAGAAATGCTGGAATCCAGCCCCGCTGAATCGCTCCAGCACTGATTGCCGCTCGGGCATCTGGATACACGCTTTCCGCCATTTCTATCCGCTCGCATGCGGCAGTCAGAAGCACGACGGCCAAACCAAGTGCGCTCTTTACCTTCATCATGGCAACCGCCCGCGTCAGTATTGCGGCGGCAAGCCGACCGGGCGGAAGGGGGCGCAAGCAGCGGAGCATGATCCGCCAGGATTCATTGAGCCCTGCCCACGACCATGTCGATTAGCGATTTGATCTGCTGCACTGTCTGAGGCGGGATAACCTTTGACGTTTTGATCCCACCATTCCCTGGTATCACTAATTTTGCAGGCTGTGGCTTCACCAGCCGAACCACGTTGAGAAGCTTCGCAGTTCGCTTTGCAGTGGAAATACTTATCCGCGCCTTTCCAACCCGCCTGCCGCATGTCTTGGTAGTTATCCCAGAAATCACCAACAGCCCCACCAACCTGACTCACAGAACCAGGCGAAGATGGCGTCGTATTCTGCCCTGGCCCGCCTTGCACACCCGGTGGCATACCACCAAACCCCATCAAGCCTAACGGGTCAGTGAAGTTGATCGGATTCCCATTAACATAGGTATACGCATTCAACCCACCCTCCAACCCAATCGGGTCACTGGTGATATACCTCCCCGTCCTCGGATCATAATACCGATGCCAGTTGTAGTGAAGGCCGGTTTCCCCATCGTAATACTGTCCCGCAAACCGCAGATTGACGGTGACCTTTTTGCCGTCGCCGTCCGGGTCGGTGGCGGGGAAGGTGTCGCCGAAGGCGCGGCCTTCCCAGCGCCAGACGATCGTGCCCGCCGCGTTGGTGGCCAGGCGCGCCGTGTCGAGGTGGTCGCCGTGAAGGTGGAGCACGCTGTCGCCGGTGGCGCGGTCGATCTGCGCGACGGGTAGGTCGTCGAGATACACGTAGGCGCGGATCAAAGCGCCGGTGCGCTTGGTCTCGGCGAGGAGGCGGCCTTGTAAATCGTAGTGATACACGGTGGTGACGCTGCCCGCTTTCTTATAGGCGCGTCGGCCTTGCGCGTCGTAGGTGTAGGTGCCTTTCAGGGTGGTGCCGCTGCGGGCCTGGGAGAGCTGGCCGGCGTTGTTGTAGCTGTAGGTCCACGCGCCCTGGGTGAGGGTGTTGCCCGCGGCGTCCAGGGTGTGGGTCGTGCTGCCGACTTTCTTGAGACGGTTGCTGGCGGTGTTGTAGAGATAACTGGTGCCGCCTTTTTTGAGGCGGTTGCCGTTGGCGTCGTAGGTGTAGGTCTGCGCGCTGCTGGTGTAATCCCGGGTGAGGCGGTCGAGCGCGTCGTAGGTGTAGGTGGCGAGCTGGGTGGGGCTTTGCGCCAGGGTGACGTTGCCCGCGGCGTCGTAACTGTAGACGCGGGCGTGACCGCCCACGGTCTGCCCCAGCAGGCGGCCGTCCAGGTCGTGATCGCGGGTCTCGATCAGGCCGTTGCCGCGGGTCATGCCGGTGATTTTCCCGTCGGCGCGGCGGGCGATGCTGCTCACGAGCGCTGTGGCCACGCCATTGACGGTGGCGCTGACGCCGCTGAGGCGCCCGGCGGCGTCGCGGGTGTAACTGACGAGACGGCCGTCCGGATAGGTGATGCCGCTCACGCGTCCCATCGCGTCGTGGGTGTAGCGGGTGGTGTAGAGGACGTTGAGCACGGTGCGGCGTTGCCCGGTGATCTGACCGAAAGCATCGTAATCATACTCCGTGACGCCGCCCGCATCGGTGACGCGGCACAGCCGCCCGATGCCGTTCAGGCAGGTGTCGTAGGTGTGGGCGATGTCTTCGGCGGCGCCGGGATGGTCGATGGCGGTGAGGCGGTTGAGGGCGTCGTAGTAAACGTAGCGTGCGCTGTGCGCACGATCACCGCACCGGAGCGTTACCGTAGGTTTCACCCCTTGTATCCCGGTTTTCCATTGTTCGTGCGCACGACGCACGCTACGCTTGCTGCATCCATCACGAGTGATGCGGGTCATTTCATTCATCACATCCATCGTTTGCTCAATGACAATTGAGCCCTTTTTGTTTCATTAATTTAAATTTTTCTCGCGTCTCTATCAAATGCTCGCGACGCGAATCACTAACTTTACGCTCTAAGCCCTCTAAAGATTTTTCAGCCGCATTGTTGCACATCATGGCCAACGATAATGTCGCACTCCGAAACAAGTATTCGGATTTAGAAAGAACGAATGGTTCAATCCGATTAACATCGTTCGGATCATCGATATGAGCCAACACAAAGAGTGCGGAAGAAATAACTTCTGCATCTCCACTAGACAAGACTTTCTGGGCAAAAACTTGGAACTCCTTCTCATTTATTTTAACCAAGCCATTCTTGGCTGCTTGCACGAGAAGATCAGCAATATTGATCCGAATAATATCCTTCTTTATTAAAGTAGGAGATATGTCAGTCGGTAACTTTTCACCTTCCCACAAGCTGTACATAAATGGAATTATTTCCCCTTGATAAGAAAGCTCCTTAGCGTCGTTGATTAAAGACAAAACCATCTCAACATTGTTTTCCCTTAATGCTTCGGTTAATTTGGTTGTTATAGAACTATCAGCCGCCAATGCAGCCTGGTTAAGCAGGAACATGCTCAACAGAAAAAACACCTTTGTTAGCGCTTTGCTCATATGCCAAGCCTGAATAACAAGTTAAGCAAAACCGTATCTGTGGTTGTATACGTTCTTAACAAATCCTTAGTCTCCGATATCATCTCTTCTCTTGTAAAATTAAACCTATAAGTTTGCGTATTTCCACATTTGTCAGTCGTGGTCTCTTCGCAAAAAACTTTCAGCTTCTGGAAAGCCTTATTAAGCAGATACTCCTTCCATTGAAAATGATCTTGTCTAGCCCAATAGATTTCGATTATTAGCTCAGGCTTTATTGGTAATTGCCCCGGGCTCCTTGGGTCAAGGTTGGGACCAAGACTTGACTGGCCATTTGATTGAAATACTGCGCCGTAGTCACTATAGAGCAACGTTCTCTCTTTCTCTGTTCTTGAAACCGTTCGCAAGCTAAGAATTATCGATTCGCAGTTGGGAAATAAGCCTGTACTGTCAAACCAGCTTAAAGGATTTCCCCCGACATAGGCGTATGGGTTTAATCCGCCTGCCAACCCAATCGGATCACTGGTGACATACCTCCCCGTATTCGGATCGTAGTACCGATGCCAGTTGTAATGCAGCCCCGTCTCCTTATCAAAATACTGCCCCGGAAACCTCAGGTTGTAGCTGAACTTCTTCCTGTCCCCGTCCGGGTCTTCATTGGCGGCAGTGGCGCCGAAGGGGTCGGAATCCCAGCGCCAGACAACCTTGTTCGCGGTGTCGGTGATGGCGCGCGGGGTGTCGAGGTGGTCGGGGTGGATGTAGTGGGTGGCGGTGGGCGTGAGGACGGCGACGGGGGTGTCGCCGAGGTAGACGGTCTCCTGGATCATTCCGGCGGTGCTGTTGTATTCGCCCAGCAGATGACCCTGTTCGTCGTAGACGAAGCGGTTGGTGCCGGTGCTGACGCCTTTGCCGGTTTTCATGACGCGCTGGCCGAGGCCGTTGAGGGCGTAGGTGTTGCGGCTCGTGCCGTAGCTGACCCTGGATAGCCGGCCACGGGCGTTGTAGGTGTAGGTGTATGTGCCGTCGGCAATGAGGTTGCCGGCGGCGTCATAGGT
>SBBG01000118.1 GCA_005240065.1 Gammaproteobacteria bacterium | reverse complement strand
GCGGGCAACAGCCGCGACCAGGCCCTCGCCTTCCAGGCTGCCGAAGCGGCACTACGGGATGCAGA
The DNA here is from genome assembly GCA_005240065.1 of Gammaproteobacteria bacterium. GTDB lineage: Bacteria > Pseudomonadota > Gammaproteobacteria > Ga007554 > SBBG01. The sequence continues at coordinate 20,841 of SBBG01000118.1, read as the reverse complement.
AACCGTGCTAAACGGCATTGCGACAACGGCCGCGTTCAACAACACCAACGGACTCTATGCCACTGGACAGGCGCCCGATATTTTCACCAACGCCACCTGGACCGGTTCGGCATCACGAACTGGCACCGCCGTCGCCAATGTGCCGAGCCCGCCGCGCTTCATCATTGAACTCATTGGCGTCACCGGCCAGCCCCCCCCCATGCTCGGCGGCTATGGCCCATCCCCTGGCGTGGACCAGATCACCAACTTCCGCATCACCGCCCGTGGCACAGGCGGCACTGACGGCGCGACCGTCCTCTTGCAGGAATATTACGGAGTGAGGCTATAGAAATCCGACGGCTCGAAAGCTTGTCCGTCACTCATCATCGGACCCAACTTCACCGACATATACGTGTCAGGAGACGAATCATGAACATGAAACCGGCATCACTGAAAAAATCCTTCGCCTGGGGAACGCTGTTCGCCTACCTCATGGTATTCGTATCGCCCGCCTCACAGGCCGCACCGGGTCCGCTGGCCAACGTACCGTTGTTCCTGGCCTCGCCGGTGCAACCGAACGTCATGATCCTGATCGATAACTCCGGCAGCATGGACAACATCATTTGGGCAACGGGTTACGATAACTCCACCACTTATCCCGATTGGGGGGCAGCCAACTCATACCCATGGAGTGCAGGCGATGGAAACTTCTTTCACGGATGGGTCGACAGGGGCACGTGCGCAAGTGGCTGGAAACGGGCCATCCGCAACGGCACTACCAAATGCCTGAGGCTGCCAGATCCCGTCGGCGGCGGCAACACCCGCTATACCGGAAATTATTTAAATTACCTGTTCACAACCTATGCCACTGGTACCGACCTGACGCAGGGACAAATCCCCAACGATTACCGCATGAACACAGCAAAAACCGTAGCCACCAATGTCGTTACCACCATCCAAGGCATGCGTTTCGGCATTGCCTCGTTCAATCCGAGCAACAACACCGAGGGCGGGATAATACGGGCGGAATGCAAGAACGTCGACACCACCCACAAAACGACGCTGACCAACGCCATTTCCGGCCTCACATCGGCCACCTGGACACCCCTTGGCGAGGCGTTGTATGAAGTCACACGCTATTTCCGCGGCATGACCAGCCATTACAACAATGGCACCACCTACACCAGCCCCGTGCAGTACCGCTGCCAGAAAAATTTCACCATCGTCATCACCGACGGCCTGCCCACCTACGACAACAACTTCCCCTCTACCGATCCGGACGACGCCGCCGACAACACCCGCGCCCTTCCCAACTGGGACAACTTGGCACCGAACACCACCGTAGCGATGTATCCCAACTTCCCTCAATATTCGGACGGATTCAAGCCGTCCAACAATGAACGGTATGAGGCATATTCGTTATATCTCGACGACATAGCGAAGTTCGCCGCCGACATCGACCTGAGAAAAGCCCCTCTCACAGATCTTACCGGCGCCAGCTTCGACGACAGCAGCAACAACAATGAATTCAAGAAACAAACACTCAACACCTACACCATCGGCTTTTCCGTCGACAACCAGATGCTGCAGGATGCGGCAGCTTACGGAAACGGGCAATATTTCACCGCCACCGACACCACCACCCTGACGGCCGCGCTGCAAAAAGTCGTCGCCAACATCGCCTCGCGCACGGGCAGCGCCGCCGCCGTGGCGTTCAACACCGCGACCCTGAGCACCAACAGCGCCGTTTACCAAGCCCGTTTCAATTCCGCCCAGTGGAGCGGCGAGCTGCTTTCTTATGCGCTGAACCCCATCAACGGCGACATCGCCAGCACGGCCACCTGGAATGCCGCCACCCAACTCGACAGCCAGACCTCGCGCAAGATATTGAGCTATAACCCGGCGCTCAAGAAAGGCATTCCCTTTACCTGGAACACCACCAATCTGTCGACGTCTCAGCAAAACGATCTGAACATGGGACCCTCCGGTGCCGACAGCAAAGGCGCGGATCGCCTCGCTTACCTGCGCGGCGATCGCTCGAATGAAAATACCGGGCTCCAGTTCCGCCCCCGCGCCAGCGTGCTGGGCGATATCACGCACTCCAATCCGGTATATGTCGGCAAACCCGATCTGCGCTACCCGGACACCGCCCCCTTCCCGGCCAGCGCCGGCAGCAAATACTCCGATTTCAAGGCCGCCCAGGCAAACCGCGCGGGAACCGTTTATGTCGGCGCCAACGACGGCATGCTGCATGGTTTCGATGCAGCAACGGGCGCGGAAACCATCGCCTACATTCCACATAACCTGTTTTCCGCCAATGCCACCGAGGGCCTGCACTACCTGACGGACAAGAATTACCAGCACCGCTACTATGTCGATCTCGGCCCCACGGTGTCGGACGCCTACATCGCGACCACACCCGGCGGCACGGTCAGCTGGAAAACCATACTCATCGGCGGCGAGGGCGGCGGCGGTATGGGGCTGTTCGCGCTGGATATCACCAACCCCTCCACGTTCTCGGAAAACGGCACGGCGCCTGATGATACCGTGATGTGGGAATTCAGCAATGCCGATGACGCCGATCTGGGCTATACATTCAGCAAACCCGCCGTCGCCTTGATGAACAATGGCAAATGGGCGGCCATCTTCGGCAATGGCTACAACGACGGCGGCAGCGGCCAAGCCAAACTGTTCATCGCCTATCTCGAAGGCGGTTTGGACGGTGTCTGGACGCTGAATACGGATTATCTCAAGATCACCACCGGAACAGGCAGCAGCGGCGCGGGTGCCAACGGCCTTGCCACCCCGACACTGATCGACCTCGACAACAACGGCACGGTCGACCGGGTCTACGCTGGCGATTTACAAGGCAATATGTGGGCATTCGACCTATCCAATGCCAGCGCCTCGAGCTGGGGTGTAGCCTACAAGCAGGGCAGCACACCCAAGCCGCTGTTCACCGCCAGGAATGCCGCCAATGTCACGCAGGCCATCACCACCGAGGCCGTGGTAGCCAAGCACCCCACCGCAGCCAACAGCAACTCGAACGCCCCCAACCTGCTGGTCTTCTTCGGCACTGGCCAGTACCTGGTCACCGCCGACCAGAGCAGCACCAGCACCCAGACCTTCTATGGTGTGTGGGACAAGGGCACGAAAGATCTCAACAGAAGCAATCTGGTGGCGCAGACTTTCCTGTCCGGATTTCCGGCGAATGTGCGTGTACCCAGCGACAACGCAGTGAACTACAGCAACAAATACGGCTGGTACATCGACCTCGACAGCGCCAGCGCAGCCACCGGCGAGCGCGTCATCGTCAACCCAAGTATTATTGATGATCATGTATTATTCAACACCATGATCCCCAACACCGCCGCGTGCAGCTTTGGCGGCTCGTCCTGGCTGATGTCGGTGAAGCTGATCAACGGCGGCAACCCGGACAATCCCATCTTTGACTACAACGGCGATGGCAAGATTGACAACGCCGACAAGGTCACCAACGGACCGCAGACCCTGGCCGCCGGAGGGCAACAGATAGACGGCATCGCCGCAGCCTCCGCCGTCCTTGGCCCGTACCGATTTACGGCCACCAGTGATGGAAATATCTACAAAGATAGTGTCAAGCGTAAAACCAGCGGAACCGGCCGCCTGTCATGGCGGGAAATCCGCAGGTAAACAACATTGGCGCCGAGGCCCCCGGACATCGCCGGGGGCCTCTTCACCCGGACATCAAGGAGTTCAACACCATGAACAGAAAATTCTCGGGATTCTCGCTCATCGAACTGATGGTCACGGTGACGATCATCGGCATCCTCGCCGCGATCGCCTATCCCGCATACCAGGACAGTGTGAGAAAGAGCCGGCGCGCGGAGGCACAAGGGGCGCTGGTGGCGCTGGGAAATACGATGGAACGCGTGTTCACCCAAAACAACACTTACCAGCCAGGAGGGGCCACACCAACACTGGGAACCGGCGCGGGTACCATCTTCCCTTCCCAGGCGCCGCTGGATGGCGCTACGAAATATTATAACTTATCCATATCGAACATTAGCGCAAGCTCCTATACAGTGCGCGCCACGCCGATCGCGGGCACAAGCCAGACGAGCGACGGTATGATGGAACTCGACCACACTGGCGCCAAGCGGTGGGACAAGGACAACGATGGCTCGTTTGGCCCGTCGGAAAGCAATTGGAATAAATAGCCCTCGATTATTGCAGCTCCCTGGGCAGGGAAAAAACCACATGCTCAGGGCGGCCCGCGCTTTCCCGCACGCCCTGCGCGCCCAGCGATCTGAGCCGGACAATCACTTCCTGCACCAGCACTTCAGGAGCTGACGCACCTGCCGTCAGGCCGATCCTGCTTTTGCCTTCCAGCCATTCGGCGCGAATTTCTCCGGCAGTGTCGATGAGATAGGCGGACACGCCCATGCGCCCGGCGATCTCACGCAGGCGGTTGGAATTGGAACTGGTGGGCGAGCCCACCACCAGCACGATGTCGCACTGTTGCACCAGATCCTTGACGGCATCCTGGCGGTTTTGGGTGGCGTAGCAGATGTCGTCGCCGCGTGGACCGGCAATAGCGGGGAAACGCTCGCGCAGGGCGGCGATGACCTGGGCGGCATCGTCCACGGACAAGGTGGTCTGTGTGACGAAGGCCAGGCTTTCGGGCTTGCCGGCATCCAGCCGTTGTACATCCTCGGGGGTTTCAACGAGGTACATGCGGCCCTGCCCCTGCCACTGCCCGAGGGTGCCTTCCACCTCGGGGTGGCCGGCATGGCCGATCATGATCACCTCGCGCCCGGCGTCGAGATGGCGCGCCACCTCCAGATGCACTTTGGTCACCAACGGGCAAGTGGCGTCGAAGACCTTCAAGCCACGCCGTTCGGCCTCGGTGCGCACCGCTTTCGATACGCCGTGCGCGCTGAAAATCACCGTGGCGCCGTCCGGCACATCATCCAGCTCGTCGACGAACACTGCACCTTTGTTGCGCAGATTTTCCACGACGAATTTGTTGTGCACCACCTCATGACGCACATAGATGGGCGCACCGAACACTTCTAGCGCGCGCTCGACGATGTCAATGGCGCGGTCCACGCCGGCGCAGAAACCGCGGGGGTTGGCGAGTATGATTTCCATGATTGCAGACCTTTAAAAAAACACGGTGCGCATGGCGCACCCTACAGGGTTCGGCGATGTTTTTCCTTACCCTTGAATGTATCGATCACCAGCATCACCGCACCGACGGTGATCGCCGAATCGGCGACGTTGAAGGCCGGATAATACCAGTCCTGGTAGTAGAGCTGAATGAAATCGACGACATAGCCATACATCAGCCGGTCAATGAGATTACCCAATGCTCCGCCCAGCACCAGTGTCAGGGCCGTCGCCAGCCACCGTTCATGGGGCTGAAGACGGCGCAGCCACAGCACCAGCATCACGCTCACGATCAGCGCCAGCGCGGCGAAAAACCAGCGCTGCCAGCCGGAAGCATCGTGTAGAAAGCTGAACGCCGCGCCAGTGTTGTGCATCAGAGTGAGATTGAAAAACGGCAGCACCGCCACCGGCTCGTGCAAGATCAGCATTCCGCTGGCGAGAAATTTGGTCGCCTGGTCGAGCACGATCACGACCAGCGACAGCCATAGCCATTTCATCATCAGGCGTAACGCCTCTGTTCGCCGCTCCCAGCAACGTTTTCCACGCAGCGCCCACAGATTTCCGGGTGATCCGGGTGACTACCCACGTCCTCGCGATGATGCCAGCAGCGGATGCATTTGGTGTGTTGCGAAGCGGAAACTTTGATCCATAGTTCGCCTTGGGCCAGTGATGCCTGTACCGCATCGAAAGGACGGCCCGCCAGCGAATGGGGGCGAGCGTAAGAAGTGATCAACAAGAAACGCAACTCATCCTCCAACTTGCCCAACTCATCCAACAAACCTGGATCGCAATACAGGTCGACCTCGGCATCCAGAGAAGAACCGATGCTCCCCTCGACACGCAGTTTTTCCAGTTCTTTTTTCACCTCGTCGCGCACGGCGACAACCACATCCCAGTCGACACCGCTGGCCACAGCCTGGGGCAGCTCATACCAGCTTTCCAGCAACACGGAAATACCGCGCTGCCCGGGCATGTGTTGCCAGATCTCATCGGCGGTAAAACTCAGGATGGGCGCAAACCAGCGCACCATGGCCTCGACGATGTGGTACATCGCGGTCTGTGCCGAGCGGCGCGCGAGACTGCTCTGTTGCGTGGTGTACTGGCGATCCTTGATGATGTCGAGATAGAAGCCGCCCAGATCGACGCTACAGAAGTTGTGCGCCTTCTGGTAGACGAGATGAAATTCGCACGTTTCATAGGAGGCGCGGATCTCGTCCTGCAATTGCTGGGCGCGCTGCACCGCCCAGGCATCAAGTGCCAGTAACTTACCGGGGGCGACACAATGCAGTGCGGGATCGAAGCCGCTGAGATTGGCGAGCAGGAAGCGCGCGGTATTGCGCATGCGGCGATAGGAGTCGGCGATGCGTTTCAAAATCTCGTCGGAAACACTCATCTCCGCGCTGTAATCGGTGGCCGCCACCCACAGACGCAGAATGTCCGCACCCAGGGTGTTCATCACCTGCTGTGGAGCGACGACATTGCCTTTGGATTTGGACATCTTCATGCCCTGGGCATCCACCGTAAAGCCGTGCGTGAGAACGGATTTATACGGAGCGACACCGCGCATCGCCACCGAGGTGAGCAGTGATGACTGGAACCAGCCGCGGTGCTGGTCAGAACCTTCCAGGTACATATCGGCGGGGAATGCCAGTCCGGCACGATTTTCCAGCACGGTGGCGTGTGTCACGCCGGAATCGAACCACACGTCCAGCGTGTCCGTCACCTTGTCGTATTCATTCGCATCGTCGCCCAGCAACTCGCTCGGATCGAGGTCGAACCAAGCGTCAATACCCCCTGCTTCGACACACCGGGCCGCCTGCTCGATCAGCTCCGCCGTGCGCGGGTGCAAGGCGCCGCTCTCCTTGTGAACAAATAAAGCGATCGGCACGCCCCAGGTACGCTGGCGAGAGATGCACCAATCGGGGCGGTTTTGCACCATGCCCTCAATACGCGCCCGGCCCCAGCCAGGTATCCACTTCACCTCGCCGATCGCCGCCAGCGCTTGTTCACGCAGGCCCTTCTGAGCCATACTGATGAACCACTGAGGCGTGGCGCGGAAGATGATCGGCGTCTTGTGGCGCCAGCAGTGCGGATAGCTGTGGCGGATGGTCTCGGCGTGCAACAACGCGCCCTTGGCCTCCAGCACCTCCAGCACATGACTGTTGGCCTTCAGCACATGCTCGCCAGCGAACAGCTCTGTACCCGGCAGGAACTTGCCATCGCCACCCACCGGGTTGTCCACCGGCAGGCCGTAGCGGCTGCCCGCCACATAGTCCTCCTGCCCATGCGCAGGCGCGGTATGCACGGCGCCGGTGCCGGCCTCCAGCGTGACATGCTCGCCGGTGATGACCGGCACCTCGCGCTCGTAAAAGGGATGTGCCAACTTGAGCCCTTCCAGATCCGCGCCCTTGCCGTAGGCGATGACGCGATAATTCTCGATGCCATAGCGCGCCATGGCGTTCTTGAGCAACCCTTCGGCGAGAAGCAGCCGTTCCGCGCCATGCGCGCCGTCGCATTGCACCAGCGCGTAGTCCAGCTCTGGGTGCAACGCCACGGCCTGATTGGCGGGCAAGGTCCACGGCGTGGTGGTCCAGATCACCACGGAGATCGGCCCTGCGCCTTCGTGTTCGGGCACATGACGCAAGCGCTCCATCAACGCCTTGTCGTCCAGCACCACAAAGCGCACGTCGATGGCGGGCGAGGTCTTGTCCTCGTATTCCACCTCGGCCTCGGCCAGCGCCGAACCGCAATCGGTACACCAGTGCACCGGCTTGGAACCCTTGTGCAGATGACCGTTGGCGATGATACTTCCCAAGGCGCGGATGATGTCCGCCTCGGTTTTGAAATCCATGGTGAGATAGGGCTTTTCCCAGTCGCCCATCACGCCCAGTCGCTGGAAATCGCCACGCTGACGCTCGACCTGGCTTTGGGCGTATTCGCGGCAAGCCTTGCGGAAGGTCTTGGCATCCACCTTCACACCCGCCTTGCCGACCTTCTTTTCCACCATCAACTCGATAGGCAGACCGTGGCAGTCCCAGCCCGGCACATAAGGCGCATCCAGGCCGTTCATCGAGCGCGCCTTGACGATGATGTCCTTGAGGATCTTGTTGACGGCGTGGCCGATGTGGATGTCGCCGTTGGCGTAGGGCGGGCCGTCGTGAAGAATGAATTTGTCCTTTCCGGCGCGTGCCTGACGCAGCCTGGCGTACAGGCCCATCTCCTGCCAGCGCTTGAGCATCTCGGGCTCGCGGGATGCCAGGTTGGCCTTCATGGGGAAGTCGGTTTGGGGCAGGTTCAGCGTGTCTTTGTAATCTGTCACTATCGTCTCGCTTTAAGAAATGATGTCGGGTTTCTTATGTTTGACCCGACCTGCATTTGTTCAAATCACTGAAAAAATCTCGCGCTTGCTGCCCGTCCACTGCGATCTGCGCCTTCAGTTCATCCAGCGAAGCAAACCTCTGTTCATCGCGCAGCTTGTGCAGAAAATCCACCTGGACATAGCGGCCATAGATATCCTGACCGAAGTCGAATAAATGCACTTCCAGCAGGGCGCGGGTACCATCCACCGTGGGCCGCGTGCCAACATTGGCCACGCCGGGCAGCGGATTGGCATCGAGCCCGAATACCTCCACCGCGAACACGCCTTGCACCGGCGATGCCTTGCGGTGCAGATAGATGTTGGCAGTGGGAAAGCCCAGCATCCGCCCGCGCTGATCGCCGCACGCGACGCGCCCGCACATGCGATAGGGGCGCCCCAGCAGTTTTTCCGCGCCGCGTAAATCGCCCCGAGCTAAGGCCTCGCGGATGCGGGTGCTGCTGACGCGCGCGCCGTCGATACTGAAGGTATGCTGGTTCGCCACCTGAAAACCCTGTTGCGCGCCCGCCGCCTTGAGCATGGCGAAATCACCCTGGCGACGATAGCCGAAGCGGAAATCATCCCCCACCACCAGATACCGCACGCCCAGACCCTCGATCAGGATGCGGCGAATGAAATCCTCCGCCGGAGTCGAAGCCAGCGCGCGATCGAAACGCAGACACAGCACGCGATCCACCGAATAGCGGCGCAACGCCTGGATCTTTTCCCGAAAGCGCGTCAGCCGTGGCGGCGTCGCACCGCGCGCGAAAAACTCCTGAGGATAGGGCTCGAAGGTGATCACCACCGCCGGCAAACCCAGCTCCTGCGCCTTCTCGGCCAATTGCCCCAGCACAGCCTGATGCCCGAGGTGCACACCGTCGAAATTGCCGATCGTCGCCACGCAGCCGCAAGGGAAGCGAGGAAGATTGCGCAGGCCGCGTATTAATTCCATTTTGCTTCAGACATTCTGATAAATTTGGGATTATACACGCTTGGCGAGCTCACTTTGCCTTCTGACGAAAGTCCCGGTACCTCACCCCCATCAGCCACAGGCAGGCAAAATAGATCGCCGCACCGAGTGCGATCCACAGCGTCAGATACATCACCCGCTCCATGCCGTGCCACGCCATCCACTGCGACCAATCCCGTGCGCCCCACCACAACACGGCAGCCATCGCGCCGTTGGCGAACGCCAGCTTCCCCATCAGCCGCCACCAGCCCTGTCCGGGCCGATACACTTCCTCGCGGCGCAACGCGCGATAGAGCAGCCAGGCATTAAGAAAAGCGGCCAGCGACGAGGACAGCGCCAGCCCGGCATGGGCGAGGAGAAGCACCAGTGCCGCCTTCAACACCATTCCGGCGCCGAGTGCGATCAGGCCGATACGCACCGGGGTGTGCGTGTCCTGGCGCGCATAAAACCCCGGCGCCAACACCTTGATGAGCATGAAGGCCAGCAGACCAAGTGCATAGGCCATCATACTGCGCGACGACATCTCCACGTCGTGAGGACCATACGCGCCATACTGAAACAGCGTGATGAGCATCGGCCCGGCCAGCACCAGCAAACCGACCATCGCCGGCGTACCGACCAGCATCACCCAGCGCAGTCCCCAGTCCAGCGTCTGAGCAAACGCCTCCCTCGACGCCTGGCCGTGTTGCTGCGACAGGCTGGGCAGGATCACCGTGGCCAGAGCGACACCGAACACGCCCAGCGGAAACTCCACCAGACGATCCGAGTAATACAGCCACGACACGCTGCCCGTCACCAGGAACGAGGCGATGATAGTGTCCACCAGCAGGCTGATCTGCGCCACTGACGAACCGAACAGGCTGGGCAGCATCAGCTTCATGATGCGCCGCACGCCTTCCTGCCGCCAGCCCCAGCGCGGCCGCGGCAGCAGCTTCAGGCGGCGCAGAAAGGGAAACTGAAACAGCAGTTGCACCACACCGGCAATGAACACGCCCCAGGCCAGCGATACCACCGGATCGTCGAGATGCGGCGCCATCCAAACCATCGCGCCGATCATCGCCAGATTGAGAAACACCGGCGTGAAGGCCGATACCCAGAACTGCCCGTAAATATTGAGTATGCCCCCGGCCAGCGCGGTGAGCGACACGAACAGCAGGTAGGGAAAAGTGATACGCAGCATCTCGACCGTGAGATCATATTTGTGTGCATCCGCCAGAAATCCCGGCGCGAACAGCATGACCAGCAGCGGCGCGGCGATCACCCCGATCAGCGTCACGCCGAACAACAGAGCACCCAGCGTGCCCGCCACCTCATCGGCCAGACGCTGCACCTGCGCATGATCACGCCGGCTCTTGTATTCCGAAAACACTGGCACGAAGGCCTGCGAGAACGCCCCTTCGGCGAACAAACGGCGGAGAAAATTGGGGATCTTGAACGCCACAAAAAAGGCGTCCGCCCCCATTGTGGCGCCAAACAACCGCGCGATCACCATGTCGCGAACAAAACCCAGTACGCGCGAAATCATGGTCATGGCGCTGACCGTAGCGGTCGATCTCAGCAGACCCAACGTTGAACACCTTATCGCTTGCATCGAATGCCTGCATATTACTATGGGCATCCAACAATTGACAAAAACGGAAAAATCCCGCATAGTAATGCGCTTTCGATTTCACGGATTTTGAGGAGTTATACCTTGGCCAACACCGCTCAAGCCAAAAAACGCGCCCGTCAGGCCGAAGTGCGTCGTCAGCGCAACACCAGCGAACGCTCCACTGTGCGCAGCGCGATCAAGAAAGTGGTAAACACCCTTGAGGCAGGCGACAAGGCGCAAGCCCAGGCCGCTTATGCCGCCGCAACCCCGGTCATCGACAGCATGGCGCGCAAGGGTATTATCAGCAAGAACAAAGCCGCCCGCCATAAGAGCCGTCTCAACGCCCATCTCAAGGCGATGCAGGGATAAAGGGCTCCTCTAAAAATCCGCTGAAGCCGCGATGGCGGCGTTGGAAATGCGCTCAAAATGCTCACGTACTCCGCGTACACTCCGCTTTTTCGCGCATTTCCGCCTTGCCCTCGCGCCTTGATCGAATTTTTAGAGGCATCCTAAAGCATTCCGCCGCAGGACATCACTGCCCGTTCCTGTCTTTCCGTTTCGTGCGCCCTGCGCCTGCTTGTCGTGTCTGTTGTTTTCGCCCGCCACTATCCGACAATCAAATTCATCTGCTTTTCCAGGTTTATCTCCCGGGCGTAGGGTGCGTCTTACGCACCAGACGAAACTTGCCACGTAGCGCCGCTGCTTTCGGTTCCTATCTTTCAAACAACGCGATGGACTCCACATGCGTAGTATGCGGAAACATGTCCATCACCCCCGCTTTGACGAGGCGATAGCCGTGGTTATGTACCAGTTCGGCCGCATCGCGCGCCAGGGTGGCGGGATTGCAGGAGACATAGACGATACGCGAGGCATCGAATGCCGGCAGATGCTTGACCGCCTCGAACGCCCCGGTGCGCGGCGGATCAAGGAGGATCTTGTCGAATCCCAAACCGATCCATGAATAGTCCGTGGACAGACTGAGGTCCGCCATGTGAAATTCGGCGTTAGTGATGTGATTGTGGCGGGCGTTGTCGCGCGCGCGCCGCACCAGTACTTCGCTGCCTTCCACACCCACCACACTGCCGGCGCGTCGCGCAAGGGGCAAGGTGAAATTGCCCAGCCCGCAGAATAGATCGAGAATGCGCTCGCCAGGCTGGGGGACAAGCAACTCCAAGGCAAGATTGACCATCTTGCGGTTGAGCTCGCCATTCACCTGGGTGAAATCGGTAGGCAGGAAAAAGATCTCGACATCGTCATCCGGCAGGCGATAGCTCAGCGTGGCCGATGCAGGCCACAGCAGGGTCGCGGTCTCCGGCCCGCCCGGCTGCAAATAAATTTGCAACCCATGACGCTCGCCAAATTCGCAAAGCTTCGTCCGGTCACCGGCATCGAGCTCGACCAAGGTGCGAAAGACCAATGCGGCGGCACTGTCGCCCGCTGCAAGTTCGATCTGCGGTATGCGGTCGCGCGCCGCCAGACCATCGAGCAAGGCGCGCAGCTCCATGATGCGTTCGCCGGCGGCGGGATGCAACACCTCGCAGCGTGTCAGTTCGGCGAGAAAATTGCTGCGCTTCTCGCGGAAGCCCACCAGCATACGTGATTTCTTCAATACATATTTGGCGCCCAGGCGCGCCTTGCGCCGATACCCCCAATGCGGACCGTTCAGCGGCGGCAGCAGCGCGCCAGGGACGACGTTGCCGATATGCCGAAGGCTATCGAGCAGTACCTGCTGTTTGGCAAGGATCTGCGCCTGGGCATCCATGTGTTGCAGACTACATCCGCCGCACACGTCGAAATGCGGACAGCGCGGTACGACACGGTACGGCGAGGGTTTGATAATCTCCACCGCCCTGCCCTCATCATAGCGCTTGCGCCGGGTGACGTAGGTAAACAACACCTCCTCGCCCGGCAACGCGCCATCAATGAATACCGCCTTGCCATTGACGCGCGCCACGCCGCGGGCATCGTGGGTGAGGGATTCGACATGGGCCTGCGCCGCCTCGGCGGGCATGACTTTCAGATTTCGCCTGCTCACGCCAGGTCTTCCGTCTTCCATGCCTGCAAGAATTCATTCAGATGCGGCCTGTCCTCTTTGGTCAGCGTCTCGCGCAAACGCTGGCACTCAGCGGTATAGGCGCCGTGGTCGAGATGTCCTCTGATCAATTCGAATCGCAGATAGACCAGATAGGTGTTCAAGACATCCGTCTCGCAATAATTGCGGATACCAGCGATGTCGCCACTCTGGTAGCTGTCCCAGACCTGAGCGCCGCTCATGCCCATCTTACCGGGAAAACCGAGCATCGCGGCGATCTCGTCCAACGGCGCGGTGGCGCGCGATTGATAGCCCGACAACACATCCATCAGATCGGTGTGACGAGCGTGGTAACGGCTGAGATAATTGTTCCAGCGGAAATCCCGGTCGTCATCGCCGGTATCCCAATAGCGCGGCGCGGCAACGCCGTACAGCAAGGCTCGGTAGTGTAGCACCGGCAAATCGAACCCACCGCCATTCCATGACACCAGCATGGGCGTGAATCTGTCGATGCCGTCGAAAAAACGTTTGACCAGCTCGCTTTCCGGCGAATCCGGTTCGCCCAGCGACCACACCTTGACCGTGTCGCGGCTGCGCAATACCGCTGAAATGGCGACGATACGCTGCTGGTGCAAACGCAAAAAATCGGAACCGCCAGTCTCCTGACGGCGCAGATGATACATCACATCGGCCACTTCCTTGTCACTCAACCCCTCCAGCGCATGGAGCCTGCGGCCTGCCGCCACGTCGGGCACGGTTTCAATATCGAAGACCAAAACATTCATTCGGGAAACACTCCCGTAGACAGATAGCGATCGCCCCGGTCGCAGACGATGCTAACAATGACGGCGTTTTCCACTTCTCTGGACAGGCGCAGCGCAGCATGCAGCGCGCCACCCGAGGAGATACCGGCGAATATCCCCTCGTGCGCCGCAAGTTGGCGTGTTGTCTCCTCGGCATCCTGCTGCTCCACTTCCATGACGCGGTCCACACGCGAAGGATCGAAAATCTGCGGCAGATATTCCTCGGGCCAGCGGCGGATGCCGGGAATGTTCGCACCTTCGGCGGGATGAACGCCGACGATCTGAATGGCGGGATTTTTTTCCTTAAGGAAACGCGATACTCCCATGATGGTGCCGGTGGTGCCCATGGCGCTGACGAAGTGGGTGATCCTGCCGCCGGTGTCGCGCCAGATCTCCGGCCCCGTGCCTTCGTAATGGGCCAATGGATTGTCGAGGTTGGCGAACTGATCCAGGCGCTTGCCCTGGCCTTCCCGCTCCATTCTAACGGCCAAGTCCCTGGCCGCTTCCATGCCGCCCTCTCGCGGCACCAGCACCAGTTCCGCGCCAAACGCCTTCATCACCGCGCGCCGCTCCACGCTCATGTGCTCGGGCATGATCAGCACCATGCGATAGCCCTTGATGGCGGCCGCCATCGCCAGCGCGATGCCGGTATTGCCGCTGGTGGCTTCGATCAGGGTGTCGCCGGGCTTGATCTCGCCGCGCGCCTGCGCATGCCGGATCATGCTCATGGCAGGCCGGTCCTTCACCGAACCGGCGGGATTATTGCCCTCCAGTTTTACCAGCAGGGTGTTGGTGGTATCAGCGGGCAGACGCTGCAATCTGACCAGTGGCGTATTGCCGACAAACGACTCCAGGGTGGGGAAATTCATACCTTTGATTTTACCTCGATTTTTTCAGCAACCGCAGTTTTCGGGTTAAAATAAACGCCAGCTCGTGGCAATTCTCTTACGCGACACATGGTTTTCATCTGAATGACGTCCCCGAATAAACAATTATCCTACATATAGGCAATCTTTCTAATGAATAAAAAAAACCTTGTACCGGCCGGCGCCAGCCGGCGCGCTGTCGGCGTGGCGATACTGACCTGTTTGGGATGCGGTTTTACCATGATAAACAAAACGAATGCCGAAGACATGAAAATCGGCCTGTCGGAAAAGGATTACCTGGGTCCCCTGCCGACCGTTCTGTCCGCCACACGCCTTTCCCAGCCTTTGCCGGAAGCACCGGCGGCCATCACTGTGGTCGATCGCGACATGATCCGTGCTTCCGGCGCGCGCGAACTGGCCGACGTATTCAGACTCGTTCCCGGCTTTCAGGTGGGTTATGTCAGCGGTCACTGGCAGACCGTCACCTATCACGGGCTGGCGGACACCTACTCGAAACGCATGCAAGTCCTCGTTGACGGGCGCTCCGTCTATACCCCCGCTTTCGGCGGCGTGCAGTGGAGCGATCTACCCCTGGCGCTGGACGACATCGACCGCATCGAAGTGATCCGTGGCCCGAACATGGCGAGCTACGGCGCCAACGCCGTGCAGGGCGTCATCAACATTATCACCCGCCATGCCGCGCAAGACTCGGGCACACAAGTCAAGGCAATGGGTGGTTCCAAGGGCGTGCGCGAGGGATATCTGCGTCATGGCGGAGCGATGGGTAATCTCGACTACCGGTTTACCCTGGGCCACCGTCAGGACGACGGCTTCGACAACCGCAACGACAGCAAGCGTGTATCGCTGGCCACCCTACGCACCGACTATCGCGCCACGCCCAACGACACACTGATGTTGCAACTCGGCCTCAACGAAGGCCCCCGTGGCATGGGAGAACCCGCCACGCCGGACAACCCCACGCCCACCGATAACGAACATGGCCGGCGCATCAACAGCAACTATCAGCAAATCCGCTGGCAGCACAGCAAGGGCTCGGACGAGGAAATCAGCCTCCAGTTCTTTCACAACTATCACAAATCGAGCGAATCGTGGCTCACACCCGGCCTGCCCATCCTCGGCGGCGCCCAGCTCCCTATGGACGCAAGCGTGACCGCGCAGCGCTATGATCTGGAATTGCAGCACAACTTCGCCCCTTCCAACCAGTGGCGCTTCGTCTGGGGCGCCAGCACCCGCCTTGACCAAGTCACCTCGCCCGGTTACCTCGGCACACAGCAGGCGCTCAGCCATCGGCTATACCGATTGTTCGCCAATGGTGAGTGGCGCATCACACCCGCATGGCTGCTCAATGCCGGGGCGATGATGGAAAAAAACGACATCACCGGCGTCGACCTGGCGCCGCGCCTGGCGCTGAATCACCTGATAAACGCCAATCATGCGTTACGTGCCAGCCTGTCGAAGGCGATGCGCACGCCGGTGATTTTTGAAGATCGGGCCGATACCAAAATAACGTCCGGGTCACTGCTCAATCACTTGTACCTGGGCAACCGCGATCTTTTACCTGAAACCATCGTCTCCCGCGAATTGGGCTATCTCGGAACTTTCCCGCAGGCACATCTGTCAATGGACGCCAGGTTCTTCCATGACCGGATCAGCCTCCTGATCGACACCAGTCTCGTACCCTACCCGGCCGACAATGTGGGCGACAGAAAGACCCGGCAGTTCATGAACGGTGACACGGCCACCGTCACCGGCGCGGAAACACAAATCAAGTATCGTCCCCGCAAAGGCACGCAGCTCATCTTCAGCTATGCCTATATGGACATGGACAGCGGTGATCAGCGCATCAAATATTCCAGAACAGCGCCTGTCAACTCCTTGAGCCTGCTGGCCATGCACGATTTCGGGTATCGCGTGCAAGGCAGCCTCGGCTACTACTATGCCGATCAGGTGTACTACATCGATCTACCGAAAAAAAATATCGCGGCAGAGATGCAACGGCTCGATCTGCGTCTCGCCCATCTCTTCAAACGCGGTGAAATCGCCGTGGTCGCGCAAAACGTGCTGGGCGATTACCAGGAATACCGGCGCCAGAACGGCTTCGATACGCGCTGGTACGCCACGCTGACGCTGAGTCTGCAATGACTAACCCTTGATCATGGTATGGCACACAGGCAATGGCATAGCTTCCGCCAATCTCATCCGCCAGGAGATAGCGCTTTTCCTTGGCGGCTGCCTGCTGATTCTGCTTGCCCTCCTGCCGCCAGTCGCGGCAGCCGCCAACATCTTGATCGTGGCCAACGTGCAAGACGAGGCACATGCCGAATTGATCGAGAATCTGAGAACCGCGCTTTCCCGCGACTCCAATAACCGCTTCAACGTCAGAACGATTCCTCTCTCATCGCTTGAAAATGCCACTCAGGAAGAACAGAACATCCCGCGCGGCGATCTGATCGTCACTATCGGCACGGTGGCCGCACAGAAAATTGCGCAACTCAAAGTATCGGCACAGACCCCTGTGCTCAGCATCCTAGTACCGAAGGCCAACATCGATGATATCATCCGGGGAAGATCCGGCGCGGCGAATAGCGGACAGCAACATTCGGCGGTCTACCTCGACCAACCGTTGCCCAGGCAACTTGAACTGGTGCGCCTGGCTCTGCCGGGATACGATGAAATCGGCGCGCTGTTCGGCCCCACATCGAGAATGCTCTTGCCGGAACTGGAGAATGCGGCGGCGAATAAAAAGCTGCGCCTGCGGGAACGCATCGTCAGGAAGAGCGACACCTTGGCAACCGCCCTCACCGAACTGCTGACAGAGAGCAACGTGCTGCTGGCCGTTCCCGACCCGCTGATCTTCAACCCCTACACGGTACAAAACGTGTTGCTGACGACATATCGCCAAAAAATCCCGGTTATCGGCTTCTCCCTGGCATATGCCAAGGCGGGAGCATTGATGGCGGTTTACAGCTCTCCAGCTCAAATCGCACAGCAAACCGCCGAAATCATCATCCTCGCGGCAGCAAGGAACTGGCAATTGCCGCCGCCACAGTATCCTCGCTACTTCAACATCGCGGTGAATCGTCAAGTGGCGCGCTCGCTGGGCTTGGAGATACCGGATGAATCCAGTCTGCAACGTCGGCTCCGGCAAGCGGAAGACGGTTCTTCATGAGGAAGAGGAGCATCAAGAGCAGGCTCTTGTTTCTGGCACTGCTACCCGCCACCATGATCGCGCTGTCGATCACTTTTTATTTTACCAGCACGCGCATCGCCGATCTTGAAAAGATCCTTCACGAGCATGGCGAAGCCATTACAAGACATGTTGCCCAAGCAAGCGAATACGCCGTGTTTTCGGCCAACAGCGACATTCTGCGCGGATTGATCACCAACGCTCTCAGGGAAACGGATGTCACCGCGATCGCTATCACCGATGCCAAGGGAACGCTATTGGCCGGCTCGCCTATCGGCGAGGCGCCAGCAACAACCGTGACACACTCGACGACAGGCATTACATCGGTCGCCTCGGCGGATGGCGAATTCCTGATATTCAACGCACCCATCGTGGTCCAGGGCATTGCGGTTACGGACTTTGCGGAAACCGAACCAGCCCCGCGGATCGAACCCGCACGGCTGCTTGGCCACGCCACCGTGAAACTCTCGACGCGGAATACACTGGCAAAACAGAAAGAGACTCTGATCACCGCGCTATTGATCCTTCTCTCGGGTTTGGTGGCCAGCGCCCTGCTGGCCTTGCGCCTGAGCAGAGGCGTAACCAGCCCCATCTCGAATCTCACTCAGGCCATGAAGCGCCTGGGACAAGGCGATCTCGATGCGCGCGCCGAGCCAACAGCCACTGCGGAATTTCAAATTCTGGAGATGGGCATCAACTCGACGGCCATGGCGCTGAAAGCCGCCCAGGAAGACATGCACGAAAAAATCGCCCAGGCCACGGTGGATTTGCGCAGAACACTGGAAATGGTCGAACTGCAAAACGCCGAGCTGGAAATAGCCCGCCAAAGCGCACTCCAGGCCAGCAAGGTAAAATCGGAGTTTCTCGCCAACATGAGCCACGAAATCCGCACGCCCATGAATGCGATCCTCGGCTTCACCGATCTCTTGCTGAAAACCCCGCTCGACGACGAGCAACGCGATTACATTCAGACCATACATAAATCATCGCAAAACCTTCTCGCCGTGATCAACGACATTCTCGATTTATCCAAAATCGAATCAGGTAAGCTCACTTTGCAAAATGTGATATGCAATCTGCGCGAATGCCTGGAAGATGTGCTTTCCTTGCTGGCGCCCATCGCGCACGAAAAAGGGCTGGAACTGGCGCTGCTCGTTTATTCGGATGTACCCTCCAAATGGAGCGGAGACCCTTTAAGGATAAAGCAGATTATTACCAATCTGGTGGGAAACGCCATCAAATTCACCCACACCGGAGAGGTGGTGGTGCGAGTCATGTTGGAAGAAGAAGACGCCGAGGAGGTCACGCTGCGCATCAGCGTTACTGACACCGGCATCGGTATCGACCCGGAACATCAGGCCGGGCTGTTCTCGGCTTTCACGCAGATAGATACCTCGAATACCCGGGAATACGGGGGGACAGGACTGGGACTTGCCATTTGCAAGAGGCTGACGGAACAAATGGGTGGGGAAATCGGGCTAGAAAGCGAACCCGGCAAGGGATCGACATTCTGGTTCACCCTGCACAGCAAGAAAATCGCCGCGCTTTATTATGACGAATTTCATGACAAACCATTGCTCGGCCATAAAGCGGTCATTTGCGAACCGCATCCCACCGCCCGGCTGGTAATACACCACACACTCAGCGAGTGGGGTATGATCGTCACCGAGGTGGACAATCCCGCGAATCTAGATAAAGTGCTTCGCGCCGCCGCGGAAGCGGGGAACCCATACCATTTCCTGATAGGAGGCATCTCCCAGCGGAAATTGCAAGAAAAAGACCTGCCACGATCCATCAACACCATTAAAGCGACATGCACCTGCAAAGTGATCGTCATGATCAATGCCAGCAAGCAGGAAATCCTGAACGAGGTTCATGGCTGGGGCGCCGACGCGTGCCTCTCCAAACCCCTTCGCCGCAGCGATCTTTTCAAGACCTTATGCCAGCTCATCTCGCCCATCGAAACGAAAGATGAAAAAGATCATCGCATCATACCTGCCGCAAGCAGCTCTTCTCCACGATTCGCAAACGTGCGGATCTTGCTTGCCGACGACAACCCCATCAACCGCAAACTGACCAGGACACTCCTTGAACGGCAAGGCGCAACCGTGATCGAAGCCGAAAACGGCAAACAAGCTGTCGATGCCGCCGTTGCGGGTTATTTCGATTTGATCCTCATGGACATCCACATGCCGGTGATGAACGGTATCATGGCCGCATCCCACATCAGAACGCTGCTTTCCGGAGAACGGCGCTTGCCAATCATCGCACTGACGGCAGATGCCCTCATCACCGAGCGCGAAGATCTCGCTCAAGCCAGCATGGATGATCTGCTGATCAAGCCCATAGAGGAAGAGCATCTGACACGGATCATCGGCAAGTGGTTGCAACGCAACCCGGTCACAGCCGATCACGACGCATCCAGTCATCTGCGAACATCTACTGGAAAAGAATCGGCATTGCGCCTGGCGGGCGAAGATAAAAGACTCGCCCAGGATTTGCAGGATATGCTTCTGAAAGATCTGCCGAAACAACAGGCTTTGATCAACGCGGCCCACACCAACGCCGACATGATCATGCTCACCGAACACGCGCACAAACTGCATGGCTCCGCCCGCCAATGCGGCGCGCCTGAGCTTGCCGGCGCGGCCTGGCGGCTTGAAAAGGCCGCCAGGGCGGGAAGCACGGAAGCTATCGATACCGAAGTCGAATCGGTGAACCGGGAAATCGCGCGCATGTTTGATACGCGCGGTTGAACCACCACACCTTCACTATTTCTGATTCATTCGTTGAGGCTGTAGAAAAACCTCTGGACAGGGAATTTTTATGATCGCGTAAAAATTTCGACCTCCTGAGATGCTCTGTATTCAACGATCTCACCCCTCG
>SBBG01000088.1 GCA_005240065.1 Gammaproteobacteria bacterium | reverse complement strand
GTTGTTGGCGGGGTGGGGGGAAGAGGCTCCAGCCCTGTAGTGTTTGTTTCACGAATCAGTGGTGCAGGCGTAAATGGGGTCGCCCATTAGCTGGTTCCATTTATGCGTAGAGAGCTTTCCAGGGCAACGATCACGCCGCCACCCGCCTGACGTGTGCTATCTCCTTATGCAGGATAGGGCGCACTTGCGCAGCGAGCAGGCTGGTTACTGCAATGGTTTCACCATCAAGGGTTACGAACTCTACTTCGTAGCCTTTGCCGCTGGCATGCAACATAACGACGGTTCCGATATCTCCGCTTGCCAGTCCGAATTGCGGAAGATCCACAGTCAGCACGACATTGTCAAGCTCTTGAATCATTGGCATTCTCCCGTAGTGGATAAGCGGTTACAAAATAGGGGGGAGTTTCGTTGCTTTCAATAAACCATATCGACCGAATGCACGGATACATACCGCATCCCAAACGGAGACGGTTCCGGCTTGGTGACTTTATGATCCACCGCGTGCTGGATCAGCGCCTGCGCAAGTTGTTGCCATGCATCGATAGAAAAACCAAAGCTGGTGAAGAATCTTGCTTTGTGGCGTCCGTTCGGGTGAGTGGCAGAAAGCAAGTAGCCGGTAATCTTTTCCGGTTTGACGATAGCCTGTTCCAGATTCGGCAATTTCATCGAAAAATCATATCATACCAGTAGCATACGGCAATTGCTTGTAGACGCAGAGAGGTTGTTGGCGGTGAAGGTTCCGGTCGCGTAGTATCTTGTTTTACGGGCCGAGGCGCAGCCACAACTGATGGTGAACTCGCGATCGTCAGAATCATCGACCGGTGAGGCGCGGGTGCGGTCTGCAAACAAATCGCTGGCGGTGCCGCGCGTGCGAAACCACCATGGTTGCGTGTTGTGGCTGGAGGGTGCGAACACGGCATGCTGTAGCAGCGTTGGTGTCTGGTCTGATAAAGCGTCTGTGTTTCCCTTGAGGTCTCCGTGGTGTTCCTGAGGTCGGCTTGGATCGGTTATTCGCGTCACTTGGCTTTAAGATGAAACCGTTCAGGATGCGAAATTATTTCTTCGGTCAAATCAACGTCCAACTCCGGCCAGTAATAATGTCCGAATGTCGGCTCTTCGACGTTCAGGATTTTTCCCACAGGCACATCCTTGAACCAGGGAAAGTTTTCATATGACATGAATAGCTCATGACCGTGCGCCAAAAGCCACACGCCATGATTTGAAATGTGAGTGACTTCGGCGTATGACTTAATGAACATCACCCTCGCCGCTCTGCCGCATAAAGCGTATTCTGCAACAACGTCGCCACCGTCATCGGCCCCACGCCGCCGGGGACGGGGGTGATCCAGGCGGCGCGGTCGGCGGCGGGG
Source organism: Gammaproteobacteria bacterium (assembly GCA_005240065.1). GTDB lineage: Bacteria > Pseudomonadota > Gammaproteobacteria > Ga007554 > SBBG01. The sequence goes on along the minus strand of SBBG01000088.1, from coordinate 5,138 downwards.
GCGAACTCCACGTCGCCGACGATCTTGCCGTCCGGTAGACGGTTGATGCCGATGTCGATGACGGTGGCGCCGGGTTTGATCCATTCGCCTTTGATGAAGCCCGGTTTGCCGACCGCGACGACCAGGATGTCGGCGCGCGCCAGATGGCTTTGCAGGTCGCGGGTGAAGCGGTGGCAGGTGGTGACGGTGCAGCCGGCGAGCAGTAGTTCCAGCGACATGGGGCGGCCGACGATGTTGGAGGCGCCGACTACGACCGCTTCCTGGCCTTTGAGCTGTTGCCCGGTGCTTTTCAGCAGCGTCATCACGCCATGCGGTGTGCAGGGGCGTAGCGCGGGCAGGCGTAGTGCGAGGCGGCCGACGTTGCAGGGGTGAAAGCCGTCCACATCTTTGTCGGGATGGATGCGTTCGATGACGGTTTCGGTGTCGATGTGCGCGGGCAGCGGGAGCTGAACCAGAATGCCGTCGATGGCGGGGTCGTTGTTCAGTTCGTCGATCAGCGCCAGCAGCGCGGCCTGGGTGATGCTGTCAGGCAGGTCATGGCTTTTGGAGAGGATGCCGGCCTCGGCGCAGGCTTTGCGCTTGCTCGCTACGTAGACTTCCGAGGCTGGGTTGTTGCCGACCAGAATGACCGCCAGTCCCGGCGCGCGCTTGTGTTGCGCCAAGCGCTGTTCCACGTCTTGTTTTACCTTCTGCCGGATGCTCGCGGCGATGGTCTTGCCATCAATGATGTGTGCCGTCATGTTCAAGCCTGAATGGAAATTTTCCCTATTTTAACTGTCGAAGGGAGGGTTGCGCCAATCCGTTTTGAGTAATAACGCCCGCTGGCGTAAAATTCCTGTTTTACAAAGAACATGGTGGAGCTGAGCAATGGCTGGAAAGACCTTGTACGATAAATTGTGGGATGCGCACGTCGTGCGCCGGAACGAGGACGGGACGTGTCTGCTGTACATCGACCGCCATCTGGTGCATGAAGTGACTTCGCCGCAGGCCTTCGACGGGTTGCGCCTCGCCAGGCGCCAGCCATGGCGTATCGACGCCAATCTCGCAGTGGCGGATCATAACGTCCCCACCACGGACCGCAGCCACGGCATTGCCGATCCGGTGTCGCGCGTGCAGGTGGAGACGCTCGATCGCAACTGCGAGGAGTTCGGCATCACCGAATTCAGGATGAACGACCCGCGCCAGGGCATCGTGCATGTCATTGGCCCGGAGCAGGGCGCGACACTGCCCGGCATGACGGTGGTGTGCGGCGACTCGCACACTTCCACTCATGGTGCGTTCGGCGCGCTGGCGCACGGCATCGGCACTTCCGAAGTCGAGCATGTGCTGGCCACGCAGTGCCTGTTACAAAAAAAATCGAAGAACATGCTGGTCAGCGTGGACGGACAGGTTGGCCCGGGCGTGACGGCCAAGGACATCGTGCTGGAGATCATCGGCGAGATCGGCACGGCGGGCGGTACCGGTTACGCCATCGAATTCGGCGGTGAGGCGGTCCGCGCCCTGTCGATGGAAGGCCGCATGACGGTGTGCAACATGGCGATCGAGGCCGGTGCGCGCGCCGGCATGGTGGCGGTGGATGAAAAGACCATCGACTATGTGCGCGGCCGGGCTTACGCCCCCACCGGCGAGCTTTGGGAGCGGGCCGTGGCGGCATGGCACGAGCTGCACAGCGACGCGGATGCGGTGTTCGACCGCGTGGTGCACATCGACGCCGCCACGATCAAGCCCCAAGTGAGCTGGGGCACCTCGCCCGAGATGGTGGCGCCGGTCGACGGCTGCGTGCCCGATCCCGAGCAGCAGTCCGATCCGGTGAAGCGCGACGGCATGAAGCGTGCCTTGCAATACATGGCGTTGCAGCCGGGCGCGCCGATCACCAGCATCGCCATCGACAAGGTGTTCATCGGCTCCTGCACCAATTCGCGCATCGAGGATCTGCGCGCCGCGGCGGCGGTGGCGAAGGGGCGCAAAGTGGCGGCCAACGTCAAGCTCGCCATGGTCGTGCCCGGCTCCGGGCTGGTCAAGCGCCAAGCCGAATCCGAAGGGCTGGACAAGATTTTCCGCGACGCCGGTTTCGAGTGGCGCGAGCCGGGCTGCTCGATGTGTCTGGCCATGAACGCCGACCGCCTGGAGCCGGGCGAGCGTTGCGCCTCCACGTCCAACCGCAACTTCGAGGGCCGCCAGGGCCCCGGCGGACGCACTCACCTCGTCAGCCCGGCGATGGCCGCCGCCGCCGCGGTGGCGGGGCATTTCGTCGATGTGCGGGAGATAGCAGGTGGACGATGAGGCGGGCGGAGGGGCGGGCAATCTGCTCTATCAGGAGCTCACGCCCGACCGCTTGCTGAACGCCGTCGAGAGTACCGGCCTGCGCTGCGATGGCCGGATGCTCGCCCTCAATAGCTACGAAAACCGTGTCTACCAGATCGGCATCGAGGGCGGCGCGCCGCTCATCGTCAAGTTTTACCGCCCCAACCGCTGGCCGGACGAGGCCATCCTCGAAGAACACGCCTTCACCCTGGAGCTGGCCGAGCGCGAAATCCCGGTGGTGGCGCCGATGATCGACGAGGCGGGATGTACCTTGCATGAATTCGAGGGTTTCCGCTTCGCCCTTTTTCCGCGCCGTGCCGGACGCACTCCGGAACTCGACGACCCCGATACCCTGGAATGGATGGGCCGTTTCATCGGCCGCATCCACGCCGTCGGCGCCATCCGGCCGTTCCGGCATCGTCCCACGCTCAACATCGAAAGCTTCGGCGACGAGCCCTTGCACTTTCTCATGGAGCACGGCTTCATCCCCCGCGAGCTGGAGCCTGCCTATCGCAGCGTGGCCGAGGACGTGATGGCGCAGGTGCGCCAATGCTACGCGCAGACGCCCGGCATCAGAAACATCCGCCTGCATGGCGACTGCCATGCAGGCAACATCCTCTGGAGCGAAGCCGGCCCGCATTTCGTCGACTTCGACGATTGCCGCATGGGTCCGGCGGTGCAGGATATCTGGATGTTGCTGTCCGGCGATCGCGTGGCGATGACCACCCAGCTCTCCTGTGTCATCGACGGCTACAGCGAATTTCACGATTTCAATCCGCCGGAGCTGCGCCTGGTCGAAGCGCTGCGCACCCTGCGCATCATCCACTATTCCGGCTGGCTCGCCCGCCGCTGGGAAGACCCGGCATTCAAAATCGCCTTCCCCTGGTTCAATACCCAGCGCTACTGGCAGGATCAGATTCTCGCCCTGCGCGAACAGATGGCGGCGCTGGATGAACCGCCGTTGAGTCTGGGGTTTTGAAGGTAGTGTATGGTTTGTGCTTGACATCGGGCGTTATTTTTGGTACAAAAAAAGTACCAATTGCTCGGTTATGTCATGATCATGAATGCCGTTACCCCTTTCCCCCTGAAAAAGACCGATCTCCACAGCAAACAGAGCCGTGAAGGCCTTGCCAGGATGATCGTGAAATTGTTCGAGTTTTGGGGGGTGGCCACGGGCGACCAGGCGGCGTTGCTCGGGTTGTCCAGCGATTCACGCTCGACGCTGGCGCGTTACCGGAAAGGCAGTCCGCTGGCCGATAATGCCGATCTTCTCGGGCGGGTGGGGCATTTGCTGGGGATTCACAAATCGCTGCGCATCATCTTCCCTCACAATCGAGATCTCGCTTACCGCTGGGTAACCACGCCCAATCGCCGCTTCGATGGCCAGACGCCGCTGGCGATCATGTTGCAAGGCTATGAGGGTTTGCTGGCGGTGCGCAGGTATCTGGATTTCGAGCGTGGACGTTGAATCCGGGCTTATTTCCAGCGTCATCGATTTTCACGACAAACTGATCCGAAACATCAAGGGCATCCGCGAATCGCAGGCGGTGTTCGATGATCTGGTCGAGAACGAAGCCGAGATGCAGGTGGCGATTGCCGCGGAAGCGGCCGGCAGGATGGAGAGCCGCGTGCCGCTGATTACCCGGCCCTTCGATTACGGTACCGTGATCACCTATCCTTTTCTTCCCTGCAACTGGCAGCAAACCCGTTTCAGCGATGGCGCCCGGTATGGTGTATGGTATGGCTCGCTGGAACTGGAAACCACGGTTTATGAATCCGTCCACCACTGGTGGCGTTTTGTGATGGACAGTTACGCGGCGGAGGACAGGACGATCATCGCCGACCGGCGGGTTTTCAGCGTGCGGTGCGACGCGATTCTGATTGACCTGCGTGGCAAGGAAGGGCGTTTTCCGCAGCTTGTCAGCAGTGATTATTCATTCACGCAGCAACTGGGCGGCTATCTTCACGAAAAGGAGCAGAACGGCCTGCTGGTCAAATCCGCTCGTTGCGCTGGTGTGAATAGCGCGGTTTTCACGCCGCGAGTCTTGTCCAGTCCGGCTGATGTTTGTTATCTCAGCTATACCATGAATCCGCAGTCGCGCACCGTCTCGGTTGAAAGAGAGCGGGGTGTGTCGTGGTTTACCATCGAACGCGATGAAATATGATCCATATCACTCGCACCATTATCATCGACGAAAGCGAAATCGAAGAGCACTTCATCCGCGCTTCCGGGCCAGGCGGGCAGAACGTCAACAAGGTTGCCACCGCCGTGCAACTGCGCTTCGATGTCGCGCGTTCCCCCGCGCTGCCCGACGATGTCCGCGCCCGGTTGATTAAACTGGCGGGCAGGCGCATGACCGCCGAGGGTGTCTTGATCATCGACGCCCGGCGCTTCCGCACGCAATTGCAGAACCGTCAGGATGCGCTGGAGCGCCTGATGGAGCTGATCCGCAAGGCGACGGAAAAACCATTGCCACGCAAAAAGACCAAGCCGACACTGGCCTCGAAAAAGCGCCGTCTGGAATCCAAGCGGCGGCGCGGGGAGGCGAAAGGGTTGCGTGGCAGGGTGCGTGGCGGCGAAGACTGAGTTACCGTGCCTTGATTGCTATTCATCAGAGCAAGCCATCCATTAGCGTTTGACGTGTGTGCCGGGCATGGCACGTAACTATGTCGGTGAAAGTCCGGCAGCCAGGTTTACGCAGAGCCGAAGGCTAGGAGAACGGCAAGGGCGTCACCGTGAGGTGGGGTCTATCGGTGCGCTGAATCCAAAACTGCGGGGCGATGGACAAGAACTGGATATGAGGCGTGATACATCCGGGGCGAGCGGGCACGTG
>SBBG01000090.1 GCA_005240065.1 Gammaproteobacteria bacterium | reverse complement strand
CTACGATTTAGGCCGTTGTGTATAGGATCTCATCAAAACCCGAACATGTGATCCAGGCTGAACGCCTCCTCGCCCTTGAGCAGGCCATGGTAGCCGAACAGGCGGCAGGTGGTGTCGCGGATCATCACGTAGGCCCCTGTGCCGGCGCGGCGGCGCGTATCCTCGTCGAACATTTCGTGATAGCGCCACAACAGCGAGCCGTTGCAGGGAATTTCGACGTGTTGCGTGGCGATCTCCGCGCCCAGCCGGTCGTGCAGGATCAGGCTGGTGGCCGAGCGCGAATGCCAGGGCAGCGAGGCGGGATAGATCAAGTGGCACAGGGTGTCGAGAGGCGCGGGTCCGAGGCGCAGGAACAGCCGGGTGCTCAAGCCCGGCGGCGCGCCGGCGTAGGACTGCGGTTCATTCTTGTAAGTGATCGGGATATTATAGATGTGCGCGCCGAAGCTGGTTTCGGCGCAGTGCCCATTGCCCTTCTGCTCGTAGCGGAACAGGCCATGCAGCCAGCCATCGGAAGTGCCGCCCTGGCTCAGATCATAAACCAGCGCGACGTGCCCGTAGCCGCTGGCAAGTTTGCCGCCCGCCTTATCCAACAACGCATCCACATCCACCGCGGCGCTCTCCCGGCGCGGGATGCGGCCGAAACGGTAGGTGGTGACTTCCTGTCCCGAGGCATCGAACAATGTCATGGCCAGCGGCAATTCGTTTTGCGCCCGGGCCATTGGCGTCGGCATGGCGATGGAGCGCCAGCGGTCGAGCGGCAGAATCGGCGCGGGCAGGATGTAGCCTTTCCCGATCAGCGGCATCGCCTCCGGCAGTTTGGTATCGGGCGCAAGATCGGTGCGCTCGACGTTGGCGTGGGCAATGCGGGCGGCGATGCCTTTGCGGATGACCTCATAGCGCGGGCGGACGAAGTGCTTGCCGGCATCGACTTCGATCTGCTCCGGCCAATGCACGCCCGGCAGCAGCGTCGCCACGTCCAGGGCATGGGCGCCATAAGGAGGAATCTGCGCATCGAGCCATGTCACATCGTCCGAACCCATCCTGTTGAGCCCCACGCCGCCGCGCGGAATGGGCGCGGGATTGCTGTTCTGGATCCACAGGATCACCTTCTCGTCCTGGCGCGGGGCGGGCAGGCCGGCGTAGAAATCGGCGGGCCAGGCATTGGCATCGTGGGTGCACGATACCATCGCGCCGCTATCGTCGTAGACATCGATGGCATACTTCACCACATCGTGACCGGCGATGCGTTGCACATGCATGAACAGCGAGCCGGTGAATTCACCCAGACCGAAACGGCCTCGCACTTCCTTACTGTCGAGGCAATAGCTCGCACCCGAGGCCGGCAGCTTTTCTTCCCATTGCGCCAGCACCTCGCCGCGATGGTCGAACAGGCACAGCCACAATGCCGTGTCCTTCGCTCCATAACCGCTCCAGTAATTGCACGAAGCGACCGTGGTGTGAACGCCGCCCGCGTCGCGGAAAAAGGCGAAGTTGGTGGCGAAATTGAGGATGTCGAGATAGTTGCGCGGATTGGTCAGCATCGCGTCGGGTAGACGGATTGCATCGAGGGTGATGACCTCGATACCCGCCGGAACGAGGTGGCGGATGTGCGCGACCAGGCGTTCGGCATCGAAGGCGGCAACGAACAGTGTCGCCGCGCGGCATGCGCCGAGTTCGGTGACAGGCTGCACCGCACAACCCGACACGCTCCGCCCCAGCGATTCGACGCGCTGCACAAACACATTCTCGATACGCCACGACGAAAGATCATACAACTCGGCGATGGCGGCATGGCAATCGCGCGGATCATAGATGGCCACCGCCCCCTTCGCCGCGATCCGTGCGATCAGCGCCTTGGCCTTCTCGGCGGCGAGGGGATGAACCAGCGCCTTGTAAAAACTGTTGCCGCCCTTGATATTGCTGAAGGTGTCGATCTTTAGTGGCATGGGTAGTCCTTGGAGTCAATTTTTGGCGTGGTGGCTGAATCGCGCGATACTATCACAAAAAGTAAGGGAATAGTAGGGTGGGGCCAAATCGCCCCTTTCTCATCTCAATAGTGGTACATGACCGGCGATCATCTCGACAAGACCCTCCAACGCCCCCCGATTCTGCGCAACGATTTGCCGGCCCTTCTCGCCCATCGATAGCCGCAAGTTTGCATCATGCAGGCAATCGATGACAACCTCCGCAAGCTCCCGCGCATCACTCACTTGCCGCGCCGCGCCGGCTTCGATGAGCATCTGGCCGATCTGCGCGAAGTTGAAGGTGTGCGGGCCGGTGATGACGGGCAGCCCCAGCGCGGCGGGTTCCAGCATGTTATGCCCGCCGCTGGCGATCAGACTGCCTCCGACGAAGGCCGCGTCGGCGGCGGCGTAGAACAGCATCAATTCGCCCATGCTGTCGCCGATGAACACGGCGGCGGCGCGATCGCATGGCCGCCGTTCGCTGCGCAGCACGATGCCATAGCCCTGCTTACGGGCGAGTTGCGCCACCCTGGCGAAGCGTTCAGGGTGGCGCGGCACCAACATCAGCAGGGCGTCAGGCAAACGCTGGCGCACCAGAGCGTGGGCCGCCAGGATCACCTCGTCCTCTCCTTCGTGGGTGCTGGCGGCGATCCACACCGGCCGCGTCGCGCCCAGGTCGCGGCGCAGCGCGTCGGCTTGCTCGTCGAGATCGAGAGGGAGGGCGATGTCGAACTTGATATTGCCGGTGACGCGCAGCCGCGCCGCATCCGCCCCCAGCGAAATCAGGCGCTGCGCGTCGGCCTCACCCTGCGCGGCGATAACGGTGATGCAAGCCAGTGTTTGCCGCGTCAGTCCCGCGATGCGCCGGTAACCCGCCGCCGAACGCTCGGAAAGGCGCGCATTGGCCAGGATGACGGGGATGCCGCGCTGACGGCAACCATGGAAGAGGTTCGGCCACAGCTCGGTCTCCATGATCATCGCCACCTGCGGCCGGATGCGATCGAGAAAGCGTGACACCGCGCCGGGCAGGTCATACGGCACATAGACATGAAACACCGCATCGCCCAGCGCCGCCTTCACCCGCGCCGAGCCGGTGGGCGTGGTGGTCGTCACCACCAGCGGCGCTGAAGGATAGCGCGCCATCAACGCCTTGATCAGCGGCAGCGCCGCCTGAAACTCGCCGACCGACACCGCATGCACCCAGATCGCCCCGCTTCGCGCCGGAGCGGGAAAAAACCCGAACCGTTCCGGCCAACGCCGCCAGTAATCCGGCGCACGCAGACCGCGCCACGCGAGGCGCAGCAGCACCAGGGGGGTGAGGAAATAGAGAATCAGCGAGTATAAGCGTCTCAAGGAGGTTTATTCGTAGTACGTCCACATACGGGCCAGGACCACTTTAACGACATGCTCCACCTCCAGCAAGTAGCAAGTGGCCCGGATACAACGGGAGCGAAATCCGGGGAGAATCGCTGCAATATCGGCGATATCGCGTTCATCGCAACCTTTTCCCGGATTATCATCCGGACTTGTAGATTCACTAGCCCGGTTAAAGAAACGGCGCTGAAATCAACCGCAAGCCGATTGAAAACCACCGTGAATCACCGCCCCACCCGAAACGATCGCCATAGGTGGTATCGAGCTGGATGTGTCCAGGCATGATCCAGTAGCGTAGTCCCGCTTGGTAGTAAAATTCTCCTTGGCTCTGACCGAAGGTTTCGGCAATGACGAAAAGATTCGATACAGCCTGGATTTCCATACCGAGACCCCATGTCATATTGACTGTGTTTTTTTCCCGCGAGTGAAGAAACCCGAGATTGGTGTGTAGCACATGGCGGTCTTCCTCAAACGAAAAAGAAACCGGAACGTAGCCATAAAAATCGCCCAGCAGGTTGCGATTAGGATTGATAGCGGAATGCGCCACATAACCAAATGCCAAGCCGACCCCATACCCATTCGTTTTCAGCGGCTTGAGCAGTGTCTTGCCCTGAAAAACGATGTCCGTGGCGCTTGACCCCGTTTCATCTTTGCCCACCGCCCCACCGAGGGTAAGCTCAAAGTTTCCCGTGAAATTGCACGCCGGTAGCGCCCAATATTCTTCTCCATTCTTGTTGAACTTTACCCAGGATTCCGCTTGGCAGGCTTTCGTATCGACCACTCTGGCATCATCGGTAATCATTGGCCGCGCGGCATTCGCCGCCAGCGGCAGAAATAGCGCGATTACGCCAAAGGCGCATAAACTCGGATCTTCACCAGCGGAACGTTTAGCCGCATTGATCGGAGTGCGTGCGTCATCTATACGAACCGACCTATAGCGGCGTGCGCAATCAAAAAACCACCTCACGTCAACTGCGCCGGATTGAACAACCTATCATATTCCTTGATCGCATAACGGTCAGTCATGCCAGCGATATAATCCGCCACGGCGCGGGCACGGCCGGGGTTGCCGTTGCTTTCTTCCAGCGCCTGGACATTGCGCTGTGACTCCGGCGGCAACAGGCGGGGATCGTTGATGAAGGCGTCGAACAGCGCGGTGATGACTTTTTGCGCTTTGGATGTCATGCGCCGCACGCGGTAGTGTTGATAGAGATTGTGGCGCAGAAATTGTTTCAGTTCCAGATTCTGCGCCTGTATCGCCTCGCCGAAGCCGATCAACGGCTGGCCGCAGGCGCGCACGGCGTCGATGTCGCCGGGCGCGGTTTGGGCAAGGCGGACGCGGCTGGTTTCGATGAGATCGATGACCTGGCGGTTGATCATGCGCCGCACCACTTCGTGGATGGTGCGGCGCAGTGGCAGGTCGGGGTAGATTTTTTTCACCGCTTCGTATTGCTCGCGGAACGCCGTAACGGCGCACAATTGTTCCACATCGATCAGTCCGGCGCGCAGGCCGTCGTCGATGTCATGGTTGTTGTAGGCGATCTCGTCAGCAAGGTTGGCGAGCTGCGCCTCCAGGCCCGGCTGCTGTTTGTCGATGAAGCGCCGGCCAACGTCGCCCAGCTCGGGCGCCTTGCGCGGCGAACAGTGTTTGAGGATGCCTTCACGCGTCTCGAAGGTGAGGTTGAGGCCGGGAAACTCGGCGTAGCGCTCTTCCAGTTCGTCCACTACGCGCAGCGATTGCAGATTGTGCTCAAAGCCGTCATAGGCGCTCATGCAGTGATTGAGCGCGTCCTGCCCGGCATGGCCGAAGGGGGTGTGGCCGAGGTCGTGAGCCAGGGCGATGGCCTCGGTAAGGTCTTCGTTAAGGCTCAGCACGCGCGCAATGGAGCGGCCGATCTGCGCCACCTCGACGGAGTGGGTGAGGCGGGTGCGAAACATGTCGCCCTCGTGATTGACGAACACCTGGGTCTTGTATTCAAGACGCCGGAATGCGGCGGAATGGACGATGCGATCCCGGTCGCGCTGATATTCGCTGCGGTAGGTGGGCGGCGGCTCGGGAAAGCGGCGGCCGCGCGAGCGCGCGGGGTGGGCG
>SBBG01000027.1 GCA_005240065.1 Gammaproteobacteria bacterium | reverse complement strand
TGGCCGAAAAAGCGGAGCATACACGGAGTATGTGAGCATTTTGAGGCCATTTTCAACGCCGCGATGCACCCCTCAGCGAGATCGTAAACGGGTTCTTAGCAACTCGTTGAGCAACGCCGGATTGGCCTTGCCCTGCGTCGCCTTCATCACCTGGCCGACGAAATAGCCGAACAGCTTTTCCTGGCCGCTGCGGTATTGTTCCAGTTGTTTCGGGTTGGCGGCCATCACGGCGTCGATGGCTTGCTCGATGGCGCCGGTGTCGGTCACCTGTTTCAAGCCCTTCTTTTCGATAACGGCATCGGCGTCGCCCTCGCCGTTCCACATGGCTTCGAACACTTCCTTGGCGATCTTACCGGAGATAGTGTTGTCCGAGATGCGCTTGATCATGCCGCCCAGCATCCCCGGGGTGACGGGGCTGACGATGATGTCCAAGCCCGATTTATTCAACGCGCCGGACAGATCGCCCATCACCCAGTTGGCGGCGAGTTTGGCCTCGCCGTCGGAGGCTTTCTCCACCGCCTCGAAGAAATCGGCCAATTCGCGGCTGGCACTGAGCACACTGGCCTCGTAGGGGGTAAGGCCATATTCATAGATGAAGCGCTCGCGCTTTTGATCCGGCAGTTCGGGCAGGGTGCCGCGCACCGTCTCGATGAAGGCGTCGTCGATGTCCAGCGGCAGCAGGTCGGGGTCGGGAAAATAGCGGTAATCCATCGCCTCTTCCTTGCTGCGCATGGAGCGGGTCTCGTTCTTGTCGGGGTCGTAGAGGCGCGTCTCCTGCACTACCGCGCCGCCACCCTCGATCACTTCGATCTGCCGCTCCACCTCGTAATTGATGGCTTTTTCGACAAAGCGGAAGGAGTTGATGTTCTTGATCTCGGCGCGGGTGCCGAACTTTTCCTGTCCCTTGGGGCGCACCGAGACGTTGGCGTCGCAACGGAATGAACCTTCCTGCATGTTGCCGTCACAGATTTCGAGATAGCGCACCAGTGAATGGATCTTCTTCATGTAGGCGACCGCTTCCTTGGCCGAGCGCAGGTCGGGCTCGGAAACGATCTCCAGCAGCGGCGTGCCAGCGCGATTGAGGTCGATACCCGTGAGGCCGTGGAAGTCCTCGTGCAGCGATTTGCCGGCATCTTCTTCGAGATGGGCGCGGGTGATGCCGACGGTCTTGGTGGCGCCGTCATCGAGTTCGATCTGGAGCGTACCCTGCGCCACTACCGGCAGCTCATACTGGCTGATCTGATAGCCCTTGGGCAAATCGGGATAAAAATAATTCTTGCGCGCGAACACCGAGCGCCGTGCGATCGTCGCGCCGGTGGCCAGACCAAACTTCACTGCCATGCGCACCGCCTCGCCATTCAACACCGGCAGCACGCCGGGCAATCCCAGATCGACGGCGCAGGCCTGAGTATTCGGCAGCGCGCCATACGCCGTGGCGGCGCCGGAAAAAATCTTGCTTTTGGTCGAAAGCTGGGCGTGGATCTCAAGACCGATAACGACTTCCCATTGCATATTCAAAGTTCCGAGTAGCGAGTAGCCAGTGGCGAGAAACGAGTTACGGAGAGAGGAAAAGACCCCCATCCTCGTCACTTACAACTGTGTTCATTCAAACCCCTCCGGCGCACGCTGATGCCAGCCGGTAACCGATTGATATTTGTGCGCGACGTTGAGCAGCCGCGCCTCGGCGAAGTAATTGCCGATGAGTTGCAACCCTACCGGCCGCCCCCAGGCAAAGCCGGCGGGAATCGACATGCCGGGCAGGCCGGCGAGATTGACGGCGATAGTGTAAATGTCCGACAGATACATAGTGACCGGGTCGGCGAATTTTTCACCGATGTTGAAGGCCACGGTCGGCGATGTCGGCCCCATGATCACGTCGACCTTCTCGAACGCCTGCTTGAAGTCGTCGCTGATCAGGCGGCGGAGTTGCTGCGCTTTGCGGTAGTAAGCGTCGTAATAGCCCGCCGATAGCACATAGGTGCCGATCATGATGCGGCGCTTGACCTCCGGCCCGAATCCTTCGCCGCGCGAACGCTTGTAAAGGTCGAGCAGATCACGCGGTTCCTCGCAGCGATAGCCGAAGCGCACGCCGTCGAACCGCGACAGGTTGGACGAGCACTCGGCCGGAGCCACCACATAATAAGTAGGAACGGCCAGTCCGGTGTTGGGCAGACTGATTTCCACTACCTCCGCACCGAGCCGGCGATATTCGGTTATCGCCTCGTCGATAACCCGCGCCACCTGGTCATCCAGGCCATCGCCGAAATACTCTTTGGGCAGACCGATTCTCAACCCCTGGATGGAATCGTCAGCGTGGCGGCGTAGTCGGGGACGGGAATGTCGACGCTGGTCGAATCACGCGCGTCGAAACCGGCCATGGCGCCCAGCACCAATGCGCAATCCTCGGCGCTACGCGCCATCGGCCCGCCCTGGTCAAGACTGGAGGCGAACGCAATCATGCCATAGCGCGACACCCTCCCATAGGTCGGCTTGATGCCAGTGATGCCGCACAACGCGGCGGGCTGGCGAATCGAACCGCCGGTATCCGTGCCCGTAGCGACCGGCGCCAGACGCGCCGCCACGGCCGCAGCGGAACCACCGCTCGAACCACCGGGCACTGCGGCGGTGTCCCAGGGATTCTTCACCGGGCCATAGAAGCTGGTCTCATTGGACGACCCCATGGCGAACTCGTCCATATTGGCTTTGCCGAGCAACACCGTGCCGGCTTCCTTCAGCCTGGCGACGGTGGTGGCATCGTAGGGCGCGATGAAATTGTCGAGCATTTTCGAACCGCAACTGGTCTTGACGCCCTGGGTGCAGAAAATATCCTTCTGCACCAACGGAATGCCCGTGAGCGGCCCTGCATTGCCGGCCTGCAACCGCGCATCGGCGGCGCGCGCGTCCGTCAGCGCTTGATCTTCGGTGACGGTGACGAAGGCGTTGAGCTGCAGATTGTGCCGCTTGATGCGATCAAGAAAAGCGCGGGCCAGCTCTACGCTGGAATATTTCCCTGCGCGCAGATCGGCGGATAATTCGGCGATGGTTTTGTTGTGCATGCTAATTCCAGTTTCACGCGGGGGCGTTATAAATCAAAGTCCGGACTCAGAATCGAGTAAGATTTACTCAATCACCTTCGGCACCAGATACAACCCCGCCTCAACCTGCGGCGCGATGGACTGGAACAGTTCGCGCTGGTCGGTTTCGGTGATGATATCGGGGCGCAGGCGTTGGCTGGCATCCAGGGGATGTGCCATAGGTTCGACGCCGGTGGTGTCGATCACGTTCATTTGTTCGACCAGGTTGAGGATATTCGACAAATTATTGGCGTAGAGAGGAATATCCGCTTCGGTGACCTCCAGCCGAGCCAGATGAGCGATTTTTTCCACATCGGATTTGTTCAATAGCATAAACTTCCCCGTAAGGCGATCTTCAAATGGAATTGCAAAAGTTACCATACTTACCGGCTTGCCCAAAACCCTTTACGTTGATAAATTATGGCCTTATTGTTGCATACATCTCCCCCAGCTTCTCTATAACTCCATCACGGAATGAGCCACTGCCATGTTTAAACGTCTACGCGGAATGTTTTCCAGCGACCTTTCGATCGATCTTGGCACCGCCAACACACTGATCTATGTGCGGGGCCAGGGCATCGTACTTAACGAGCCTTCGGTGGTAGCCATCCGCCAGGATCGCGGACCGGGCGGTCCCAAGACCATCGCCGCCGTGGGCGCCGAGGCGAAACAGATGATCGGCCGCACGCCGGGTAACATCACCGCCATCCGCCCGCTGAAAGACGGCGTAATCGCCGATTTCACGGTGACGGAAAAAATGCTTCAGCACTTCATCCATAAGGTTCATGAAGCCCGCTTCTTCCGCCCCAGTCCGCGCGTGCTGATCTGCGTGCCGTGCGGATCCACTCAGGTGGAGCGGCGCGCCATCAAGGAATCCGCCGCCGGCGCCGGTGCGCGCGAGGTGTATCTGATCGAGGAACCGATGGCGGCGGCGATCGGCGCGGGCATGCCGGTGGGTGAAGCGAGCGGCTCAATGGTGCTGGATATCGGTGGCGGTACCACGGAAGTGGCGATCATTTCTCTGAACGGCATTGTCTATTCGGCCTCGGTGCGTATCGGTGGCGACCGCCTGGACGAAGCCATCGCCAACTACGTGCGCCGCAATTACGGCACCCTGATCGGCGAAGCCACCGCCGAGCGCATCAAGATCGAGATCGGCTCGGCCTATCCGGGCAAGGAGATCCGCGAAATCGAGGTCAAGGGGCGCAATCTGTCCGAAGGCGTGCCGCGCAGCTTCACCCTGAACAGCAACGAAATCCTCGAAGCGTTGCAGGAACCGCTGGCGGGCATCGTCGGCGCGGTGCGTACCGCACTGGAACAGACGCCCCCCGACCTGGGCGCGGACATCGCCGAACGCGGCATGGTGCTCACCGGCGGCGGCGCGCTGCTGCGCGATCTGGACCGTCTGCTGATGGAGGAGACCGGCCTGCCGGTGGTGATCGCCGACGATCCGCTGACCTGCGTAGCGCGTGGCGGCGGCCGTGCCCTGGAGATGATCGACGAGGGCGGCGGCATGGATGTGTTTACATCGGAATAACGGGCTCCCGCTTGTAACCCGACAATCAGATAGATTACCGTTTCGTAGGGTGCGTCTCACGCATCGCCCCTGTGGTGCGCGAGACGCACCCTACGCCTGGGGAAAAAGCTGGAAAGTAGATGAATTTGATTCCAAGAGGCGCGCCATCAAACCGCTATTTTTACAAGGCCCCTCGCTGACCACCCGCCTGGTGGTGTTCGTCTCCGCCTCGCTGATCATGATGACGGTCGATCACCGCCAGAATTATCTGGAAAATGTGCGCACGGCGTTGTCGTCGGCGCTTTATCCGGTCTATTACGTGATCAACCTGCCGGTCACGGCCGGCGGCTGGATGCAGGAAAATTTCACCACGCGCATCGCACTGATGCAGGAAAACACCCGTCTTCACCAGCAGGCGACGCAGATAAAGTCCCACTTGCAAAAAATGGCCGCCCTGGAGGCGGAAAACGAGCGCCTGCGCAAACTGCTCGACGCCGCGCCCAAGGTCAGCGAGCGGATTCTGGCCGCCGAGCTGCTGGCGGTCGATATCGACCCATATGCGCGCAAAATCGTCATCGACAAAGGCGGCCGCGACGGCGTGTACGAAGGGCAACCCGTGGTGGACGCCGATGGCGTTATGGGTCAGGTGATCCGCGTCAACCCGCTTTACAGCACCGCCATGCTGATCACCGACACCGGCCATTCGCTGCCGGTCATGGTCAATCGCACCGGCTATCGCACCATCGCCGCAGGCACAGGGGCGAGCGGACAACTGGAGCTTCAGCATGTCGCCAGTCACATCGACATCAAGCCGGGCGATTTATTGGTCACCTCGGGACTGGATGGACGCTTCCCGCCCAACTACCCGGTGGCGAAAGTCATTCTAGCGAAGCAGGAGGCTGGACAATTCTTCCTCAAGGTGAAGGCGGAACCGACGGCCCACCTGGAACACAATCGTGAGGTGTTGCTGGTATGGCCTAAACCGGACGGCGGACTGGCGATGGGGCAACCACAGACACCCGCTGCGACACCACAGAGTCCGTCCTCCGCCGCGCCACAAAACCCGATCGCCGCCGCTCCGGCAACGCCGGTCACGGCGACTCCGTCACGTCCCGTGGAACGGTCGGGTCCAGCCAGTCCGGCGCCTGCTTCCGCTGCTCCGGCAACGGCAACGGCAACGCCGCCAGATAACATCGAATAACCGCGCACTATGCACGAGACACAACGCCTGGATAGCGGCTGGTTTATCCTCTTCACCCTCTTCGCCGCTTTTGTGCTGACCATCATTCCGCTGCCCGCCGAGGTGGAACCGTTCCGCCCGGAGTGGGTGGCGCTGGCGGTGATTTACTGGTGCATGGCGCAACCGCTGCGGGTAGGCGTGGGTGTGGCGTGGCTGCTGGGGATAACGCTCGACATCATTCAGGGTACGCTGCTCGGACAACATGCGCTGGGCATGACACTCATCGCCTTTCTTGTTGTCAAATTCCATCAGCGCATTCGCACGTTCCCGCTGTGGCAGCAGCTCATGATCGTGTTAACACTGATCGCGATATATAAGCTTCTGACGTTATGGATTATGGGCATTCTCGGCAAAACGCCCGATACCTGGCTGTACTGGGCATCGGGTCTGAGCAGCATGTTGCTCTGGCCATGGCTGTCGTCGATATTGCGCACGAAGACGGAAACAAAGTGAAGGACGGGATCATCCTTCCCCAAGCGCGGCATCCATGACCAAGACTCCCCTCAAAGACTATCACCGAGAAAGCGAGACTTTCAACAACCGCGTCATCGTCGCGACCAGTCTGATCTTCATCGCGGCGCTGGCGATCGTCGCGCGGCTGATCTATCTGCAGGTCATCAATCACCAGCACTACACCACGCTGTCACAAGAAAATCGCGTCACTCTCGTACCCATCGCGCCGCCACGCGGCATCATCTTCGACCGCAATGGCGTCGTCCTGGCGCAGAACGCGCCCTCGTTCAGCCTGGAAATCACCCCCGATGAAGCCGGCGATGTCGATGCCATGCTCAAGGAGCTGGGGGAACTGATCGCGCTCAACGAGCGGGACATCAAGCGCTTCCGTAAGGAGGCGCAACAGAAGCGGCGCTTCGAGGCCATTCCGTTGCGCTTCAACCTCACCGAAGAGGAAATGGCGCGCTTTGCCGTCAACCGCTACCGTTTCCCCGGCGCGGAGGTGGTGACGCGCATGACACGCAATTATCCGCTCGGCGAGCTGGCCGTGCATGCCATCGGCTATGTGGGACGCATCAACGAGAAGGAGTTGAAAAAACTCGACAGCAATTACAGCGGCACCACGCACATCGGTAAACTCGGCGTGGAAAAGGCCTACGAGAACGAACTGCATGGCGCCGTCGGCGTCGAACAGGTCGAAACCACCGCGCATGGCCGCGCATTGCGCGTGCTGGGGCACACCGCGCCGGTGAACGGCAAAAACATTTATCTGACGCTCGACATCCGCCTTCAGGCGGTGGCGGAGAGCGCCCTCGCCGGCAAGCGCGGCGCGGTCGTGGCGATCGACCCCAAGACCGGCGAGATCCTGGCGTTCGTCAGCACACCGGGTTACGATCCCAACCTGTTCGTCAACGGCATTTCTTCCGAGGACTACCGCGCACTGCGCGACTCGCTGGACAAGCCGTTGATCAACCGCGCCTTGCAAGGCCAATATCCGCCCGGTTCCACGGTGAAGCCTTTCTATGCCCTGGCCGGCCTGGAATACGAAAAGGTAAAACCCAACGATAGCGTGTCCTGTCGGGGCTTTTTCACCCTGCCGGGCGTTGCGCACCGCTACCGTGACTGGAAAAAAGAAGGTCACGGCACAACCAATCTCGACCACGCCGTCGTGCAATCCTGCGACGTGTATTTTTACAATCTGGCATTGATGCTCGGCATCGACAAGATGGCGGAGTTCATGACCCGCTTCGGCCTGGGACACAAGACCGGCATCGATATTCCCGGTGAGATGCCGGGCGTGATGCCCACGCCGGCATGGAAACGCAAGATGTTCAAGCAGCCCTGGTACGGTGGAGAGACGGTGATCGCCGGCATCGGGCAAGGTTATGTGCTTGCCACACCGCTGCAACTGGCGACGATCACCGCGACGATGGCCAACCAGGGCGTGGAGATGAAACCGCACCTGGTGCGCGCCATTCAGGATCCGGGCAATCCGAACATGAAACTACAGAAGCCCCAGCAAATCTCGCATGTGCCACTCAAGCAGGAAAACTGGCAGGCCGTCGTTACCGCCATGACCAACGTCGTGCACAGCGGACGCGGCACCGCCTATGGCAGCATCGGGCGTGACGCCACCTACAAGATCGCCGGTAAGACCGGCACGGCGCAGGTGACGGGCATCAAGCAGGGTGAAAAATACAATGAGCACGCCACCCCCGAACGGCTGCGTGACCACGCCTTGTTCGTCGCATTCGCTCCCGCTGAAGCGCCACGGATCGCGATCGGCGTGATCGTGGAAAACGGTGGCCATGGCAGCAGCAGCGCGGCGCCGGTGGCGCGGGCGATGATGGATTACTACCTGAAAGACCTTCAGGAGATGGGCAAGGGTGATCAAGGAAAAACCGCGCAAGACGCCGGAAACAAACCGCAGGAAACGCAAACTCCCATGGCGGCGCCCGCTCCGGATACATCCCAGGAAAACAGTCAAGATGAGTGAATACCGCCCCTTACTATTACGGCAGGAAAATACATCTGCTTTTCCAGTTTCTCTCTCAGGTATAGAGTGCGCCGCACGCACCATCCGTTCGGTGCGTGCGGCGCACTCTACGAAATCTTGGATAACGGCGATCTATTTGATCGTCGGATTAATAGCATGAACCAGAAAGCCGTTCCCGTATACACCCGCCCCAAGGAACAAGGTTTCCTGACGCGGCTGCTGCGCCGCATCCATGTCGATGTACCGCTTCTGACGGGTCTGTTGCTACTGTCCGCAGTAGGATTGATCGTCCTGTACAGCGCGGGCGGGCAAAGTCTGGCGGTGCTGGGGCGTCAGCTCATGCGGCTGGCGCTGGCCTTCACGGTGATGCTGGCGCTGGCGCAGGTACACCCTCACCACTTGCAGCGATGGGCGCCCTGGTTGTTCGGTGTGGGTGTGATGCTGCTGATCGCCGTCTTGTTGATCGGCGACATCAGCAAAGGCGCACGGCGTTGGCTGGATCTGGGCGCGATCCGCTTCCAGCCATCGGAGATGATGCGCATCGCCGTGCCGATGATGGTCGCCTGGTATCTGGCGAACAATCCGTTGCCGCCGCGCCCGCTGAAACTCATCCTTGGCGCGCTGCTGACCGTGGCGCCGGCCGGGCTGATCGCCAAGCAGCCAGACCTCGGCACATCGTTGCTCATCACCAGCTCCGGCGTGTTCGTCCTGTTCCTGGCCGGCATGCGCTGGCGGTATATCGCCCTCGTTGGAGGCGCCGCCGCGGCGCTCATTCCAATCGCCTGGTCAATGCTGCACGACTATCAGCGCCAGCGTGTACTGACCTTCCTCGATCCTGAAAATGACCCGCTCGGCACCGGTTATCACATCATCCAGTCGAAGATCGCCATCGGCTCCGGCGGCTTCTACGGCAAGGGCTGGTTGAACGGCACGCAGTCTTACCTCGATTTCATCCCGGAACGCTCCACCGACTTCATCTTCGCCGTGCTGAGCGAGGAGTTCGGACTGATCGGCATTCTGGTGGTGCTGGCGATTTACCTGTTCATCGTGCTGCGCGGTCTGTACATCGCCGCCCAGGCACACGACACCTTCACGCGTCTGCTCGCCGGCAGCCTGACTCTCACCTTTTCCATGTACATCTTCGTCAATATCGGCATGGTCACCGCGCTGTTGCCGGTGGTGGGCGTACCTCTGCCGCTGATCAGTTACGGCGGCACGTCGATGGTGACGGTGATGGCCGCCTTCGGTATCCTGATGTCCATCCACACTCATCGCAAATTGGTACCCACATGAGCAACAGATCGAATCCAGCGCAAAATAGTGGCACGAAGACAACGATAGCCGCGCTGCTTGTCATACTGTGCGCCATTCCCGCGCCATCCGTGATGGCGGACGGCGTGGCGCTGCGTCCAGAGGTGCGCCAGTTCGTCGACGACATGGTCAGCCGCCACCGCTTCAACCGCGATGAGCTGACCGTGCTGCTCGGCCAGGCGCAAACGCGCCAGGACATCATCGCCGCTATCACCCGGCCCGCCGAAGCCAAGCCCTGGTTCCAGTACCGGCCGATCTTCATCACCGAAGCGCGCATCAAGGGCGGCGTCGAATTCTGGAACAAACACCAGGATCTGCTCGAGCGCGCCCAGACTACCTATGGCGTGCCGCCAGAAATTATCACTGCCATCGTCGGCGTGGAAACGCGCTATGGCGCCAACACCGGCGGTTTCCGCGTACTCGATGCGTTGTATACGCTGGGCTTCGACTATCCGCCGCGCGGCAAATTCTTTCTCGGTGAACTGGAAAATTTTCTGCTGCTCAGCCGAGACGAAAAATTTGATCCGCTCATTCTGAAAGGCTCATACGCTGGCGCGATGGGTCAACCTCAGTTCATACCCAGCAGCTACAGAAATTTCTCCGTGGATTTCGATGCCGACGGCACGCGCGATTTGTGGAGCAATGCCGCGGATATCATCGGCAGCGTCGGTTATTATTTCTACGCACACGGCTGGCAGCCGGACCAGCCGGTAATCAGCCGTGCACAGGTGGAAGGTGAAAAGTACAAAGACGTGTTGAGCAGCGATCTAAAGCCCGCTCGCAACCTTGCCAGCTTCAAGGAAAATGGCGTCACCATCGCCGATGACATCGCCGCCGACCGGTCAGGCGCGCTGCTTGAGTTCAAGATCGAATCCGGGACAGAATATTGGATAGGCTGGCAGAATTTTTATGTCATCACTCGCTACAATCGCAGCCCTTTGTATGCGATGGCGGTGCATCAGCTCAGCCAGGAAATCCGCGCGGCACGGCGCAACAGCGGCACGGCTGCCGCCACGGTATCAAACAAGGAGGATTGACCGGCATGAATGTCAGGTTGTTTTTGCCGCTGCTCGCAACTAGCGTTTTGCTGAGCGCATGCGGCACCGTATCCGGCCCGCAGAGCGGGGGCATGAAAGGCGGCAACACCCAGAGTAGCGCACCGCCGCCCGCCACGCCCACCCCCGGCAAAGATGGGCCGCCCAACTGGTCCGTCGATATCGCCTCGATTCAGGACGCCGTTCCGCGCAGCGAGCCGCGCAGCAAATATGGCAACCCCGCAGTCTACAGCGTACTCGGCAAGAGCTACCGCGTGCAGGCCAGCGGAAACGGACATGTGGAACGCGGACTGGCATCCTGGTACGGCACGAAATTCCATGGCCGCCGCACCTCCAGCGGCGAGCCTTACGATTTGTATGGCATGACCGCCGCTCACAAGACCCTGCCGCTGCCGACCTATGTCGAAGTCACCAACATCAAGAACGGACGCAAGATCATCGTCAAGGTGAACGACCGCGGCCCCTTCCATGAGGACCGCATCATCGACCTCTCCTACGCCGCCGCGCAAAAGCTCGGCATCAACAGCACCGCCATGGTGGAGATCCGCGCCATCGATCCCGATGCGCCACCCTCCGTACAGGTCGCCGGCAACAGTGAAACCGCCACCGAAACCGCACCCGCCACGCCAACGCAAATGTATCTCCAGGTGGGGGCATTCACCAATCGCGGTAACGCCGAACAGCTTCGCGCCCGGTTGCAGGAAACAGCCGCCGGCAATATCAAGATCTCGGAAAGCAAGAACAAAGGGAGCACCATTTACCGGGTACGCATCGGCCCGCTGGCCAGCGCGGAAGATGCCGACCAGATGGCCGCCAGACTCGGCGGCGCAGGTGTCCGCAATTCGCAGGTGGTGATCGATTAACGGGTGTAATCACATCCATTAGCCGGTAAAATAAGGGCACATCGCTTTGCCCGCCCTTGGCGCCACCGCTGTTTCGACTTAACCTCGAAGGAACCCATACACCGTGACTCACTCGCTTCAAATCCGTCTTCGCTCTTCTTGGACTAAAACCGCCTTCGGCTGGCTGCTGCTGATGACCTGCGCCAGCGCCTTCGCCCAGGCGCCTCCCCCGCCGCAGATCGCCGCGCGCGGTTACATCTTGCAGGACTTCCAGAGCGGCCGGGTGCTGGCGGCGCTGAACGCCGATCAGCGCATGGAGCCGGCCAGTCTGACCAAGCTGATGACCGCCTACCTGGTATTCGACGAACTGCGCTCGGGCAAGATCAAACTCGGAGACCCGGTCACCATCAGCGAAACGGCGTGGCGCACCGAGGGTTCGCGCACCTTCGCCCAGGTCGGCACGCAAATCAGCGTGGAGAATCTCATCAAGGGCATGATCGTGCAGTCCGGCAACGACGCTACCGTGGCGCTGGCCGAGCATGTCGCGGGCACCGAAACGGTGTTCGCCTCGATGATGAACCAGCGCGCGCAAATGCTGGGCATGGCCAACAGCCATTTCATGAACAGCACCGGCCTGCCCGATCCGCAACACTACACCACGGCGCGCGATCTGGCGACGCTCACGCGCACCCTGATCCGCGACTTTCCGCAGTATTACAAGTGGTACTCGCTGCGCGAGTTCACCTTCAACGGCATCACCCAGCCCAACCGCAACCTGCTGCTGGGACGCGACCCTACTGTCGATGGCGTGAAGACCGGCCACACCGAGAGCGCCGGCTTCTGCCTGGTCTCCTCGGCGTTGCGCGACGGCATGCGCCTGATTTCCGTGGTGCTCGGCACCGCCAGTGAACAAGCCCGCGCCAGCGAAAGCCAGACCCTGCTCAATTACGGTTTCCGCTTCTACGAAACCCATCGCCTCTATGCCGCGAACAAACCGCTCACCACCACACGCGTATGGAAAGGCGAAACGGAGCAACTGCCGCTGGGTCTGAACCGCGATCTGTATCTCACCATCCCGCGCGGCCAATACAAAAAAATGGCCGCGGCGATGAGCGTGACACCGCAAATCATTGCACCAGTGAAAAAAGGTCAGCCGTATGGCGCGGTGAGTGTTACCCTTGAAGGAAAGGAAGTCGTCAAACAACCGCTGGTAGCATTACAGAAAGTTGACGAAGGCGGAATGTGGCGGCGGAGCGTGGATTCGATTCTTCTCATGTTTGAATAAGGCACATCTCATGCCCGGACAAATCGTTTATCTCAACGGTAAATTCCTGCCCATCGAACAGGCCTATGTGCCGGTGCTGGATCGCGGCTTTATCTTCGGCGACGGTATCTACGAAGTGATCCCGGCGTACTCGAAGAAACCGTTCCGGCTCAAGGAACACCTGCGGCGCTTGCAGCATAGTCTCGACGGCATCCGCCTCAACAATCCTCACAGCGATGCGCAATGGGCAAACCTGATCGAACAACTAATAGGGCACAACGAGGGCGAGGATCAGTCGGTTTATCTCCAGATCACCCGCGGCGTGGCCAAACGCGATCATGCCTTTCCCGCCGCTACGCCGCCCACGGTATTCATGATGAGCGGCCCGCTGGTCACGCCAAGCGAAGCATTACGTGCCACCGGCGTGGCCGCCGTCACGGCCCAGGACAACCGCTGGCTGCGCTGCGACATCAAGGCCATCGCGCTGCTGCCCAACGTGCTGCTGCGCCAGCTCGCCGTCGATGCCGGCGCGGCCGAAACCGTATTGCTGCGCGATGGTTTTCTCACCGAAGGCGCGGCCAGCAATATCTTCGTCGTCGCCAAC
>SBBG01000172.1 GCA_005240065.1 Gammaproteobacteria bacterium | reverse complement strand
CTGATGGCCTCTTCGTCCGCCGGGGGAATGCGCCCGCCGATCTCCGCCATTCGGTTCTGCCAGTCCAGGGCACCGCGCGTGGCCCGTTCGGCGAGCCGTTGCACGCCGTCATAAAGTTCCCTGTAGGCGTCCGCGCCAACTCCCTTAGTAAAGCGGATGGGCTTGATGCCGAGCAGGTCCCAGCTCCCGTCTTCGTCCGTCAGTGCAAATCGCCCGGCAACGCCATCGGACGGAAGGGCGCGCGCCAAGTAATGCATGACGACATCATTATGGCTGTAGCCAACGAATAACACGGTGAATTGACGGAAGACGTCCACCAGGAATCGCCGCCCCCAGCCCTCCGTCAGATACGCGCGCCCGAAATCCGCATCCGTGAGCACCAGATCCCGCGCGCGGGGAAGCGCTCCGTGAACGTGCACGATGCCGGTGAAGTCGTAGCCCAGTGGCAGTGCCGGAGCTCGGTAGACCTCGGGGGTTGAGCCGAACAGCGTGCTGGCGGCCGTCTCAAAGTGCAGGTCGAAGTTGGTGGTCACCAGCCTTACGCGCTCCGCAGTGCGGAATAGCCGCAGCAGGTCTTGATGGAGAGTATTCGGTGCGCTGCCTGCGGGTGACAGGAGCTGGGCAGCACGTTCGTGGACCGCGACCTTGCGATGATGCAGTTGACCCAGAAAACGATCCAGCGGCTCCGTGGGTTCAAGCCCCGTGCCTTGAGCGATATCGCCGGTCAGCTTCCAGAAACTGGCCAGATTCGACGGCGGTCCCATCGAAACACCAGCGCCGGCGAAGACCACCAGCTTGTCGTCGCGCAGGGCGTCGAGAATGCGGTCGTCGAACTCGATGGCACCGAGTTTGGTCATGAGCGCGGCTTGCCCGTCGACACAAGGCGAATGAATACCTTGGGGGCGTTCGTTCGCCAGCCCCAAATTACGCGCTGTTGAACTTCAGTACGTCGCAGCGCTTCTTGGTCAGCTTTTGCCACTCTTGTCCCCCTTCAATTTCTCTGTCAGTTCGGCCAACTGTCTTGCGTTATCGGCCTCGCACTCCCAAATCACCACAACATCCCATCCCATCGCCTTCAGCTGTGCACGCACATCGGCGTCACGCGCCTTGTTACGTGCCAGCTTTGCGACCCACCACTCTGTACGTGTCTTCGGGATGCGGAAGTTGCTGCACCCCTCGTGGCAGTGCCAGAAGCATCCGTGAACGAAAACGACAGTGCGCCGGCCGGGAAACACCAAATCTGGATTCCCCGGTAACCGCTTGTCGTGCAGACGGTAGCGGAGCCCGGCCGCCCAGAATGCGCGGCGTACCGTCATCTCGGGCTGTGTGTCCTTGCCCCGGATGCGGGACATATTCTCGGATCGGGTCAGCGGCGCATCCTTGGGCTTCCGGCTTTGCCGTTCCCTTCTTTTTCCTCCCGAACCGGATTGGTCAGAACGCGCAGCCATCATTTGCGGCCCTGATGATCTCGCCAACCTCGTCCATTCCCAGTGACGGCAAATTGGCAAGGTCAACGGTGTACTTCACCGAAACTACGCCCGAAGGTGGAAGGAAATCATCTGGAAGCCTGGGAAAGTCGTCATCCACGGCATACACTTCCGCCCCGCGCAGGAAGAAGCGCAGAAGCTCCCCTGAGCTCCTCACTTCCTCAGACCACCCCATATTCGCCATCTTCGTCATGAACAAGTCCAGCGCAGCGGCATCTCCTCGCAGCAGATCGACAATGGCATCCACCTGGGTGACCAGCGACTCGTTGCCGCCGACGCTCTCTTCCAGCTGAACAGACACAAACAGCAGCCGACACCCGGCAGGCGCGCGCAACTGATCGAGGCGGGAGATTTCGTGCTCGGGGCGGCTCTTGCGGGTGGTCTTCACCTCAATGTGCAGTTGACCGCTGACAAAATCATGACGCTCGGATTCCGGCCCACTCCACTGGTCGACAGCAGCAGGCCCGAGCGTCGGAATCATCACCGAGCGAAGCACCAGCAATTCGCCGAAGATACCGACCTGGACGATCTTGTCCATGGCTTGGCGGGCCGGTTTCCAGGCTGACTGCCATGCACGAATGGTTGCCGCCACAGCCTTCCACGGTTCGCGAGACTGCCGCACGACAGCATCCACAATCTCGCTGCAGAATGGGGTGAATACCTGTTCGTGCGATGGCGGTGCAGAAAGGTCGAGAACCGCTCCTGTATCCAGGCGACGGTGCCTCACTTTCAGTCCGTTCAGGTCCGATGGCGGTGCTCCGGCCGGGCCGTGCTCCACTGGGATCAGCAGGTGAAGCTGTCCGGCCTGATCCATCGCTGAGGACAAGTGGGTTTCGTTTCCGTCGACGAAGATCGGGATGACCGCGAGAGCGTCCTCGCTCTGAGGTCGCATGGACCGAAGTTGGGACCAATGCGCGGGAATAAGGCCGTCAACCATTGGACACCATGCTGTTCACGATCCAGGTTGTTCCCGCATCCGATGTTTGCGGCAGGCTCAATGCCAGCGCGATAGCCGGCTCTTTGTGCGGAACACTGAGATATTCAGGGTCCAACGGATAGATCAGGAGCAGTCCCTGGGTTGAAGGTCGGGCTGCGCGCATAGCCTCGGCGTCATAGGCACCGCTATCCCGCTTGTAAGCCTCCGGTCCCCTGGGCAGGTCCACCCCCTCGTGCGCCGGATCTGTCAGGATACCGATGCTCTCGCTGCTGACGCGCTTACGTCGCACGAGGCCGACCTCCCGGCCGCCCAGGATCGTCGACCTGCCATCTGCCGGCGATGCAACGAAAACGGACCAGTCCGTCAGTTCATCGACGGCCGATCTCCCCATGATCCAGTCGGCCAGAAGGTCGTTCCGGAAGACGACGATGTCCTCGTGGATCTGGTAACCGCGCAGGAATGCCGCAATGATTTCTGGGGACACGTCTCGTGCAAGCATCCCGCCGTGGCGCCTTACCGAGGGAGAGATCTCCTCGATAAACCGGTCAGTGAGGGCGAGGTTGGCTTGGAGCTTCGCCGGGTCCGACAATGGCAACAGCACCGTTTGCGGGTGTTCACCTGACCAGGAATCCTGCTGCGACAGCGCTGTTCCCGACTTGTTACGCGCCGTCAGCAGGAGATCGCTGTGCGCTCGCAGCCGGATAGCCATTTGATCCGGCCTGCGGCCGGCACGGGCCAAGGCGATGATGGAGTCGCGCAGCGATTGTTCCACCAGGGCCAGTTCGGAAAACCAGCGGGCGATCCCGTCGGTTGTCCATATCCGTATGAGATCCTCGTAGCCGCGGCGGAATCCATACCAGCGCGCCATCTGAAGCAACGTGTCGCACATTGAGGCGGTGCGCAGAAAATACGAAACCGTCAGTCCCTCCAGTGTCAAACCTCGGGAAAGACGATTGCCGCCAACTGCGACAATATGCCTGCCGGGCTTCTCGTCGTATTCCAGATTCTCGCCGGTAACGCTGTTGAGCTCGAGGACGACGAGTTCCCGAAGGACTCCGACAGCGGCCTTCAGGACGGCTTCATCGTTGGCGGGGACATCAACACCTGCCTTCATCCCCTCCCAGATCTGACCAAAGATTGCATCGAGCCGCTGCCCTTGACGTTCAGCCTCTCGCCACAGATCCAATTGGTCGCGGATGGCATCGGCGATGCGACTTTGATCAGCCGTCCGCTGGCTCACGTGCACGAGCATGGTGTGGGGCTTGCCC
The DNA here is from genome assembly GCA_005240065.1 of Gammaproteobacteria bacterium. GTDB lineage: Bacteria > Pseudomonadota > Gammaproteobacteria > Ga007554 > SBBG01. The sequence goes on along the minus strand of SBBG01000172.1, from coordinate 2,093 downwards.
GTGAGTCCTCGCAAAATCCGCACGCCGCCAGCCAGGCAAAACGAAACGAGAGCATCTGCCAGCGAGTTCGGCAATGTGTCAGACGCCTGCTCCAGGACGATCTCGGTCTTCCTGCGCCTGCGGGCTCCCCGCAACGCCTTCACATCCTCCTCGGCCACCGTCCGAAGAACTTCACGTCCCTGGGCAGAGACGCCGAACAGTTCCTCAGTGCCGGTGTACCCCTTCGGCCGGGGCAACTGAATGACAAAGTCCTTGGGGAACAGATCGTCGCCAACGTGACGATCAACGGCCTCCGGGTTGATCAGGATGTTGGCGAACGGTGTTGCCGTGTAGGCGATATAAGCCGCCTTCTTTGTCCGCCTCAAAATTGAGCGGATGAGACCATTGGTCCGGGACGGTGCGAGATTTTCATCATCGTCATCCTCGTCGCCGACAGCTGCATCAAGCGGCCTGTTGCCCTTGGTGTTAATGGACGCCTGATCGGCCTCGTCATCAATGATCAAGACTGGCAGATCGTCAAGATGAAGCTCTGATGACTCCAGCCAGCGGTCCAGTTTCTGGAGTACGGGGACGTTCTTTTTCACGACAGCAAGAAACGGCCCTGTCGATTGGAGGATGTTCCCGTCCTGCTCCTTGAAGTCCTCTGTTGACGTCGTGAGCGTAATCCACGCTTGGCAGCCATCCTCACGCGGACAGTTGCCCTGATTTCCGGTCAGCTCCCGTTCGAGGCGGGTCTGAGTCTGATTCCTGAGAGAGTCATGAATGCCGGACAGAACGATCACCATCCGGTAACCGGCGTCCACGGCACGTGCCGCAACAGCGGTGTAGTTCGCCGTCTTGCCGCTCTGTACGTAGCCGACGACGAGCCCCCGTCCTTGGAAAGGGGTGCTGGATTTCGGATCAGGCAGGTATTGCAGAACCCGAAGCGATTCGGCGGACACCGAATCCACCTGTTGCTGCTCCCATTTGGGGTCGGAGCGCAGCAGCGCCTCAAGCCGTTTCCAGTACTGCCATGAATCGGCAAGGTGGTCAGTCCAAGCCGGCCTCTGTGGTACCGCGCCGACAATCCGAACAGTGCCCATCAGGAATCTTTTCCAGTCATCAGTTGCTTCTGGGCCTCCACCTCATCCAGTCCGCCGAGGAAGGCCGCCAAGTGTGCAAGTGCCTGAGGATCGGTCCGGATCTGTTTCACCAGAGCGGACAGGCTCGGGTTGAGTTCGCTGACTTGAATGTCGACGGAACCAGTCATTCCCTTCGTCAGCTTCCATACAAACTTATCTGTCTTGACCTCTTTGATGCCGACCCTCGGCAGTGGGGCAACAGGTATCCCAGTTGTCCCGGAAGATGCAGGCGACGGTACAGGTACTGTTCCACTCCCATTCTTTGCACCACCGGCACTTATCGCGCCGCTTGAGCCGTGGACCGGGGACGGAGCTGACGGTGTGCCGGCGGGTTGCCGCGGCTTCCGGTATTTCTTCTGACTGTCCTTGCGGGCCACGCTGGCGAGAGCCTTGATTTCGGTCTGAAGCTGCATTGGCAGCTGAACGATCTGTTTGCTAATGTTGATCTTGAAGGCGTCGTCCAGCACCTTGTCAAAGTTGACTATCACGCGCGCGAGCTTGGTCTTCTCGTCATTGGTTTCCCACATCTGATGCCAGCCGCCCCACTTGATAAGGCGGTCGTGGCGGTAGATGAAGAGCCCCTGGGTTTCGTTCCGTTTGCCGTGGAGGCCGATCAGTTCCAGGGCACGGCGTGCGGCGTCGGGACCATCATCCGCGTGGTATGCAGCGATCTCGTCCTCGGTAGGAAGAAGATGCGCCTGCACAAATACCTTACCGTCTTCGTTTTCGGTCGGTATTCGGATGGTTTTCGCGTCATATGCCATGGCCAGCGGATGAGCCACCGGGTTGTTGGGTTCGACGCGGTTGCCGTTGATAGTGAACGTCACTCTCTTCCGGCCGGCAGCCTTCCCTTCGAGAAAACGATGGAACACCAGTGCGAGTGATTGTGTCGCCGTGCTCGCGATACATTTTGGGACATCCCAGTCCCAAAATGACTGTGCTCGGCGACAAGTATGCCTCCGGCGGCCCGCG
>SBBG01000223.1 GCA_005240065.1 Gammaproteobacteria bacterium | reverse complement strand
GGCGGATCGTTCAGCTCGTAGGAGGTGGAGCGCCCGCCGGCAGCGGATTTGCGCAATGCGCCATGGGCCAGCAGTTCATTGATGTCGCGTAGCGCCGTATCCGGCGAACACCTGGCGATGGCCGCCCACTTGCTGCTGGTGAGCTTGCCTTCGAAGCCGTCGAGCAAACGGTTGAGCAGCTTCACCTGCCGCTCGTTCATCGGCATACCGGCAAAGCGGTGCCAGAACCGCGCCTTGGCCAGCACGGCGTCGACGGTGTGCTGGGCCTGGTCGACCGCGCGGTGCAAGGTATCGAGAAACCAGGCGAGCCACGCCGTGACGTCGAGCGTGCCTTTCTGGGTGCGCTCCAGGATGTCGTAGTAGGCATTGCGCTCGCGCTGGATCTGCGCCGAGAGGCTGTAGAACCGCTGTGGACTACCATCGGCACGCGCCAGCAGCAGATCACCGATGGCCCGGGCGATACGGCCATTGCCATCGTCGAACGGGTGCAGCGTGACGAACCACAGATGGCCGAGGCCAGCCTTGATGAGCGGCGGTTCATTCGACGCGCCGTTCAGCCAGTCGAGGAAGCGGCGGGTTTCGGCCTCGAGACGATCGGCGGGTGGCGCTTCGAAATGCACCCGTTGGCGACCGATGGGGCCGGACACCACCTGCATCGGCCCGCTGGCGTCGTCGCGCCAGGCGCCGACCTTGATCTTGGAGAGCCCGGAGTAGCCGGTAGGAAACAGCGCGGCATGCCAGCCGAACAGGCGCTCCCGTGTGACCGGTGCCTGGCGGTTGGCCGTGGCGTCGAGCACCATCTCGACCACGCCCTCGACGTGGCGATCGACCGGCGCCAGGGCGCCGATGTCCACGCCCAGCCTGCGGGCGACACTTGATCGCACGGATTCGACGTCGAGCCGTTCGCCCTCGATCTCGCAGGTCTTGACCACATCCTCGGTCAGTGCCGCCAGGCTCGCCTGATCGCGCAGCGCCATGCCCACATCGGCCAGACGCCCCATCAGAAGCCCCTGGGCGCGACTGACCTCGGCCATGGGTCCGGCCAGCGCAGCCAGGTCGAAGCGCCAGTTCGGCCAGTCATGGGCCTGCCAGATGTACTTGTAATCGCCGCTGTTCATGCGGAAATTATGAGCCTCATTCTCCGCATTGGCAAGCTATTCACCGCATAATATGCGGCGATATAGGCACCATTCGCTGCATGGAAGGTGAGCAGGCGCACTGCGTGTTGACAACAGCTACACGCCGGCCTATGATTTGTTTGTATATGTATCGTGTATGCAGGAGTGAGTCATGCGAGACGCCGCCATCAACCTACGGGCATTGCCCGAGCAGCGCGATCTGATCGACCGCGCCGCCCAGCTCCTGGGCAAGAACCGTTCGGATTTCATGCTTGAGGCCGCTTGCGACAAAGCCAAGGCGGTGCTTCTCGATCAGGTCTACTTTAACCTCGACGCCGACAAGTTCCAGCAGTTCATAGACCTGCTTGATGCGCCGCCCGCGCCCAACCCGGGGCTTGAACGGCTGATGGCGGTCAAGGCCCCGTGGGCCAAGGAATGAACGCGACGCTCAGCGCGCCCCAGCCGCTGACCGCCGCCCACCGTCTTGACGACTTTTCCTGCGGCGAGCCGGCGCTTGATGATTGGCTCAAACGCTGGGCGATGGCCAATCAGCAAAGCGGTGCCAGCCGCACCTTCGTGGTCGTGGATCAGGACGATCGCGTTCAGGGGTACTACGCGATGGCCGCGGGGGCGGTCGCACACCGTCTGGCTACCGGCGCGGTTCGCCGCAATATGCCGGACCCCGTTCCGGTCCTGGTGCTAGCCCGGCTGGCCGTCGACACCCGCGCCCAGGGGCACAAGCTCGGCGGGGCCATGCTTCAGGATGCCGTGCAGCGAGCAGTGGCGGTCTCGCAGAACGCCGGCGTCCGGGCGTTGCTCGTCCATGCCCTTCACGATCGCGCGAGGCAGTTCTACGAGCACTACGGCTTCCAAGCATCGCCGACCGAGCCGTTCACGCTGATGCTACGTTTGGCCCCCCGGCCATGATGGACGCGGGTTCGATTCCCGGTTCCAAGCAGAGCATTAGCGGTTGAACGGCCGTTCTGGTAATCAATCCATCAGAAGAACCACTCAATCAGCTGCCGATCACAGCCTGTCAACCCCCGCTTTTCGCAGCATCCAGCAGCACTTATCAACTTGCCGGGACGCCGATAACATGTCTTTCCAACGGCCGTTTGGCACAGGCTGCCGCCCCACCACCAATTCCCAAAGGTCAACCGTTCTCGGTTGGCCTTTTTTCTTGCGCGCTCGCGCGTGTTCGCGGGGGCTCCTGCGGATTCCTGCGGACTTCCTTCCTCCAGTCGTCTCGCCCATCTCGGACCCATTTCGCTCTCTCCGCGCCGTCTTTCTCTCCGGCCTCGCTCCCCGGCGAAGGGGCGAAGTCCGCAAAGACCTTCTGAGGTGCCGTCCAATATCAATGAGTTACGTGCTGACCGTTCAAGCGGTTGGATGACGGCATCGCTTAACCAAACTGACTTCTGCTTCAATGGTTCTCACACAGCCACCCTAAAGAAGATCGTCGAATGACAGGTGAGGCAGAGTAGTCGGATATCGTGGACAGCCGGAAGGAACGTTTCCGATGCGCTTCGTCACCTTCCGTCCGCTACCGGGCCACGCAGCGTCATGATCGTGCCTGCCGCCAGGGCGACCTGCTTGCCGTCTTCGCGAATGATTTCGCATTGGTAGTGTGAAATGGTGCGTCCAAGCCTGACAGGGCTGGCCTTCGCCATGAGCGTGGATCTCCAGACGGGGAGGAAGAAGCTGATGCGAAGGTCGATGCTCGTGAAACTCTCATCCTCTTCGACAACGGTCGAATGAGCTGTGCCAATGGCGGCATCGGCCAACTCACTCAGCAACCCGCCATGGACGGTGCCTTGCTGGTTGCCGTGAATCTCTGCGTCAGCATCCATTTCCAGACAGGCATGTGCCTTGTCAATGCTGACTACCCGGAATCCAAGCAGTCGCGAAATGGCGGTCGGGTAGTTCATGCGACAGGCCGCATCCGGAGGAAGCGTACCGTCGATCTGCCGCTGCAAGTATTCCAAAGCGGTCAGCTCAGCAGTCATCATGCCTCCGCCGGAGGCTGAGTATGGAAGTACGCTGTCCTTGCGCCGGGCATGTAGATCATGTCCGTCTCGCCGAAGTCGTAGCCGAGCTGCGAGATCAGCGTCGTGATCTGGCCGCGATGGTGGGTCTGGTGATGGGACAGGTGGGTCAGGATCAGACCGAGGGGGAGCGTCACCGATTCCTGCTTCACGAAGGAGATGTACGTCACCGGCTCAGCGAGGCGCGCTGGTTCTAGCTCGGCGATGAATCCCGCAATCACGACATCGGTGTCCGCACGTTCGCGTTTGAGCGTGTCGAAGTCCGCATACAACTCCTGATCGAGCGACCGGATCGGAAAGGGTTTGCTCGTAATGCGACCGAGCCAGAGCCGATCCACGAGCAGGAGATGATTGAGCGTGCCGTGAATGGAGCGGAAGAAGGCGCCGAGGTCGCGTTTGCGCGCTTCATCCGGTATATCGGCACAGACCGCATAGAGCTTCTCGTTCATCCAGCGGTTGTGGTCGGCCATCAGGCTCAGCATGGGCTTGTCGTACATCGGGAACACCTCTCTTTGGTTTGGGGACACATCCGTTTCAATCCAATCCTCATAACCAGAACAGCACCACGGTGGCAGCGGCGAGCAGCGCCATGACGCGATTGATTCGCTGCAGGGTGACGGGGTTGTGAATCCAGGTTCGTAGCAGGCTGCCGCTGGCCGCCCACAGACTAATGCAGGGGACGGCCACGACGATGAATAGCAGTCCGGCCGTAACGACGCGTTGCGCATACTGATCGCCGGCGGGCACGAAGGCGGCGATCACGGTCGTGGCCATCAGCCAGACCTTGGGGTTCACGATCTGGAACACGGCCGCCTCGTGGAACCGGATCGGCCGTTGCGCGTTGGCGGTCGGCAACGCGCCCGCGTTCCAGAGTTGGCGCGCGAGCCAGAGCATGTAGCCGCTGCCCGCGAGTTTCAGAACCGTCTGGGCAGCAGGGACTGTGACGAACAAAGCCCCCAGTCCGGCACCGACCAGGCAGATCATCAGCCAAGTGCCCGCCAGCACGCCAGCCAGGTGCCATCCGGTGCGACGCAGTCCGAAAGCAAGCCCCGAAGCCAGCAATAAGACATTGTTCGGCCCCGGCGTGATGGTCATCACGAAAGCATAGGCTGCCAGCGACAACAGCATGTCTAGCGACAACATGAACGCCTCCTCAACGACCCGGGATGATCGCGGCAACGTGGTGCCAAAGGGCGCGCTGCATGCAACACGCTCCACTTGAGCACCGGGTTGGCCGGTGGGCGATCAAAGGCTGCGCCCATCAAAATGCCTCACTTGGATAGGTGACAAGTCGACATCATCCAAGCAGCGGGCATTGATGGCTATCATGTAGTTACCAGAAGGCGCTATACCTTCACTATATGGCGCACACCCGCACCTGGGGCAGTAGTGATGTTTAATCGTGCGCTTGTTGAATGTGTATGTACTCATGCCGTCCTCGGGGGTGAGCAAACGAAAATTCTCGCGGGGAATAAACCAGCGAAGTGAACCGTGCTTGCTGCAAATTGAGCAATTGCACTTGATGATTTTTTCTAGATTTCCTTCGGCTTCGAACGCGACCTGCCCACAGTGGCAGCTACCTTTGTATATCATTGGATTGCTCCTTTTGATGATTTCGTTTCAGGCGCGTGGTGTTCATTGGCCACTGGTTGTCTGATGCCCAACTTGTGGTCTGCGCCACATCATGACGGCGATGAGTGCGAAGCACGCCAACGCAGCCGCGGCCGGGAACAGTACGGTGGTGGTCGTTTGATGAGCCAACGCCGCGATCACCAGCGCATTGCGCACGATCAGGATCGCCAGAAAACTCATTGATTCCGAAAATGGCTGCGCCCATGTCTTGCGCAGGGTCGACCCGAAGCCCAGAAGCTCAATGACCGTGACTAACCACACCGCCCAGAGCGGATCGTCCGCCCACTGCCACAGCGGCATGGCGACAAGCGCGGCGACGAAGAATGCCCAGTCAGTGCGGGTGATTCCGACATCCGAGCGGCGCTGCCAGGCGAGCACGGCAATGACGAGAGATACGATCGCGGAAAAGCCGATGACCCAGGCGCCCGCTCCACCGCCAGCTTCAATCGCGGCGAGAAAAGCAACGCCGGTGCTCGTGCCCCAGACAATCCAGGTGAACATGTGCGGCCGCACACTACCCAAGAGGATCGCACGCAGATAGGGCGCGTAGGCGGCAACCGTGAGTGCAGTTGCCAGTGTTGCCAGCGCAGCACGCACCGATGCGGAGTCCATAGTCATACCGAGTACAGTGCCTGACCGCGTATCGCGTGCCCGTCGCCGTCCAACTGGAACACCTCGGCCGAGAGTCCCCGATGCCCCCGATACAGAATCGTCAGGCAATCCACGCCCGCCAATACATCCACGAGTTCGAAATGCAGGTCTGGCAGACGCGACAATCCGATTTGCCAATAGGCACGCACAGCATTCTTGCCGATCAACTTGCCGGATGGCTCGTTGGCAAACTGCTTGATCAGTGGTGAGGAAAACTCAAAGTCCTCGCAGAAATGCGCCAGCACAGCGTCAAGATCATGGGCATTCCAGGCTGCAATCCAGCTCTCGGCAAATTGCCGGGGGTTATGGGTGTTCGGTGAAGTCATAGTAGATTTACCTTTTCTATCGTTAACGGGATTCAAGTCAAACAATCGGTCAGCGCAGCTTTTCTCTTTCAGCGCTAGACAGACAGCCCGGCCTCGCCGCCTACGGCTTTTGTCCCGGAAGTAAAGCCCGTTGGCGATCGCAGGAATATCGCTGCGAGAAATACCGATGTCGTGCAGGGCGCGATCATCCAGGGCATTGAGTTCCGCCTCTGCCGTGTGGCGTTTCCAGAACCGGACCATTCTGCGGACCAGATTGCGCAGCCAGACATGCATGAACCGAGAACGCAAGGCATGCGCTCGCCGCGCGTAGTAACCGATGTCGATGGTGTCATTGCCAATACGACGTATTGCAGGCCGTGTCGCCATTCCGGTGCACAATCGTGCGGTCGGGCTGCTTGCGCTCCCCGCAGCAGCCGATGAATGACGGCCATCAGTACGGCGTGCCATCCTTGCGTGTGAACACCCAGGCGCCGCCTACGAAACGGGCACAGAGGTCTTCGTCCGGATAGCTCACCTCGTCGCCATCGGTTCGATCGCCGACTTCCAGATAGACGACGTCCTCGGTGGTCTCATTGATCAACGAATGGGCATTGCCGGTGCCTGCCTTGAACCCCGCACACATACCAGGCGACAGCGTTTGCTTGCCGTCATTGGTATGCAGGGTCGGATTCCCCTGAAGGACGTAAACGAATTCGTCCTGTTTGGAATGCGCATGCCGCAGGGACGATGCCGCGCCCGGTGGAAGCCGGGTCAGATTGACGCCAAAGTTGGTCAGTCCGAACAAGTCTCCGAGCGGGCGTTTCTCGCGGCCCTTGACCCTCGCCGCCAGCATCGGCGGATAGACCGAGGGCTTGGCACGCAGCGGCGCTTCAGCCGCATGGATAACAGCGAGAGTGTTCTTGGTCATGTTGTTGCCGCCTTTCGATACTTGACGCAGTACAGTTTATCGGCCAACCTGAAAGCATTACAGATTCAGATAAATTTTATAGAGCCGGTACAGTTGTGGTTTCTTTGGATCTGTACCGAGTATGTGTTCATGATCTGTGTTGCCTGGAGTCGCCCATGAGTACGCTTTATCAGCAGGTCGCCGAGGAGATCGCGCAACGTATTGCCACGGGCATGTATGTGCCGGGCGAGCGCCTGCCCGGCGTGCGCAGCCATGCGCAAAACCGCAACGTGAGCGTGGCCACGGCGATCGCTGCTTACCAGCAGCTCGTGGATTCGGGTTACATCGAGGCAAGGCCCCGTTCCGGCTTTTACGTGCGTGCGCGCCAGCCCATTCAAGCCATTGAAGCCGAACCCGCAGCCAAGGCGACCCCGCCGCGACTCGTTACTGGCCAGGCCATGGCGATGGCCTTGATCAAGGCGGCAAACGATCCCGCCATCGTGCAACTCGGTGCCGCCGTGCCCGATCCGACATTTCTTCCCACGCAAGCGATCGGGCGCGCACTGGCACAGGTCGTGCGCACCCGGCGCGCCGAGACCGCCGGCTACATGATGCCGCCGGGCGCACCGGAACTACGCCGCCAGATCGCCCGGCGCATGAGCGAAACGGGAGGCGCGGTTTTCGCCGACGATATCGTCATCACCACCGGCTGCCAGGAGGCGCTGAGTCTGGCCCTGCGCGCAGTGACGGTGCCGGGTGACGTCGTGGCGGTCGAATCACCCGCCTTCTACGGTCTGCTGCATGTGATGGAATCGCTCGGCCTGGAAGCACTGGAAATCCCTGGTCATCCGCGCGATGGCGTTGCCCTCGACGCCTTGGCCTTCGCCCTGGATCGCTGGCCGGTGAAAGCCTGCGTGGTTTCGCCGAACTTCAGCAATCCGCTCGGCTCCCGTATGCCGGATGAGAATAAGCGCGCGCTGGTGCACCTGCTCGGCAAACACCAGATTCCGCTCATCGAAGACGATGTCTATGGCGATTTGGGGTTCGCCCCGCAACGGCCGTCGACCTGCAAGGGGCTCGCGCCGCATGCCGACATCCTGTATTGCAGCTCGTTCTCCAAAACGCTGGCGCCTGGATTGCGCATCGGATGGGTCGCTGCAACCGGGAAACGCCGGGAACGCATCGAGTACCTGAAGTATGTGACCAGCATCGCGAGCCCTACCGTACCGCAGCTCGCGGTGGCGGATCTGCTGGGAACGGGGCGTTACGAGCGTTACCTGCGCGAAGTGCGCGGCCGCTACGCCAGCGCCGTGGCGCGCATGAGCGATGCCGTCATGAAGTCCTTTCCGGAAGAAACCCGCATTTCTCAACCGCAAGGAGGATTCGTGCTCTGGCTGGAACTACCGGAAGGTACGGACAGCTTTGCCCTGGCACGCCGGGCGCTACGCAAAGGGGTGAGCATCGCCCCCGGCCCGCTCTTTTCGGCGAGCGGCAGTTTCGGTAATTTCATTCGCCTTTCCAGCGCACGTGTTTGGGATGCGCGCATGGAACGGGCACTCATAGAGCTGGCGAAGCTGATTTGACCACTTGCAGGTTGGGTTATGCCGACACTGGCTTCACCCGATCCCGCTGCTCCTCCCACGACAACGGCGTCCCCGACGCCAGATCAAACAGCGTGACGTGGTTCGGCAAGGCGTCGTCCAGGATAGCCGCCACGATATCGGGTGCCAGTGTGGTCAGGTTGACCATCCGGCTGACGTATTGGCCGACGCCTTCACGCCGAAGAAGAGCGGCCCGGACCAGCGGGTGCCGGTGATCTCGCGGGCGATCATGGACAGGCTCGGGTAGCGCCTGCCCTCGAACTCGTACTGCCCGTCCTGGGCGACCGTCACCCGATGCTCGCCCCCTGGTACTCGCGGGTGAGCACGGCGCCGGGCACCAGCCGGATGTCGCGGTCGAGCTTGCGCGCCCGACCTGGCCAAGCGATTCGAGGACTTTCACCGGGTGCCCACGAATGAATCCCACGGCCGCGCCCACCCCTATATCTGCCCACCAGGGTACTTGACGGTCGGCTACCGACACCTCTGCGATCCGAAGCATCCGCCGATCACCGAGAAAGAGGGTGAGGCCTTCCTGCGCCAGGACCTGCGCACCGCTCTCGATGCCACGCTGCGCTACTGCCCCGTGCTGGCGACCGAGCCCGAGAGCCGGCTCGCGGCCATCGTCGACTTCACCTTTAACCTCAGTGCAGGGGCGGCTGCAGACCTCGACCCTGCGGTGGAGGGTCAACCAACAGGACTGGGCAGGCGCAGCCTGCGAACTACGTCGCTGGGTCTCTACGGCGGGAGCAAGGTGCTTCCCGGACTCGTGTCTCACGCCGCGAAGCCGAGTGCTCCTACCTGATTCTGCACCTTCACCCATTCACCGTCCTGGAGATTCCCAGTGAAGATGCCGACGGCCTTGATCCCCATCACCGAGACCGGCTGCTGACGATTGTCGTAGGGCAGGCCGTGCTTGCGCACGTAGGCGGCTTTGATGGCGATGCGCTCACCCGGGCGCATGGCACGCACCGAGGCCCGTTCTTTCTCCCTCGGATTGCTGATTTCCCAAATACCCTGTTCCAGAAAATGGGCGCTCTGATCATCCGTATGGCCAAAGCTCGCGCCCACGAACCATGCGGTGATCGAGGATGCGTTCTCCTGCGTTGTATCCATGGCTACCCCTTGATTTCAAACCGCAGAAAGTCGGTGAGCCGCCGCGATTCATTGACCTCATCGTGGGGTAGCAGCAAGTACTTCCAGGGCTTGCCCTGGATGCTCGCGGTGTAATCCGAGGCGTGCTTGCACCACTGCATGGCGGCAGCGGCCTTGGCCTGAACCTCCTGGGTATTGATGTCGATGCGCGCCTTGGTTTCCACCATGAAGATCGTGGAATCGGTTTCGGCCACGAAGTCGGGGATGTACTCCGGCTGTTCGGTGCCCAGCTTGTAGAAGATCTGAAACTGCCCCTTGGCAGGTTTGAACCATTTGTTGGCGTCGCGCTCCAGAATGATGGCAAAACGCCGCTCGGTATCCGAACCGAACTTCACGAGCGGATACAGGCAACGCACGAAGCCGCCAAAGAGCATCTGTTTGATGCGGCTCGTGTCGGCCACGGTCTCGCGGAAATGGTGCGCCGTCTGGCCTGCGGTAGCGGTGTAGTTGCACGGTTTGAGTTCCGTGAAACCACGACTGACCTGCACCTCGTACCCGGTCGCTTCCTCCCAGAAGTGCGCCATCATCTGCGCGTGGATTTCCCGCGCGATGAGGCGGCGATCCCGATCCAGCACACTGATCGCCTCGGCTTCCGAAAGATAGCTCCGCAAGTGCCGCACCATCTGGCCCGCGAGATCGTAGAGCAGATCGGCGTGGATGAAGTAGTCGATGTCATCAAAGTCCACCAGGGCGTGGACGATGTAGTCCTCCGGGCGTTGTTCCTTGAGGCCAATTTCGGATGCCAGGGTGTCTTGCTCGTTGGTGTGCAGGTTGTGGATCACAATCTCACGCTCACCAGGCTGCAAGTGAAGCTGGCTCACGTCCAGCGTGAAAGGGTGGAAGCCCGTCGTGACCTCGCCCTTGGGCACCACGGCGATGCGCGGAATATCGATGGTTTGCTGCACCACGATCTCGGTGGTCTTGGCCACCACGGAAGACAGATCAATCGCTGGCGCCCCACCGTCCACGCCCGCCAGCAGGTTGCCCTGCACCGGGCGCAAACGCTCCGCCACTTCCGCAAGGATTTCCTTCTGCACTTCTGGTTTCAGCAGCGCGCTGCTGGTAGGCACGAGATCGCGCCTGACCTCGTACTTGCCGATGACGTCCATGACCACGCGGGCGGCCTGTCTCTCGGCCTCGGTGGTGAAGACCGCCCCCTCTCCCCCGGCCCCTCTCCCGCTCGCGGGAGAGGGG
>SBBG01000206.1 GCA_005240065.1 Gammaproteobacteria bacterium | reverse complement strand
TTTTGGGACTGGGATGTCCCAAAATGTATCGCGAGCACGGCGACACAATCAATAATCAATCAGTTAGAAACAGCCAAAGGATTGCGTCGCCCTTCTGTTCTCTGTCAAACCAATCGGCAACGGCCATACGAGCAGGAAAATAGCAGCGAAACGGCCAGATCGACAAACTATTAAACTATTGAAGTTAAATGTTTTTTATAGTTAAGTAAGTGCCATTCAGGTTAGACCGTGATCGTGAAAACCTGGCCCCGGCAGAGCACCTTGGAGTGTGCGGCTTTGATAAGGACACGATCAGCGGATTCCATCAGGGACAGAGGCGAAGGTCTCACGCAAAGCCTGGATGTATGGCTGCAATCTTTACCTTCTCGCCGTCATCAAATGGCTGCTTGGCAAAACGGAGGCGTCCATGTATGGCCGGTGGAGAATTCACAATGCGCGCCCTTTCACCTTTTGGGTTTCGGGAAACCGGCGTGACGAAGTGAGCGGAAAGATTTTTCCAGACGGTTTCAACGCGCCGGGAGATTTTCCGCCAACAGCTCCACCATGGCGCGCACTTTGGCTGAAAGATGCTTGCGGTGGGGGTAGACCGCGTAGACGGACAGTTCTCCGCAGGCGTAATCGGGAAGCAGGGGTTTGAGCCTGCCCGCCGCGCAATCCGCGCCCACCAGGAAATCGGGTTGAAGAATGATTCCCTTCCCGGCGAGCGCGAGCGCCCGCAGGACATCGCCGTTGTTGGCCTGCATGAGCGGCCGGATGCGCACGCTGTGCGGGCCGTCGGGGCCTTGCAGGCGCCACTCTTCCCCCGTGCCCCAATAGGTGTAGCCGAGGCAATCGTGCGCGGAGAGATCGCGGGGGTGGCGGGGCTCTCCTTTTCGCGCAAGATAATCGGGCGAAGCGCAAAGCATCATTTGCGTGATGGCCAGGCGTCTGGCGACGAGGCTCGAATCTTCGAGCCGGCTGATGCGAATCGCGAGATCATAGCCTTCCTCCACCAGATCGACGATGCGATCGTTGAGGGCGAGATCGATCCTGACCTCCGGGTAACGGGAAAGGAATTCCGCAAGCCGGGGGGCGAGGTGGGAGATGCCGAAGGAAACCGGCGCGGTGATGCGCAGCAGGCCGCGCGGCCGCTCCACCCGTTCGCCCGTGGAGCGCTCCAGATCCTCGATCTCGGCCAGGATTTCAACGCAGCGTTCGTGGTAGCTCTTGCCGGTTTCGGTGAGGCTTAACCGGCGTGTCGTCCGATGCAGCAATCGCGCTCCCAGACGATCCTCCAGCGCGGCCACGTGCTTGGTCGCCATCGCCGGTGAAATATCCAGTCGTTCGGCGGCCGCCGAGAAACTGCCTGATTCCACGATCTGTGTAAAGACCCGCATGGCGGTCAAGGTATCCATAATTATTTCTCATAAGGAAATTGTTAATTTCAAGAATAGATATTTATTTTCTAAATGGCAACGATAGACTGGTCTCCAACGCTGTTTTGTGGACAGCGCGTGAAATTGAAGAACGGGTCTTAGCAAAAAGGAGATGCTCATATGCAAGTCACAATCATTGGATACGGCAACATGGGTTCCGGCCTCGCCGAAGTCTTTGCCAAGTCGGGCGCGTCGGTAGTGTTCGGAGCCAAGGACACGAACAAGGCCCAAACCGTGGCGGCGAGAATAGGTCACGGCGTCCGGGCGCAGGAGGTGAGACAGGCGGCTGCGGGGGCCGACGTCGTCGTGCTCGCCGTTCCCTACGGCGAAGCCGCCTCCGCGCTGCGCGCGGCGGGCGATCTCTCCGCCAAGATCGTGATCGATATCACCAACCCACTCACCGCTGATTACATGGGATTGACCGTCGGTCATGACACCTCGGCCGCCGAAGAAATCCAAAGGCTCATTCCCGGGGCCAAGGTGGTGAAGGCATTCAACACCGTGTTCGCCCAGATATTCGCCCACGGTCCGCGCCTGCAGGATACACCCGTCCCGGTGTTCATCGCCGGTGACGACGAGACCGCCACTCGCCGTGTCGAGGAACTTGCCGCCCGGGCCGGTTTCGATCCCGTCCAGGTCGGCGCGCTGAAGCATGCGCGTTATCTCGAGCCGCTGGCCGGGCTCAACATCGTGCTCGGTTACGGCCGAGGTTGGGGCACGCTGATCGCCCCCGCGTGGCTGCGCGAGCCCCAATCACGGTGAGTCACTTTTCAGCTACTTAGGAGGATCAACCATGAAAACCACTACACAAACCCTATTCAACGCGCATGCCCGGATTCTGGCCTTGCTGCTGCCCGCCGCGGCGGCGTTGCACGGAACCGCCTTCGCGGCCGATTATAAACTTCAGGCGGCGGAGCCGGGCGGGGCTTATGCGATCGACCCCGTTCACTCTTCCGTACAGTTTTTCATCGGTCATCTGGGGGTCAGCGAGTTGCCGGGCCGTTTCAATTCGGTATCGGGGAATTTCACTCTGGACCCCAGCCGCCCCGAGAAGAGCCAGGTGTCGCTGGAAATCCCCGTCTCCAGTCTGGATACCAACCATGCGCAACGCGACAAGGATCTGCTGGGGCCGGATTTCTTCAACGCCAAGCAATTTCCCGCCATGCGTTTCGTGAGTACCGGAGTCAAACCGCGCGGCGCCAAGGACTATGTGGTGACGGGCAATCTCACTCTGCATGGCATGACCCGCCCCGTCACCCTCGCCGTGCAACGCATCGGCGCGGGCCCCGATCCGTGGGGTGGCTACCGCTCGGGCTACATCGCGACAGCGACCCTCCAGCGCAGCGATTTCGGCATGAACTATATGCTGGAAGGCATCAGCGACACGGTGAAACTCCAACTCAATATCGAGGCCACCCGGAAGTAGACGAGCCGTGCGCCGGTGCCTGACACGCCGGTGCGCGTTCTCCAAATTGCTGGCCGAGGGGAGAAGACCATGATTTCTTCATTCACCTGGGGGTTGTTGACTCAAACGGTTCTTTGGCCGTTGACGGTAACCCTGCTGGGATTGGTGTTCGCGCTGCTGTTGCGCCGGCGCATCCCGCAGCTCACCGGCGCCGCCGCCCTGGCCGCCGGATTTCTTGCCGGATATGGTTTGATCTACGCCTCATTCGCCTTCCCGCCGCGGCAGTCACTGGATTGGCTGCCCATCCTGGCATTGGCGGCCTGGCCCCTGTCCATGCTGGTTCGCCGTCCCCGTTTTCCGGCGTGGCTGAGGATGTTGATAGGGGCGACGTTCGTTTTATTGGCCGGTGCCCTGTTATTGGCGCCGCTCCTGCCCCAGGCTGGCTGGATGCGAGCCGCCGGTACGCTGCTCGTGATCGGCGCGCTGTGGGCGGGCGCGTGGTTTTATCTGGACCACATCGCACCGCGAGGCGCGGCGGCGGGTGTCGTATTGCTGGTGATCGCGGCGGGCAACGCCGCCGTCGCGGTGCTCGCGGGCAGTGTCATGCTGGGTCAACTCGGCGGCGCCGCCTCGGCCGCCCTGGGCGGGTGGCTGCTCTTGAACTGGCCGTGCCCGCGCATTCCGTTGGGACACGCCGGAACCGCCGTCATGGCGACGGCTTTGGCCGGCTTGATGCTCGTCGGCCGTTTTTACGCCGACACCCCGGTCTTGCCCGCGCTCTTATTACTGGCCGCCTTGGGCACAAGTGCCTGCGCGCTGTTTCTTGTGGAGCGCTATCGCCCTGAATCGGCGCCCGCCATCACCACCCTGTGGGTTGGGGTGGCGGCGCTCGTACCGGTCATCGCTGCCGTTGGTTTGGCGGTGTATCAGCATTTTTCATCAAGCGGCGCATGAGAGGGTCAGCCATGTTGCTACGCGGGATCAATCACGTGACGTTGAAGGTGCGCGACCTGGAGGTCTCCGAGCGCTTCTATTGCGGCGTCCTTGGCATGCAGCGGGTCGGGGAACGCCGCAAGATGCGATTCTACGCCGCTGGCGCCCACCATCACGATCTCGCTTTGATGGAGGTAGGCGCCCGCGCGGGGTCACCCAGGGTAGAGGAGACAGGGCTCGCGCATTTATGCTTCGACGTCGCCGATGAGCGAGCGCTCACCCTGCTTTACGAGCGTTGTCTGGCCGCGGGGCTTGCGGTTTCCACAGGGGTGGATCACACCATCACTCATGGCTTTTATGTCCTCGATCCGGATGGCCATGATGTGGAACTCGCCGTGGATGTGCCGCGGGAGCAGTGGGCGCGCACCCCGGCGCCGTTCGCGCTCGACCGGCCCTACGCGCTGGGGAAAAAGAACCCGGAAAGATGAGGGGCCGCCGCAGTTCTGCAAACAGGTTCATAGGGAATCAATGTGGGTAGGTGGAACATCAACAGATATGAATCTTTGCACAGCGGTGTTGCCGAAATTCTCGTTCAACGACTCGGTGGATATTGCGATCCAATCCGGCTACCAGGGCATTGAGCTCCGAGTCAACGACAATTACCACAAGAGTTTGGCGGATTTAGACAATGAAGGACTCACTAGTGTCCGGTTAACTTAGCCGTGTTATCGCATAACTCAATGAGTCATAGCAATTTTTCGACAAAAAAACGTGGTGTCGACTTGAACACGAACAGG
>SBBG01000184.1 GCA_005240065.1 Gammaproteobacteria bacterium | reverse complement strand
GACGAATTTTTAGAAGCGCCCTTTAGAAGGTACGCTCACCAAGACGGGACTGCCAAGCACAAGATGATAACCGGCCAGCGGGTGTCAGCCACTGCCCTAGCACGGCCTGAAGCGTCTCTGGTTCAACGGGTTTGCGTAACACCAAATAGCCTTGCTCCGCCGCATCAGCCAATTCCGGGGAATCCAGTTCGCCACTGATCATTGCTCCACTTGCATTGGGCAGGCGTTCGAGTAACTCCCGCAGTAACTCGAAACCGCTCTCACCTGAACGCAGGCGTTGATCGCAAAACACGGCATCCGGCCTGAAGCCGGCTTCAAGCAGTCGTACTGCCTGTTTCCCCGAATCAACACAGGTAACTTGCAAGTCCCAGGACTGCATCAGTGTTTCCCACGCGCTACGCACCAGCGGGTCGTCGTCGATAACCAGACAGCTTCCCGACCAACCAGGTTGCACCTGGAGCTCTGTCTGCCTGTCGGCCATGGTGGGCTTCGCGTCTGCAATGGCCTTGATACGTATCCAGAAGCACGAACCCTTCCCTTCGTGCGAACGAAATCCATATTCCGCCCCCATCAGGGTGCAGCAGCGGGCAACGACGGCCAGTCCCAGTCCATATCCTGCACTATCGATGTTCCAGGCATGTTCATTGCGGGAAAATGGCGAGAATATATCGGCGCCATCACTCGTCGCGATACCGATACCGGTATCCCATACCTCGCACCGCCAATCATCACCACGCCGGCGAACAGCCAGCAAGATGCCACCTCGGCGCGTGTAACGCAGGGCATTGTGCAGCAGATTGCTGAGCGACTGGCGCAACAACGTTGTGTCGGCGATGGCGATCGCCGAACCTGGGGGGAGATGGATGCGCATATCGAGGTTGCGGCTACGCGCCTCTTCGCGAAAGATCATCGTCACACTGTCGACGATGTCGGCCAGGTTAACGTCCTCTGTCTTGATTTGTACTCGACCACTTTCGATCCGGGATAGATCAAGCAGGGCGTTGAACATCTGCGTCGCCGAGCGCACGCTGTGCCGAAGATCGGCCAGAGCGCCATCGAGCGCGGTATCACGATTGCTCCGCGAGATCGATTCGACCAGGAAGCCCATCGCATGTACTGGCTGGCGCAGGTCGTGGCTGGCCGTGGTCAGAAATAGGTTCTTGTCGTACAGAGCCTTTTCCGCCTCTTCCTTGGCGCGGCGGAAATTCTCGGCGAGCCGTACCCCCTCCTCCTGGAGCAGGGTATTCTGGACGAAGAAACGATGCGAGATGGCCGAGTGCTTAAGCATCGTCCGGGCATAGATCAGGGCCAGCGGCATCACATAGTACCAATGATCCGGAAAGACGTAAGGCACCAGCAGCGTCACGCTACCCCAACCGGTCAGAAAAAAACAGCGGAATACCGAGAGCACCGGCGACGAATGCACGGCATTGCCGGCGACGATGGCCGCAACCGTCACCAGGTAGAGTAATTGGAATTCGAAGCTGGCATGATGCGCCGTCAACAAGGGCGGAACGGCCATGCTCGTACCGTAGACCAGCGCCATGCCGTGAACCAAAGGTGACCAGCGGCTCAGTATCGCCTCGGGGCTCGTTGCGGCGCGCTCGCGGTGGAAGCGTCGATAGAGCCAGCGGACGACCAGCATCCCGGCGAAATACCACGCCGTCCACAGCACGAGCCCGAGCGGATCCTGACCGATCTGGATATACCAGGCGATGAAGGGCAAGCCGACAATAACCATCGCCCCAAAACCGTAATTGATGCGGGCAAAGGCCACATCAAGCAGACCCACCCGGCCAACCGCGCTGATATCGTCGTAGCGCAACTCCTTGCCGATGCCGGCCCGTTCAGGCATCGACACGTTTTCCCCGCAAGCGCGTGATCAGATCGATCCGGTTGCGCGCCCCCAGCCTGTCGAGAATACCGCTCACATGCTCCTTGACTGTTTGTTCGGTGAGGGAAAGCGCCTGTGCGATCCGCTTGTTCGGCAACCCCTTGAGCATCATGGCAAGCACCTCGCCCTGGCGTGGGGTCAAACCCAGTTCGGCAGGACTCAGGGGCAGGTTCCGCGTCTCGCCAGCGGTTTGGACGGCAACCGGAGCCTCGTCGAACCACGCATCGCCGTGCAGTACTGCAGCGACCGCCTGCGCGAAAACCGCAGGCTCCGCCTGCTTGAGCAGAAAGCCGTCGACAGGCAACCGGCGTACCTTGTCGCGGACCGCCGGATCGTCATCGCCGCTGATCACCATCAGGCGGGTCGCCGGATACTCGTCCCGAAGACGCACCAGCGCCGGCAACGCCGTGCCCTCCGGCAGCCAAAAATCGACCAATGCCAGCGTCGGCGCCCCGAACCGCCCGATGTTTGCCCAGAGGTCGGCGGCCGCGCAAATCGCATCGGCACGGTCAAACCCACAATGCGAGCGCAGATACTCCGCGATGCCGCGCGCGACCAGCGGATGGTCATCCACAACAAGAGCGGAGTGTTCGTTGATCGGCGTCATCTCGATAGATGCCTGGAAAAAAGAAAGGGGCGGGTTCTGACCCTGGCGCGTTGTCCCGGCTAGGTTACCAAAATATGCACGGGCAACACCACCACCCTACCACGGTAGGGTTCCACTCCGTACCGGCGTCATTAAGATATACCGTTAGCGGTACTGCTGAACCCGCCTTAATTGACCAGGCACGATAAAATTTCAACTTTAAAGGATCGATGATGAGACTGAAACAACTAATCGCTTTTGCCGCGTTGTTACCGCTAAGCACTGCTTTTTATGGCTGTGCGACAAACGCCAGCAATAGTTCCGCCTCCAACGAGGAGGGCAGCAAGGCCATGAAGAAAATATCCATGGCGATTGGCGAAGAGGTTGGTGAATTTGCCATCACCAGCCAGCAAGAAGTCGAAGCTCCCACTGGCTATGATGGAACCCAGTACACAGTTAAAACCAACTCAGGGAAAACGTATACATGCGAAATCCTTGAAATGTCGGGCCTTGGCAAAGTAGTGACGTGGGGCATGGGTAGTGGCGCCAGCGCCATGTGCACGGACTTCACAACAGGGTCGAAGGACAAAGGGAAAACTAATAAAGCGGGCTGCAATGCCTTGCTGCAAGCTGCGGGCAAATGCTGAACATGGAGTCAGCCCCGGGAAATCGGACAGTGGGATGTGGCCTCGCCAAAACCGATTGGCTCATACCCGCTGGGCTGATAGCACTCAGTTTCATCCCGATTGTTGCGGGCGTCTTCCGCATGGTTCAGCTCGGTGGCGGTGCGGAGATCACACCAGACAACGCGCGGTTCTTCGCGGCGCCTTTGCCCGTGGTGTTGCATATTCTCAGCTCTGCGCTCTATAGTGTCCTCGGCGCATTCCAGTTCACCCCGGACTGCCGCCGCCGTAAATCCAACTGGCACCGCGCGGCCGGACGGACGCTGGTCCCATGCGGGCTTGTGGCCGCGCTCTCGGGCCTGTGGATGACCCTGTTTTATCCGCCGGTAAATTTTGACGGCCCGGTACTTTACGTCATCCGGCTGCTGGTGGGTTCGGCGATGACCCTGTTCCTATGCCTCGGTTTTGCTGCCATTCGCAGGCGCGACATCCCACGTCACCGTACCTGGATGATGCGCGGCTATGCCCTCGGCCTCGGCGCGGGTACGCAGGTCATTACCCATCTGCCCTGGTTCCTGTTCCCGAGCATACAAGGGGAACTGACAAGAACCATATTCATGGGTGCGGGTTGGGCCATCAACCTTACCGTGGCCGAATGGTTAATTTCGCGTGAGCGCCGTAGACAGATGTCTTGAAGTACAGATTTATGCCTGTTGGTAAATACGGAATGAATATTACACATGCCCTATTGTTAGCCGCGATTCTTGTCTCTGGTTGCGCGTCATCGAATGTAATGACCGAACAGATTGAAAATCGACGCGTTGAATATGTATTAACCAGAAACGGTAACGGAGTCGTCGTTTTTGAAAATGGTCTTGGAGGAACGATTGACTGGTGGACAAAGGTGTTTCCGGAGATTTCTAAAAATACCACAGCATTCGCCTACAACCGCCCGGGTTACGGAAAAAGCGACCCCGCTTCTACGCCTCGTGACGGCATGCATATCGTCGATGAACTGCGGTCGCTACTTCGAAGCAAGGGCTTGAATCCACCTTATGTATTGGTAGGACATTCGGTAGGCGGTCTATACATGCAGTGGTTCGCCCGGCGTTATCCAAGCGAAGTCGGCGCCCTCGTTCTTGTTGATTCCACCCACCCCGCACAACTCCGAGGCAATGGCTCTCCGGAAAATTGGCCCGCCTGGTTTCGCGTGGCATTCGGTTTGGTAGCCTCAGCAGTGGAGAAAGAAGAAATGAATTCGATTAACATCACGGGAGAAAGCATCTTGGGATTGCCAACATTTGTTGAAAAACCCGTGATTGTATTGAGCGCCTTGCAACCTATGAAGGAAAAATCCACATTGGCTGATGACGCGAATGAAAAGCGCAAGGACATCGTCCGGCTCTATCCCGGCGCCAAGCAGATATGGGTCAATAGCGGCCATGGTATCCCGCTGGAAAACCCCGAAGCGATCATCTCGGCCATTCGCGGAGTCCTGCCGCCAAATCAATCGGAGAGTTCGCGTTAAATGAACTTGATAAAAGGAAAAACTACGGACCAAAGCACCCTCGATGGCGATAACGTATGAAAGCGTGCGTATATGAAAGATACGGTCCTCCCGAAGTCCTTCAATTGAAGGATGTCGCAAAGCCCGAGCCCAAGGACAATGAAATCTTGATAAAAACACTTGCGACAACGGTCACATCAGGCGATTGGAGGACGCGAAGTCTCAATGTACCTGCCGGCTTCAGGCTCATCATGCGTTTGGTATTTGGAGTATGGAGGCCAAAGCAACCCATACTAGGGACAGAACTTGCCGGAAAAGTTGAATCGGTCGGCAAAGATGTAAGAAAATTCAAAGCCGGAGACCAGGTTTTTGCGTTCAGCGATGCCGCCATGGGTTGTCATGCGGAGTACAAATGCATGCCGGAAGACGGGGCGGTGGTGCTAAAACCCGTCAATTTGAGTTACGACGAGGCCGCCGCAATCTCTTTTGGCGGAACAACGGCGTTGGATTTTTTCAGAAGAGGAAAGCTTCAGAGCGGAGAACGAGTACTTGTAAATGGCGCTTCCGGGGGAGTAGGCACGGCTGCGGTACAGCTTGCCAAGCACTTCGGGGCGGACGTGACCGGGGTGTGCAGTACCGCGAACGTGGAATTGGTGAGGTCTTTGGGCGCCAATCATGTAATCGACTACACCAAAGAGGACTTCATGCAAAATGGTGAAACCTATGACGTCATTGTCGATATAGCCGGCACAGCCCCGTTCCCTCGCAGTAAAGGTTCACTAAAAGAAGGAGGGCGCCTTCTTCTGGTTTTATGTGGGCTGCCAGACATGCTTCAGATTCCATGGGTATCGATGACCAGCGGCAAGAAAATCATTGCTGGGCCAGCAACCGGGCGCGCGGAGGATTTGCGTTTCCTCGCAGAGCTGGCGGCGATGGGAAGATTCAAACCGGTCATTGATCGGCGCTATCCGTTCGAGCAGATCATCGAGGCTCACCGCTATGTGGACACCGGGCACAAGAGGGGGAATGTCGTCATAACGCTGAAAACATGACGACCGAACCCAGGAATACCGGTCACGCAGGCGGTCAGTTCCGCCAGGCCGATCAAACACACCACCATCACCTCACGCCTTTACAATCCCCCCTTTCCCCCTCATGATTGAAAACAGACGCCCACGAGGGGAGAAAGGAACATGGAAAAAATCACTATCGTCGGCCCCGGCCGGGTAGGCGAATCGACCGCGCAGATTCTCGCCAAAGAGGAGCTGTGCCGGGAACTGGTGCTGCTGGGGCGGCAGGAAGGTGTGGCGCGGGGTATCGCGCTGGACATCCAGGAGTCCGCGCCACTGTTCGGGTTCGATACCCGGGTGACGGGCGGTGCCGACCCGGCTTTGATGGCGGGTTCGGATCTGGTCATCATCACCGCCGGCGCGCCCCGCAAGCCTGGCATGTCACGCGCCGATCTGCGCGACGCCAATCTGCCGGTCATGACGACGATCGTCGACCAGGTCATGCGCTACGCTCCGCAAGCCATGGTGCTGATCGTCAGCAATCCGGTGGATGTGCTCACTTATCACGCCTGGCGCCATAGCGGCTGGGCGCGACAGCGGGTGTTCGGCCTGTCGGGCGTGCTCGACAGCGCGCGCATGGCGAGCTTCATCGCGCTGGAGACCGGCTTCTCCGTCAAGGATATCACGGCGTTGGTGATCGGCGGACATGGCGACACGATGGTGCCGCTGCCGCGTTATACCTGCATCAACGGCATTCCCGTCGGCCACTTTCTCTCCGCCGAAGCCATCGCCCATCTTGGGGAGCACACCCGCCAAGGCGGCGCCGAGATTCTGGCGTTGAAAGAAAACAGCAGCGCCTATGATTCACCGGCGGCGGCCATCGCTGTCATGGTGGATGCGCTGGTCCACCGGCGACGGCGCATCTTGCCGTGCGTTGCGGTGCTGGATGGCGAGTACGGTCAGCGCGATATCGCGTTCGGCGTGCCCGCGATTCTGGGCGGCAAGGGTCTGGAAACGGTGGTGGAATTGCCGCTGACGAAGGAGGAGCAAGCAGCGGTGCTCCGCTCGGCGGAGCAAGTGCGGGCAAGCCTGGGGTGATTGTGCGAAAATCCACTGAACATTCCGTCATGGACATCCAGTTCCTCGGCGCGGCGCGCGAGGTGACCGGCTCGTGCTATCTCATCCGCTCTGGCCGCCATCGCATCCTGGTGGATTGCGGCCTCATCCAAGGCTCGCGAGCGGACGAGGCGCGCAACCGGCTGCCGTTCGACTTCGACCCGGCAAAGATCGATGCCGCGGTGCTGACGCATGCCCACCTCGATCACTCCGGCCGTCTGCCGCTGCTGGTCAAGAATGGCTTTCGCGGTCCGATCTACACCCATCGCGCCACGCGCGATCTGTGCCGCGTCATGCTCAAGGACGCGGCATATCTCAACGAGAAAGACACCGAATGGGAAAACCGCAAGCGGCAGCGCAAGCACCTGCCGCCGGTAGAGCCGTTGTATACGCTGGACGACGCGCAAAATGCCATGCGCAACTTCAAGGTACTGGATTACGGCATCACCACCGCCCTGTTGCCAGGCATCTCCATCCGGCTCGCTGATGCCGGCCACATCTTGGGCTCGGCGATCGTGGAAGTGTGGCTGGAAGCCGACGGCACGCGCCGCAAGCTGGTGTTCAGCGGCGACCTGGGCCACCGCGACGCCCCCATCCTGCAAGACCCGCAGCCGGTGCGCGAAGCCGACCTGGTGATCATGGAAAGCACCTATGGCGACCGCCTGCATCGTTCCTGGAAAGACACCTGGGACGAAATGAGCGAGGTATTGACACACGCCAAACACAATCAGGGCAATGTGCTGATCCCGGCCTTCGCCGTGGGGCGCACCCAGGAATTGCTTTACGAACTCGGCCGCCATTATGAGGAATGGGGGCTGGCAGACTGGACGGTCTTCCTCGACAGCCCGATGGCGATCGAAACGACCGAAATCTACGCCCGCCACACCGCCCTCTACGACACCGAGGCCGCCGCAGAGCAACGTGCGCACGGCAATCCCTTCACGATACTGCCCAACCTGCACCTCAGCCGCACCGCGCTTCAATCCATGGCCATCAACCGCATCAACAACGGCGCCATCATCATCGCCGGCAGCGGCATGTGCGACGGCGGACGCATCCGCCACCACCTGAAACACAACCTGTGGCGCAACGGCTGCCACGTCGTGATCGTCGGCTTCCAGGCCCAAGGGACGCCGGGCCGCGCCCTGGTGGACGGCGCGAAATACCTCAAACTGGCCGGCGAGACCGTGCGCGTTGCGGCGCAGATTCACACCATCGGCGGCTTCTCCGCCCACGCCGATGCCGACGGCCTGTGCGACTGGTATCAACACTTTGAAGACCGCCCCGCCATCGCCCTGACCCACGGCGAACCACAGGCCATGGACCCGCTGGCGGATCGTTTACGCGGCGCTGGCGCAGCGCATGTCCATACTCCTGAACGGGGGGCGCGGCTGGATTTAATAACAATGTAGGGTGCGCCACGCGCACCGAACAAAAAACCATGGTGCGCATGGCGCACCCTACGAAGCACGATGATTTAGCCGATAATATTAGGAAGAACACCACACCCAATGGAGGTGCAGCCATGAAAGACACCGTCACGATCACGGACAACGTCACCGGCAAGAGCGTCGAACTTCCCCTGCGGCGCGGCACCCTTGGTCCGGCAGCGGTGGAAATCAGCCGTCTTTATCACGAACTGGGCTATGTCACCTACGACCCCGGCTTTCTCGCCACCGCCAGTTGCCACAGCGCCATCACCTATATTGACGGCGACCAAGGTATGCTGCTTTATCGGGGCTATCCCATCGAACAACTCGCGGAAAAAAGCAGCTTTCTTGAAGTCGCCTACCTGCTGATCTATGGAGAATTGCCGGCCCAGGCGCAACTCGACGGGTTCACCGGCATCATCCGCCGCCATACCATGTTCAACGAAAGCCTGAAAAGCTTTTACAACGGCTTTCATCACGATGCCCATCCGATGGCGATCATGGTCGGCGTGGTCGGCTCCTTATCGGCGTTCTATCACGACTCGACGGACATCCATAATCCGTATCACCGCGACATCGCCGCGCACCGCCTGATCGCCAAGATGCCGACCATCGCTGCGGCGAGCTATAAGCACTCCATCGGCGAACCATTCATGTATCCGCGCAACAACCTGAACTACTGCGGCAATCTTTTGCACATGATGTTTTCCGTGCCCGCCGAGGATTATCACGTCGATCCGCTCGCGGAAAAAGCACTGGATCTGATCTTCATCCTGCACGCCGATCACGAACAGAACGCCAGCACCTCCACCGTGCGCCTGGCCGGAAGCTCCAGCGCCGACCCCTTCGCCTGCATCTCCGCCGGCATCGCCTCGCTGTGGGGACCGGCGCACGGCGGCGCCAACGAAGAAGTACTGCACATGCTGGCGGAGATCGGCGACAGCAAGAACATTCCCAAATACATCGCCCGCGCCAAGGATAAGAACGATCCGTTCCGGTTGATGGGCTTCGGTCACCGCGTCTACAAAAATTATGACCCGCGCGCCCGCCTCATCCGCGCCATGTGTCACGAAGTGCTCAACAAACTGGGCAATCAAAACGACCCACTGTTCGAACTGGCGTTGAAACTCGAAGAAGTCGCCCTCAAGGACGATTACTTCATCGAGCGCAAACTCTATCCAAACGTCGATTTCTATTCAGGCATCATCTACAAGGCGCTCGGCATCCCCACCAACATGTTCACCGTGATGTTCGCCATCGCCCGCACTGTCGGCTGGGTGGCGCAATGGATGGAAATGATCGCCGACCCGGACCAGCGCATCGGCCGGCCGCGGCAGGTGTATGACGGGGCGGGACGGCGGGATTATCCTGATAAGAGATAAAGCGCCCCCAGATCATCCCTTGTCATTTCCCCGGCCTTTTGCGATACCTGTATCGCACCGATTCAAATGTAAGGAGACATCATGCCACTCTCAATCCGACTCCCGCCCGACGTGGAAGCCAGACTGCAAAAACTGGCCGCGCTCACCGGACGCAGTAAAACCTATTACGCCATCGAAGCCATTCGCGAACATCTGGACGATCTCGAGGATATCTTTCTGGCCGAGAAACGCCTGGAAGACATACGTGCGGGACGCACACAAACCATCCCCCTTGAAGAAGTGATGAAGCAGTATGGCGTGGAGGATTGAAATCGACCCTGCGGCAGAACGTGAACTACGCAACCTTGACCCGCAGATAACACGGCGCATTCTGCGTTTCCTGAACGAGCGCATCGCACATCTCGACAACCCCCGCAACATCGGAGAAGCCCTCAAGGGTTCCCGTCTCGGCGAATTCTGGAAGTACCGCATTGGCGACTACCGGATTATCAGCCGCATCGAGGGCAGAACTCCCCAGGCTGCAAAAACAGATGATCTCGTCAAGGTCTTCTCTGGTC
>SBBG01000035.1 GCA_005240065.1 Gammaproteobacteria bacterium | reverse complement strand
CCTGGCGGCGCTTGTACTCGTTGCGGTTCACCATGCCCATGACACGCCTGACGGTGGCCTCCTCGAAACCCGCGGCGACGATATCCTCCAGTGACTTGTCCCGCTCGATATACATCTCCAGAATGGGGTCGAGGATCGCATACGGCGGCAGGGAATCCTCGTCTTTCTGATCCGGCGCCAGTTCGGCGCTGGGCGGGCGTTCGAAAATACGCCGTGGAATCACCGGACTGATCGAGTTACGGTATTCGGCCAATCGATACACCAGGGTTTTGGGGACATCCTTGATCGGAGCGAAGCCACCCGCCATGTCGCCATACAGGGTCGCATAACCGACGGCCATCTCGCTCTTGTTGCCGGTGGTCAAGACAATCTTGCGCTTCTTGTTGGAGATCGCCATCAGCATCACACCGCGACAGCGTGCCTGGATGTTTTCCTCGGTGGTATCGGCCGGCGCGCCCGCGAATTCCTCCTTGAGACTGTCGAGAAAAGTCTGGAACACCGATTCGATGGAGATGACATGATGCTCGACTCCCAACGCTTCGCTCAGCGCTTTGGCGTCGTCCAGACTCATTTGCGCGGTATAACGCGATGGCATCATCACCGCCTCCACCCGCTCGCAGCCGATGGCATCGACCGCGAGCGCCAGAGTCAATGCCGAATCGATGCCGCCCGAACTGCCGATCACCACGCCACGAAAGCGGTTCTTCTCGATATAGTCGCGCACCCCCAGCACCAAGGCGCGGTAAACGCTCTCCTCCAGGGCGAGCGGCGTGTGACATGCGGCGGGGATGGGCGCGACCGTCTCGCCGACCGTGAAATCGACCGCGTAGAGATCCTCGGCGAAAGGCGCGCCACGCATCGCCACGTTGCCCGTGGCATCCAGCACCAGCGACTCGCCATCGAACACCAATTCGTCCTGACCACCGACCAGATTGACATACACCACCGGCATGCCGCCTTCGCCAATTCTCGTCCTGAGCACTTCCTCGCGCTCACCGCCCTTGGCGATATGAAACGGCGAGGCGTTCAGATTCAGCATCAGTCGCGCACCGGCGTCGAAAGCCTGGCGCATCGGCCCCGGATGCCACATATCCTCACAGATGGTGATGGCCACCGGCACACCCTTGATCGGCACGACGCAGGGGCCGGCGCCAGCCTGAAAATAACGCTTCTCATCGAATACACTGTAGTTGGGCAGATGCTGCTTGTGATAAGTCGCCACGATCCGGCCATCCCGGATCAGCGAAGCGGCATTATATAAACCGCCCAATTCCTGGCTGGGATAACCGACCACCACGTCGATGCCGGTTATCTCGCGCTTCAAGGTCTCCAGACCGCGCAACACGCGGCGGTGCAAATCGGGACGCAGCAACAGATCTTCCGGGGGATAGCCGGTCAGCGTCAGTTCGGGAAAGACGATGACATCGGCATGCAGCTCATTGCAGGCGCGGTGCGCCGCCGCCACCACCTGGGCGGCATTGCCGGCCACATCGCCAACCCGCATATTGAGTTGGGCCAGGACGACACGAAGCCCAGAGCTGGAATCCGCCGCCATCGTCAGGTCTGAACGCCAAGACATTCCAGTATGCGCGCCCCCATCTCGGCAGGCGATCGCACGATCGCCACACCGGCGCGCTCCAGCACCGCGAACTTCTCCGCCGCCGTGCCCTTGCCGCCGGAAATGATCGCACCCGCATGTCCCATGCGTTTACCGGGAGGCGCGGTCACGCCGGCGATATAGGCCACCACCGGCTTGCTCACGTAATGCCTGATGAACTCGGCAGCCTCCTCTTCGGCCGTCCCGCCGATCTCTCCGACCATGATGATCCCTTCCGTCTGCGGATCCTGCTCGAACAACGCCAGGCAATCGATGAAATTCATACCCTGGATAGGATCACCGCCGATCCCCACACAGGTACTCTGCCCCAACCCGCTGAGCGTGGTCTGATGCACCGCCTCATAAGTGAGCGTGCCGGAGCGCGACACGATACCGACGATCCCCGGCTTGTGGATGGCGCCCGGCATGATACCAATCTTGCATCCACCCGGAGTGATCACGCCCGGACAATTGGGGCCGATCAGACGCGCGTCGTAATTAGCCAGCGCCGCCTTGACCTTGAGCATGTCCTGCACCGGAATACCCTCGGTGATGCAGGCGATCACCTTGATGCCCGCGTCCGCCGCCTCGAGAATCGCATCCGCCGCATACGCCGCCGGCACATAGATCATGCTGGCATCGGCACCCGTCGCTGCGACCGCCTGATGCACAGTGTCGAACACCGGTTTGTCGAGATGCCTCTGCCCTCCCTTGCCCGGGGTGACCCCGCCCACCAACTGGGTGCCATAGGCCAGCGCCTGCCCGGAATGAAATGTACCCTGCTTGCCGGTGAAGCCCTGGCAAATGACTTTTGTGTTTTTGTCGACCAGTATGCTCATTGGATTCTTGCCCTCACTCTCTCACAAAGGGAGAAAGAATTAAACCTGTTACCGCAGATAGCCATCGCACTCCAGCCTCAGAATGATCTGCTGCACCGCTTCATCGACGCCGCACCCCGACGTATCGATACTGACCTCCGGGTTTTCGGGGGCCTCGTAGGGGTCGCTGATGCCGGTGAATTCCTTGACCAGACCTGCCCTGGCCTTGGCATAAAGCCCCTTGCGATCGCGGCCTTCGCACACTTCCAGGGGGGTCGATACATGCACTTCGAAGAATCCGCCCAGCGGTTCGATCATCTCGCGCACCGCGCGCCGCGTCGCGGCATAGGGTGCGATCGGCGCGCATACGGCGATACCGCCGTGCCTGGTGATCTCGCTGGCGACATAACCGATGCGGCGCACGTTGAGATCGCGGTGCTCCTTCGAAAAACCCAGCTCGCTCGACAGATGCTTGCGCACCAGGTCGCCATCCAGCAGCGTCACATCGCGCCCGCCCATCTCCAGCAGCTTGATCAGCAGTGCCCTGGCGATGGTGGACTTTCCCGCCCCGGACAGACCGGTAAAAAATACCGTGAACCCCCGTTCGCTGCGCGGCGGATGAGACTTGCGCAGTTCGTCGATGACCTCGGGATAAGAGAACCACGCCGGAACTTCCAGCCCTTTTTCGAGTCGCCGCCGCAACTCGGCGCCGGAGAACTCCAGGGTACGCGCGCCCGGCGGAACCTCGGCCACGGGCATATACTGGGCGAGGTCTTCGACGTATGCCCGCCGCGGCATCACCGCCAGCTCGACGCCCACCGCCTTCTGATATCCGGCGAACAAGGCGCGCACCTCGTCCGCATCGGCATCCTGCTCATCGACGATGAAATGGGTGCAACCATGATTGCGGTAGATGATCGCGTTCATCAAGGCTTCCCGCGCCCCGGCCATGCGCGTTGCCAATGGCAGCAACTCCAGCGTCGTGGTCGCCGCCGGGTAATGTCGCATGATCACCTGATGACAGCGCATCTTGTTGTGATAGTCCAGAGTATCCGAACGGGCCATCCCGGCCATCGGACAGATCAGCAGACTGGCGCCATGATCCGCCGCCGCACGCATGGCAAACTCATGTTCGGCGCGGTGCAAGACGCGGGAGACCGGGAAAACGGCGATTTTGCGCCAGCCACGCCGCGCAAAATGGCTGCGCAAGATCGAAGGCGCAAACCACAGCGCAGGATAATCATGATGCACAGGCAACGCCACGCCTTCGAGTTTTCCTCCGACATAGTGCGTCTGTACGCTGCGCATCAACCCATCCACGCCCGGATGCGCCTGGTCGGACGTGCCGTATAACGCTTCGGCCTCACGTGGCTTGTCCGCTTCCCAGATGTCGCTCACGGTCAACACCGCCAGCATGAATCCTTCCAGATCGCGCAACGCGACGTGGCAGCCGGGAGTCAATGCAGCGGCAGTCTTGGCATCCACATCCAGTGTCACCGGCAGCGGCCAGAAAGTGCCATCGGCAAGGCGCATGTCGGCGAGCACGCGCTCGTGATCGCTGCGGCCCATGAAGCCTTGCAGCGGCGAATACCCGCCATTGAGCAATAGCTCCACGTCGCAAAGTTGCCGCTGGTTCAGATCGATGGAAGGAAAAGCGACGGACTCACACTTCAGGTGATCCGCATGGGCGGGATCGATGAGATTCGACAATGTACCGCCATAGGGAGGAATCAGGTTTTGCATGTTATCCCCTGTGAGGCTTACTAAAACTCGACCCTGACCGAAGCGCTCACCATATTGTAACTATAATCGGCAAAGATTCTTGTCGAACCACGCCTCTCCATCACCGCGTCCAGGGCAAGCTGAACATTGCGCATCGGAGTGTAACCCACCGACACGCTCAGGGTACGGATATCATCCTCCCGCACGCCGGTAAACCCCAGCCCTGGGTCGCCACGGTAGTCACGCTGCTTGTAGGCGAGATCGGCTTTCACGAAGGTCTTGGCGGTTGGCAGCCAAGTCGCGCCCGTGCTCACCGCCCGGGTAACGACATAGGTATTGATCAAATTATCTATGGAACCTATCTCGCGCCCTATCTCCGCTCTGGCCAAGGTCTTTGCCGTCACGGACCATTCATAGGTCAGCCGCCCGGTCAGGCCGTTGAAATCACGGCTGGAAATCTGATCGTGCTTGCGCTGAGTATAGCCCAGCCTGCCCTTGAAATAGGATAGATTAGTGTACCGCCAGTCGGCCACACCCTGTATTTCGGTTTGAACATAGCTGTTGTCCAGCACCCCCACCACACGATCGGGAAAATTCGCACCGATGACCCTCACTTGTCCGCCGACGAAGTTACCCGCCTCGTTGACATACTCCGCGCCGAGCACGCCCGATATTTCTTTGCGATTCAGAAACCGCCTCGCGGCCGCTCCCGATTCCAGATCGTACCAGTTACCGCCCGCGCGCAAGCGCCAATCCGGATCAAACTTGTAGATCGCATTGATAAACGCCGATTGCTGGGTGCGCACGTCTCGCACCGGGCTCTGCACCTCGGTGAACGTCGCGAGTCTCTGGTTGCGGGTATACCCCAGGTCTCCCTGCCAGCGATTGCCAAGCTGCCAGTTCCACACGGCGCGCCCATCGTTACCGTCAAAATCGAGAAAATCGAAACGCTGAAAGAGATGACGATTGACACTGGCATCGACGAGCACCTGTTGGCGGCCCAGCGTGTAATCCACGTTCACCCCGGCTTCGAGGCGCTTGATGGTATCGGAGGTGTTGTCTTGCCTGAAATCCCTGGAAAAGCGGAACAGATTGCTGTCGTGAACGATGGCGGCCGACACATAAGGCCGAAAGGTGTCTTCCTGCGAGGCGCGCGTCTGGCCAACGGCCAGAAGCACCCCGAACAACAACATTATCGTCAGGAATTTGCGCATGAAAATCGGCACGTCTTATTGCTCTTGTCGTGAAAAAGGCGAGAATCATCGAAAGGTGGACACCGCTCCCAGCGCCGGTGTCATGCTTGGCACTAATAGGCCCGGCGATCCCAGAATATCAAAAACACCGTCCGCAGAATGATCCTGATATCCATGAGCACCGACCAGTGCCTGAGATAATCAAGGTCATAATCAATGCGCGCCTGCATCTTTTCCAGGGTTTCGGTTTCACCGCGCAAACCATTGACCTGCGCCCACCCGGTAATACCAGGCCGCACCTTGTGCCGCACCATATAGCCCTTGATCACTTTGCGATACATTTCATTATGGGCAACCGCGTGCGGCCGGGGACCCACGACACTCATCCGCCCCTGTATCACATTGATGAACTGTGGCAGTTCGTCCAGAGACGTGCGCCGCAAAAATGCCCCGAAACGCGTGACACGGGCATCGTTGCGTTTGGCCTGGACGATATCGCCGCGGTCCTCGCACACCGTCATAGTGCGGAACTTGTACACCATGATCTCCTCACCATCCAGCCCATAGCGCCGCTGTTTGAACAGAATCGGCCCGGGGGAGTCCAGCTTGATGCCCCACGCGATCAGTATCATCAAGGGAGAAATCAACAACAGTATAACACTTGCCACCACCACATCGGTCAACCGTTTCAACAAGCCCCTTACGCCATAGAAAGGGGTTTCGCATAGCGACACCACCGGAATACCGTTGACCTCACTCATCCGCGCCTGGATCAGATCAAAAATAAAGATATCGGGTATGAAATAAATCGAGGCGGTGGTATCTCGCAAATCCTCCAGCAACTTGGTGATACGCCGCTCCTGCATCATGGGAAGCGCGATGTAAATCCGGTCGATCTTGTGCGTGCCGACATACTCAGCCACGTCGTCCAACTGCCCCAACAACCTCTCTTCCGCGGTCAACTCCAGGCGTTGGGCATTTCTGTCATCGAAAAAGCCTCTCAGGGACATGCCCAAGTGGGCATCTCCCCTGATTTGCCGAGCCATCCGCCGACCGACGTCGCCAAGTCCGGCGATCACCACCGATGCGGTATTTTTTTCTGTCGCATAAAACCTGCCCATCAGTGCGCGAACAATCGCGTGGCTGACCAGTATCAATATCGGCGCGGTTACGAACCAGGTCATCAGCACACGGCGGGAAAAATACTCGGATGATTTGGTGGCGTAACCGAGAAACAGCAAAACAGCGATCAGCAGCAACCACGCCCCCATCAAACGGCCACTTTGCGCCCGCACCCCCCCATTGCGCCAACAACGGTGCAAGTCCGCCTCCCGGAATATGATCAGCGCCAGCAAAAAGGCAATGATTGCCATGATCTTATAGGGGTCATCGAAAGGTACTTGATAAGCAAAAGCGATGAGAGACAGCCAGACCACCGTCATGAAGGGGTCGATGACGTGCTGTAAAATCGATATGAGCAAAGGGGTGTTCCGCCCCAGGCATGTATGAACAGTATGCATGTCACATATCCTTTGCGTCCCCACTACTGCG
The DNA here is from genome assembly GCA_005240065.1 of Gammaproteobacteria bacterium. Lineage (GTDB taxonomy): Bacteria > Pseudomonadota > Gammaproteobacteria > Ga007554 > SBBG01. The sequence goes on along the minus strand of SBBG01000035.1, from coordinate 9,043 downwards.
GCATCGAATATCTTGACCGCGAGACGGGGTTTCCATATTTATTTTATGGAAATATACTCAAAATCGACAGCCCAAGCAATGCTCCCGCTATCGAATGGTGCAATCCATGGCCATATGAGGGCACTTCTAAACACTCGTCATGCCCGCGAAGGCGATCATCTAACACCTTGATTTTCTTGGTTCCCGCTTGCACGGGAACGACAAAAAGTGAATTTTTAGAAATGTTCATGAATTGATGTCGGCAACGAAGGAAAACGCTCTCACGATTCGTGCCATAAATATTATTTTTCCTTTTATCCTGCGGAAAATCCGCATACCTCTCACGACCGCGCCGATCTGGCCCTTAGAACGACAAGCACCATGACAACCGTCAATGGCGCCAACAGATCCATCGCAAAATCCCCCAGACTCACCGCCCTGCCGGGCAAAAAACCTTGCCGCCACTCATCCAGCGCGCCGACCGCGCCGGCCAGCACGATCACCAGCCACGGCCAGCGCCCCTCAAACGCCAGCCATAATAAAAGACTAAAGCCACCGAATGCGGCAAAATGGGCAATCTTGTCGAAGGGTGGCTCGAACAACCCGACGGCTTCGGGCTGGCTACCGCCCCAGAACAGCAGGGTGACGAAAATGATCGCGCCGATCAGACCAAGCTTGCGGGAAAGCGGCATCGATATTCAGGCGATGGCCATGTCCAACGCATCCAGCCAGTCCGGCAACCTGACATTGAATGTTTCAGCCAACCGGGTATTATCCAGCACGGAGTAAGCAGGACGTGCTGCGGGAGTCGGATAACTGGCGCCGGGAATGGGCCGCAGTTGCGCAACGGGTCCGGTCATGCGGTCGAGAATCGCATGGGCGAATCCATGCCAGGAAGTCTGTCCGGCACAGCTCATGTGATAAACCCCGCTACGCTCCCGCAGATAACCGGCCACATCCACCCCGCCTTGCGCCACGATCTGCGCCGTCGCCTCGGCCAGCAACCGGCACCAAGTGGGCGCGCCGAGCTGATCGTCCACCACGGTCAATACTTCCCGCTCGCGTGCCAGACGCTGCATGGTCAAGAAGAAATTTTTGCCGCGCTGGCCGTACACCCAACTGGTACGTAAGATCAGATGGGGGGCGCCCACAGCCTGAATCGCCCGTTCACCGGCCAGTTTCGACACACCGTAAACGCTTTTTGGCCCGGTGGCATCCCGCTCGGTATATGGCGTGGTCTTGGCGCCATTGAAAACATAATCCGTCGAATAGTGTATCAACGCCGCGCCAAGACGTTTAGCCTCTTCCGCCAGAACACCCGGAGCGTGCCCGTTGATGACCATGGCCAGCTCCGGTTCGGCTTCGGCCTTATCCACCGCCGTATGGGCGGCCGGGTTAACGATCAGGCCCGGCTTGGTGTCGCGCACGGCTCGCGCAATGGCATCGGCATCGGCAAGGTCCAGCGCGCCCCGCTCCAGCGGGATCACGTCGCCCAAGGTGGACAGCGTGCGCAACAGTTCCCACCCGACCTGGCCGTTTGCGCCAGTGAGCAAAATCCTGGTCACGGGAACACCTCGGCTTCCTTGAACGAGGTACCGGCCGCGTCCTTGACGGACAATACCGGCGTTCCATCGAACAGCCAGTCTATGGCAAGATCAGGATCGTCCCAGCGGATGCAGCGCTCATGCTCAGGCGCATAATAGCCGGTGGTCTTGTAGAGAAATTCCGCATACTCCGACAACACCACAAACCCGTGCGCGAATCCTGCAGGCACCCAGAACATGCGCTTGTTTTCGGCGGACAGGATCGTCCCCGCCCAGTGGCCGAAGGTCGGCGAGGAACGGCGGATATCGACCGCCACGTCGAACACTTCACCCGCCACCACCCGCACCAGCTTGCCCTGCGGCTGCCGGATCTGATAGTGCAGGCCGCGCAACACATTCTTCGCCGACCGCGAGTGATTGTCCTGCACGAAATCCTCATTGATGCCTGCCGCCTGGGCGAGCGTTTTTTTGTTGTAGCTTTCATAGAAAAAACCACGCTCGTCACCGAACACCTTGGGTTCGATGATCAATACATCGGGAATGGCTGTTGCTTTTACTTGCATGATTTTTTGTTCCTTACCGGAAAAGACCTGAATCCACCTCTAAAAGATCCTTTCCCTCAGCAATCCCAGTAAATAAGCGCCATAACCATTTTTCGCCAAGGGACGCGCCAGCGCTTCCAGTCGCGCCGCATCGATATAGCCCTTGCGATAGGCGATCTCCTCGGGGCACGCGATCTTCAAGCCCTGGCGCTTTTCCAGGGTTTGAATAAACAGCGATGCCTCCAGCAGCGACTCGTGGGTGCCCGTATCCAGCCACGCCATGCCGCGCCCCATCACCTGCACGTCCAACAAACCCATGTCGAGATAACACTGATTGACATCGGTGATTTCCAGCTCGCCGCGCGCCGAAGGTTTAATGGATTTGGCGATATCGACGATCTGGTTGTCATAGAAATAAAGCCCGGTCACGGCATAACGAGACTTCGGCGCGCTCGGTTTTTCCTCGATGCTCAGCGCCTTGCCGCTCATATCGAAATCGACGACGCCATAGCGCTCCGGGTCGTGCACCGGATAGGCGAACACTGTCGCGCCTTTCGTTTTAGCTGCGGCATCAGTCAGTTGCGGCGACAGGTCATGTCCGTGAAAGATATTGTCGCCCAGTATCAGGGCACAGCAATCGTCGCCGACGAATTTTTCGCCGATGACGAACGCCTGCGCCAAACCTTCCGGCATCGCTTGCACGGCATAAGAGATGTTCAATCCCCACTGGTTGCCGTCATGCAGCAACTGCTCGAAACGAGGCGTATCCTGCGGAGTGGAAATCACGAGAATATCGCGTATCCCCGCCAACATCAGCGTGGACAGCGGATAGTAGACCATCGGTTTGTCGTATACCGGCAAAAGCTGCTTGGAGACCGTATACGTCACCGGATAGAGACGCGTGCCGGAACCGCCGGCGAGAATGATGCCCTTCATGATACGTCCCGCTCGCCGTAATTCTGCGCCAACCAGTTCTGATAATTGCCGCTCGCCACATTATCCACCCACGCCATGTTGTCGAGATACCAGCGCACCGTCTTGCGAATGCCGGTCTCGAAATTTTCCTTCGGCTTCCAGCCTAGCTCACGCTCTATTTTGCGGGCGTCAATCGCATAGCGGCGATCATGACCGGGACGATCCTTGACGAAGCTTATAAGGCGAGCGTGGGGCGTTTGCGCCACCGGGAGACATTCATCGAGGATTGCGCAAATGGTATGCACGACGTCGAGGTTGGTCTTCTCGTTCCAGCCACCGATGTTATAAGTCTCGCCCGCTTTCCCGCCGGCCAGCACCACCCTGATCGCATCGCAATGATCGCCGACATACAGCCAGTCGCGGATGTTCTGCCCGTCGCCATAGACAGGCAGCGGCTTGTCCCGTGTCGCATTGAGTATCATCAGCGCAATGAGCTTCTCGGGAAACTGATAAGGCCCGTAGTTGTTCGAACAATTCGTCGTCAGGGTCGGCAGGCCATAGGTATGGTGATAGGCACGTACCAGATGATCGGATGCCGCCTTGGACGCCGAATAGGGACTGTTGGGCGCATACGGCGTGGTCTCAGTGAATGGCGGATCGTTCGGCCCAAGCGAACCGTACACCTCGTCCGTGGAAACGTGCAGGAAGCGGAACGCGTTCTTTTCGTTGTCCGCAAGACCCGACCAATAGCGCCGCGCTTCCTCCAGCAGATTGAACGTGCCGACCACATTGGTCTGCACGAAATCGGCCGGCCCGTGAATGGAACGGTCCACATGGCTTTCCGCGGCAAAATTGAGAATCGCACGCGGCCGGTGGTTATTCAAAAGACCCCCCACCAATTCCCTGTCGCCAATGTCACCGCGCACAAAAATGTGCCGCGAGTCATTGCCAAGACTGGCCAGATTGTCCAGATTCCCCGCATACGTGAGCTTGTCGAGATTAACTACCGGCTCATCATTGACGGCCAGCCAGTCGAGCACGAAATTCGAGCCGATGAATCCGGCGCCACCTGTTACTAAAATCACGTTTATCCCCTATTTCGATCCGAAATCCGCAGGGTCAAGATCTTCCGTACGTATCCTCAAACCGCACGATATCGTCTTCGCCCAGATAAGATCCCGACTGCACCTCGATCAATTCCAGCGGAATGGCGCCAGGATTCTCCAGCCGGTGGCTGACACCGATGGGAATATACGTCGACTGATTCTCGGTGAGCAGAAAAACCTCCTCGCCGCGCGTCACACGCGCCGTGCCGCGCACCACGATCCAGTGCTCCGCGCGATGGTGGTGCATCTGCAATGACAACGTCCCGCCCGGATTCACCACAATGCGCTTGACCTGAAACCGCTCGCCGTTGTCGATGCTGTCATAATTTCCCCACGGCCGGAAAACCTTGCGGTGCGCCAAATATTCGGAGCGCTGGTTACCTTTCAAATGGGCGACGATGTGCTTCACATCCTGCGCCCGGTTCTGATGCGCCACCATCACCGCGTCCGGTGTCTCGATCACGATCACGTCGTCGAGCCCGACGCAGGCCAGAAAGCGGTGCTCGGCCAGCAGCAGCGCGTTTCTCGTCTCATGCGCATACACATCGCCCTTGACGACATTCCCCGCTTCATCCTTGTCGCTCACATCCCACAGCGCCGCCCACGCGCCGACATCCGACCAGCCCGCATCGAGCGGAATCACTGCCGCCCTGCCGCCGTCATGCGCCGCATCAGAGGAGGCAAGCTTTTCCATCACCGCATAATCGATCGAATCCGAAGGACAGGCGAGGAACGCCGCCTTGTCCACCCGGAAAAAATCGTAATCGCGTTTGCCGCACTGCCAGGCCGCCTCGCAAGCCTGAACCATGTCGGGACGAAACTTCGACAACTCGCGCAGCCACACCGAGGCGTGCATCATGAAAATGCCGCTGTTCCATAAATACTGCCCCGAAGCGCAATACTGCGCCGCCGTCGCCGCATCGGGTTTTTCGACGAACGCCGCCACATGCCTGGCCTGCGGCGCATCGGGCACATCGGTTGCCGATCCCTGCCTGATATAGCCATACCCCGTTTCGGCGCGACCCGGCACGATACCGAATGTCGCCAGACATCCCTGGCCAGCCAGTGCCACGCCCTGCGCCACCGCCGCCAGAAAGGCATCATGGTCCTGAATGACATGGTCCGCCGGCATCACCAGCAGCACCGGATCATCCGCCACGGACAACGCCGCCAACGTCAATGCTGGTGCCGTGTTCCTGCCCGCAGGTTCGAGAATGATCGCCGCTGCCTTCGAGCCAATCTGGCGCAACTGCTCGGCCACCAGAAAACGATGCTCCTCATTGCACACCACGACCGGATCGAGCATCTTGCCCTGCCCGCCCATAATGGCCTCAAGCCCATCCAGCCGCCGCACGGTCGCCTGCAACATGGTCTTGTCACCAACCAAAGACAACAACTGCTTGGGATAATGCTCCCGCGACATCGGCCACAAACGTGTACCGGAACCGCCGGAGAGGATGACGGGCTGGATGTTCATTGTCACTCCGTTTTGTTTCCCGATTCTCAACAAAGAAAAATATGTGATTTCAGAATAATATTAGCATGTTAGTGACAGTTTCATGAAAACCGCCAAGAAATCTTGTGGTTCTTGGGGAAAAAGCGGAGTGTACACGTAGTCTGCCGCTTCCCGGCCTTGCATTTTGATGCGCTCCCTTATTATATAAGACAACGCCGCCATCGCGGCTTCAGCGGATTTTTAGAGGTGCCCCCACGGTTCAACTCGACCAGCCGGATCGTTCAGCTTGTGCAGCGAGGCGTACCCGTTGTTCAGATCGAAAAAGCCGCTTTGCATTTCCGTTCCTCGCGCATGTTCCAAGTGAACGCATTATCTCATTAGACCATCATGCGGTCACGCTTTGTTAAGGGGAATTTTTAGAGGTACCCTTATGAACGAAAGAAGGGGTTCCGACAAGAAAATTATCCTGATCGGGATAAAAAAAACGGCAATTTGGCGCCGCATGATCAAGCATGGCCCGATCAGGAAAAGATATGTTTCTTTGCGAAATTGGTGGGCCGTCTGCGACTCGAACGCAGGACCAACGGATTAAAAGTCCGCTGCTCTACCGACTGAGCTAACGGCCCATAGAGGAGTGATTCAAGGTGCTGCATGATACCGATCTTGTAAAAAATAACAAGGTTTCGGCCAAAAAATAATCGCTTCCGGGCGACGGGCATTAGGAGCGTCTCTAAAAATTCGATCAAGGCGCGAGGGCAAGGCAGAAATGGGCGAAAAAGCGGGGTATACACGGAATACATGAGCATTTTGAGCACCCCCCCTTTTATAAGGGCAACGCCGCCATCGCGCCTTCAGCGGATTTTTAGAGGTACCCATTATACCGCACGAGGAGTCAAAAAGCATATTCAGCGGTAGACCGTGGGATCGGGAATCCCCGCCGCCTCGAACCCCGCCGCCCGTAACCGGCACGAATCGCACACGCCACAGGCGCGACCCTGTTCGTCGGCGCTGTAGCAGGATACGGTGAGCGCATAATCCATGCCCAGGCGTGCGCCTTCCCGGATGATTTGGCTCTTGCTGAGGGTGATGAGGGGCGTGCGGATGGTGAAGTGTTCGCCTTCGACGCCGGCACGGGTGGCGAGGTTGGCGAGGTGCTCGAAGGCGGCGATAAATTCCGGGCGGCAGTCGGGGTAGCCGGAGTAGTCCACGGCGTTGACGCCGATGAAAATGTCGCGCGCGCCCAGCACTTCGGCCCAGCCCAGCGCCAGCGCCAGAAATACGGTGTTGCGCGCCGGCACGTAGGTGACGGGAATGCCCGAGGTGGGCTGGTCGGGCACGGGAATGGAGGCGTCGGTGAGCGCCGAACCGCCTATGCCGCCCAGGTCGAGCTTGATGACCTTGTGCTCGACGGCGCCCAATGCCCTGGAGACGCGCGCCGCCGCGGTCAGCTCGGCGTGGTGACGTTGTCCGTAGTCGAAACTCAGAGCATGGCAGGCGAAGCCCTGCTCTCGAGCCTGGGCGAGAACCGTCGCGGAATCCAGGCCGCCGGAAACCAGCACCACTGCCCTGCTCTGCCGTTCCTGCTCCATTTCACTTGCCCTGGGCATCGCCCCACAAATGCTTGTGCAACTGGATCTGCATGCGTACCGGCAAGCGGTCTTCGAGTATCCAGTCCGCGAGGTCGGTCGCGCTCAGTTGCCGATGGCTGGGGGAAAACAGCACCTCGCAACGGTCGGGCAAACCGTATTGCTCCAGCGCGGCTTTCGCCCATAGATAATCATCCCTGTCGCACAGCACGAACTTGACCTGATCCTGCCTGGCCAAATGTTCGACGTTGCCGTAGCGGTTTTTTTCAGCCTCGCCGGAAGCCGGCGTTTTCAGATCGACCACTTTGACAACGCGGCGATCGACGGCCGAGACATCCAGCGCGCCGCTGGTTTCCAGCGACACTTCGTAACCCGCGTCGCACAGCGCCGCAAGCAGATCGAGGCAGCCTTTCTGCGCCAGAGGCTCGCCACCGGTGACCGTGACGTAGCGCGGTTGGTACTTTGCCACCTCGGCGAGAATTTCCGGCAACGTCATCGGCGCTCCGCCATGGAAGGCATACGCGGTGTCGCAGTAGCGGCAGCGCAGCGGGCAGCCGGTCAGGCGCACGAACACCGTTGGCAGCCCCACAGTACGGGTTTCGCCTTGCAGGGAATAGAAGATTTCGGTAATCCGCAGATTCAAAACTTATCCGCCTTGGGCCTTTAACTTTTGCAGCCGCTCTTTCGCCAGACGCGCCGCCGGGGAGTCGGGATAACGGGCCACCACGTCGTTCAATGTTTTGCGCGCCTGCTCCCGATCCCCCAGTTCCTGATAGCTGAAGCCGAGTTTGACCATGGCGTCGGGCAATTTGTTGCTGGTGGGATAAGTGTCGATCACTTTCTTGAAATTCGTGGCCGCCTTGTCGAAACGGCGCGACACGTAATTGGCTTCGCCTATCCAGTATTGCGCATTACCAGCGAATTCGCTTTTCGGATAACTGGCGATGAACGCCTCGAAGTCGGTGATGGCCTGATCGTAGCGGCCCGCCTTCACGCCATCCAGCCCGCGCTGATACATGACTTGCTCTCGCGACACGTCCAATGCGGCGGAAGTGGTCGATGAAGCGGCAACGCTTGCCGCCACCGGAGGGGCAGATGATGCAGGCGGTGGCGTTTGCACCGCGGGCTCGTGTGGCGGCGCGGCCTTGGCGGCCGCTTGCGCCTGTTCGATCTGACGCAGGCGGCGGTCGATGTCCTGGGACAGATCGCGCTGGCGCTGCTTCAGCCGTTCGATATCGTTGGATTGCACTTCGGTATCGCCTTGCAGCCGTTGCACTTCGGCCTGCAACCGCTCCAGACGGGTCAGCATCTCCACCAGCATCTGGCTTTCCAGGATTTGCTCGAGCTTGGTCACGCGCGCTTCGATCGAGGGCGCGGGCGGCGTAACCGGGGCGGCGGGCGCTGCCCGGCCATTCTCGGCGAATGCCACACCGAGCAGACAGAGAGAAATCGCAAGGCGGTTTTTCATAGGAGATGATGTAAATAAGGATCCTGCAAATCCCATCCCTGGGATTTTTCAGGAGGTTCGTTAACGCTTCGAATACACCAGTTCGACACGGCGGTTCTGCGACCAGGCCATATCGTCATGTCCGGCGCTTACCGGGCGCTCTTCGCCGAAGCTGACGACTTCGATCTGCCGGCTGGAAACCCCTTTGAGCAACATAAGCTGCTGCACCGCTTTCGCGCGGCGCTCGCCCAGCGCCAGGTTATACTCACGCGAACCGCGCTCATCGGCATGGCCTTCGAGAACAACGGATGCGGCGGGGCGTTGCGCCAGATAAGCGGCGTGTGCCTCGATGATCGGGCGGGCGTCGCTCCTGATCTCGCTGCTGTCGTATTCGAAATAGACCACACGTTTCGACAGCGGGTTGCTGGGATCACTGAAGGGATCTCCCGCCACCGCACCCTTATCGGG
>SBBG01000186.1 GCA_005240065.1 Gammaproteobacteria bacterium | reverse complement strand
TCAACGCCATCTCCGCCCTCGAAATGGTCATCGCCCACTCCGCCGTCCAATGCATCGTCACCCGTGCCGCCATCGAGAAAATCATTCCCCGCGCCACCGTGCAGGCGGTCATCATCTCCCTCGCCGTAGAGCACATCGTCGCCCCCCTCTCCCAAAAGGATATCGTTTCCCGATCCGGCGTAGATGACATCCGCACCCTCGGCGGAAATGGAATTCTCATAATCCGCCGGTTCATAAAGGTGTGTTATCACGCCATCCCCATAGATCAACGTGCGCTTCCAGGTTCGGTTCTGCGCAACGAGTGTGTCGTCGCCGGACAAATCATCATCCCCGGCCCCGCCGATCAACAAGTCTTCGCCCCTGCCGCCCATGAGCACGTCGTCGCCGGCGCCCGCCACCAGAATATCCTGCCCATCGCCGCCGGCCAGCCAGTCTCCTTGCGCTCCCGTCCCCGCGCCGCCGCCCGCCGCGATCGCATCGGCAATTTCGATCCGCGCCTCGCCGTAGATCCAGTCATTGTCCCCGTTACCCGCCAGGATGTCGGCGCCCGCGCCTCCTTCGATGAAGTCATTACCGGCGCCGCCTTTTACGATGTCCCTTCCATCGCCTCCCTCGATCCGGTCCGCGCCTCCAAAGCCGTACACATCGTCATTGCCGCCCAAGGCAAGGATGTTGTCATTCATCCCGGCCCCGACGAGCACTCCTATGCCGCCGCTGTACATCGGGTCGCTGTCGGGACCCGCCGCCCGATCGGAAAAACCGGTGCCCACGATGGTGTTGCCGGTCACGGTATCCGCCACACTCAGATTCAACCCAAGAGCACCCTCACTGAAGTTCTCGATCGTGACACGGGTACCATCCGCCAGCGTCAGTGTAAGATCGGCGTCCCGGCTGACACCGATCGTGGCGTCCGTCAGGAACACATACGACCCATCGGCGCGCTTTTCGATGAAACCCGCGATGATGTTGCCCGCCTTGTCTCTGATGCGGCCTTGCCCATCCGAATCCCGGATCGTGTCATTGCCCTCGATGATATAGGTGTCGTAGCCGTCGCCGCCGTTCAGGGTGTCGTCGCCCGCGCCGCCTATCAAGAGGTCGTCGCCGAGTCCGCCGGTGAGGGTGTCGCTTCCGTCCAGGCCAAGCAATATATCGTTACCCGCCCCGGCATCGAGCACATCTTCCTGGTCTCCACCCATCGCCGCATCGTTGTCCGCCCCCGTGGCGGTCCATGTCATGCCACCGCTGCCACTCTGGACATGCCAGGCATCCTGTTTGATCAGTCGGCCATAAATACCCGCCTGGAACGACTGGGCCGGGCCGAGCAGGGTTTCGATGGCGCGCGCCAGTAACGGCAGGCTTTTGTAGCTGCTGGCGCCAATGTCGGAATATTTGAAGTGGAGGCCGTTGCCTGCGGCGGTGAACAGGGCGGTGGTGGTGGCGGGGTCTTTAAAGTAGTAGTATTCCATGCCTGCCACGATCAGGGCTTTGTTGATATCATCGTTATTTTGAGCCATGCCGCCCTGGGCAAGTTTTTCTATGTCGGTGGCAAACTTGGCGAGCGCGCCATCGGGGTTGGTGTAACCCTGGGTGATCTGGTCGTTGAGGAGCGAGGTGAGGAAGTCGCGCCGGCTTCCTGCAAGATTGTTGGCGTATAACTTTTCGTCGAATATCGCAGGCAGCAGATTGGGCAAGGCCACCGTGTCTGCACGTAGTTTATCTTGCATCAACAGCGCGGCGGCCAGGTTCATGGAGTGCAATGTTCCACCAGGCAGCGTATCGCCACCGCCAATCACAATGGGATTGTTATCACTGCCGAGCACGGTCGGCCAGGCTCTGCGCCAGTATTCAAGCATTTCACCTTGAACGAAATGATGCGTAACCTGCGACTCCCGTCCGCCATAGATTAGGGGATAGGTAAAAATAAAGCTCAGAAATTCCGAATCAGAATATCCCTTTGCACCCAGATAAGCTGACACAGACGCCATGACCAACGGGTTCAGGGCTGTTGCCTCAAAAGGCGCTTCGTCAAAGGTGGTAGCGGGCCGGTTAAACCACACCGACATGATGGATGCCAAGCCACCACCCAATGAATGTCCGGTGAAGGTGATGTTGGCGCCGGGATTAGTCGCCTTGATTTGTTGATAAAACAGCGCGGCTTGCGCGAGCTGTGTCGATCCCAGGCCGAATGCAAGTGCGAGATCGGCGGATACATCACCCACCGTGCCTGCGGCATTGGCCAGCGAGATGTCGGTGCCCTTGAAGGCAATGACGATGTCGGTGCCGTTCTGGTAGGCTCCCGCAGTGAAACCGTTGAGGCCGCTACCGGAGACGTAGCCGATTTGATTCCAACCGGCAATAGCAGGGATTGTGAGCACGTTGAATTTACCCCGTGCATCGTTGTAGATGAGCGCAGACAGTGCAGCATAATCAAATTTGGTAACCATTTTTATCTCCCAGTATCTTGGCTAAAATTACTTTTGTAATTCGGATCAATTCTGCGCTGACTTGGCATCCAGCGATTATCCTTGAAAATCTCAATTTTATCCTTGAGCGACACGCGCTCAAGACGCTCCAATGCCATGTTCTCGGGGTACATGTTGACATCATATATCGCAACGGGAATTTCGTTGAGAGAAATGCGTATCCATTGCCCCGCTTCATATCGGTAAGGTACATATTCCGTTCCGTACTGGCGCAACTCGCGTAATCCATGTGGGGAACCCACCACATACAACTTTCCCTGATACACATTGAGCACTTGGGTTTCCAGGTTCTCATGCCATACAATTTCTTGATTACCAAACTCCGGCAGCTTGAAAGTGAGCCAGGCTTCACGCGGCATCCTGTCTCCATCAATCCGCCGCTTCTGCGTCACCGTAATCACCCGCCCATCCAGCAGCTTCACCTCTTCCTGCCATGTGATGGTGCTGTCGCCACAGCCGCCCAGTAACGGCACACTGGCAAGCACGGCGCCCAGAGTAAGGCGATTAAATAACCGTGTGAGGTTCATCATGCTGCGCTCCTGGTTTGTTGAGTTTGGTGAGCGTTTTCAAGTTTGCTTTCCTCTTTATGTCTGGCTTCAAAGCCGAACAGGCGGCTCGCTTCAAAAATAAGGAAGCCTGACAACCCGGCGCTGGATATGAAGTAGATCATGACGCCCACCACAAAGAAGGCCACTCCGCTATCACCGGGACTGCCGAAGATGCCCAGGGCAAGCGGTTTGATGAAAAAAATGGCGAAAGAACCGATAAGCCCGACCACCATCAGGAAGATCCCCAAGTAGCGCAGGAGCTTTACCGGTGTGCTGGTGATGTAGGCATCAAGCGTGTGCGGATTACGCACAACCAGCACGGTACGGCAGATGAAGATGGCAAAAAGCGTTACCACCGACAATATTCCCCCGCTTAAGATGCCGCCGCCAGTCGCAAGGCCAACCCAGCCCGCCGCGCCAAACAACCCTGAAGGAATGATTGCGGCGATAAGTGTCAGGCAGTATAGCCATTTCAGTGAACGGCTTGCTTCTGTTTTCATATAATCCTCTCACTGTCATTTTGATGATTGCGCAAGACTATGTGTGGCCGCTGCAACCATCAAATCAATCGATCACCGGCCAGTGTGTTGCAGGGAGGAACTGAGGGTGTCAAATTATCTGTGTAACTGCCCTTAAATCTTCACCCGCTCATTCCCGAAAATGATCACAAATTTATTCAGTGCCTGTTTCCAATCACGAATAGCATCGTCCACTTCTCATGCCACGTTCCTTTCGAAGGAATATTCATGGAATGAGTCGTTCGCGGCATTTCGGGCCAGCACATCCGCCAGACCGCCCCCCGTCAAACTGTCATCCCCCACGCCACCCAGCATGAGCGCCCGTTGGTCTCC
>SBBG01000207.1 GCA_005240065.1 Gammaproteobacteria bacterium | reverse complement strand
TTCCTGGCCCTCGCTACTCTTCACTCGTTACTTGATACTCGATAAATGTGATCCGCCAACTCGACATATACCCCGATCTGCTGGGCCTGCACTTGGCCCGGCCGCAATACTATCCCTTTCTGCTGGAGAGTGTTGCGCACGGCACTTCGCACGCCCGCTACGATATCCTATTCGCCTGTCCCGGCCAGACGCTGGCGCTGGGCCGTTTGGATACGCTCAGCGGTGATGGTTTGAGCGTTCGCGGCACGGATTTTCTCGACAATCTCGATGCCTGGTGGTCGGCCGAGAGCATCCCGGCTGGCGATGCGCCTGAATTACCTTTCAGAGGCGGTTGGTTTGTTTATCTTGGCTACGAATTGGCCGGGCAGGTCGAACCTTGCCTGAAGTTGCCGGCCAATGTGTCGAATCTGCCCGTCGCCTTCGCCACGCGTATTCCCGCCGCCGTGATCCGGGATCATGTCATGAAGCGGACATTTTTCGTCGCCGAGGCCGATCAATCGCCGCTGCTGGACGACATGGAGCGTGATATGAAAGCGTTGGCGAGAGCGGCATTCGAGGAACTTCCCGCACTGAAGACATCCCTGGAACAGGACGAGCCATCGCGGTTCTTGCAAGGTGTGCGATGTATCAAGGACTATATCGTCGCAGGCGATGTGTTTCAGGTCAATCTGTCGCGGGCCTATCGCGGCAGGCTGGGCGAGGGTTGTTCTCATGCGCAGATCTACCGGAGTCTGCGCAGGCACAATCCGGCGCCCTTCGCCGGGTTGTTGACCTATGGCGGCAGCGCGGTGATCAGTTCGTCGCCGGAGCGCCTGGTGCGGGTACGTGGCGAGGTCATCGAAACGCGTCCCATCGCCGGTACGCGGCCGCGCGGCAAAGGCGAGGAAGATCGCATTCTGTCGCGAGCATTGCTCGCTCATCCCAAGGAGCGCGCCGAGCATGTGATGCTGATCGATCTGGAGCGCAACGATCTGGGGCGGGTATGTGTGCCGGGCAGTGTGCGGGTGGACGAGCTGATGGCGCTGGAATCCTATGCCCATGTGCATCATATCGTTTCCAACGTGCGCGGCGCCAAGCGCCCGGATGTCACACCGGGGCAGGTGATTCGCGCGGTGTTCCCGGGCGGCACCATCACCGGCTGTCCCAAGGTGCGCTGCATGGAAATCATCGCCGAGCTGGAGCGGACGGCGCGCGGGCCTTACACGGGTGCAATGGGTTATCTCAATCGCGATGGCGATATGGACCTGAACATTTTGATTCGTACCCTGTTGATGGAGAATGACAGGGTCGAACTGCGCGTCGGCGCTGGTATCGTGGCCGATTCCGTGCCGGAGGCCGAACTGGAAGAGACGCGCGCCAAGGCGCGGGGGTTGTTGTTGGCCTTGGGAGGTGCTTCTCAATGATCGAGATGTTGATCAACGGTAGTGCAACCACCACGCTCGATGCGCGTGATCGCGGCCTACACTATGGCGATGGATTGTTCGAGACTATCGCCGTGCGCGATGGATCGCCCGCGCGATGGGATGCACACATGCAACGCCTCGCCTTGGGTTGCCAGCGCCTAGCCATTCCCGCTATCGATGCCTCATTGCTCGCCGGCGAGGCCATGCGGTTATGTGCCGGAGTTGAGAGGGGGGTGCTCAAAATCATTATCACCCGTGGCGGCGGCGGGCGGGGTTATCGCGCGCCAGCGATGGATGCCGTGCGGCCGACCCGCATCGTGGCGCTTCATTCGTGGCCGGATTATCCCGATATATTCTGGACGGAAGGTGTCTCGGTGCGGATATGCGCAACCCGTTTGGGCCATAATCCCCTGTTGGCCGGGATCAAGCATCTCAACCGCCTGGAGCAGGTACTGGCGCGCAGCGAGTGGGATGATCCAGGTGTGGTGGAGGGATTGATGCTGGATCAAGATGGAAATGTGATCGAGGGCACCATGACCAATCTCTTTATCGTGCGCGATGGCCGCTTGCGGACGCCGGATGTGTCGCAGTGCGGCGTGGCGGGTGTGATGCGTGGCTGGATACTGGATGCCGCGCGGGGATTGGGGATCGCGTGTGAGATTGGGGCTGTAACCCTGGAAGATATAGCGTTTGCCGAAGAAGTGTTTCTGTGCAACTGCCTGATCAGTGTGTGGCCAGTACGTGAAATCGAGGGAAAAAGGTTCGAGGTAGATGGTGCGGTAACGAGGCGTATCGTATCGAAGCTGCGTTATGCGGCTATGTCACGCCAGCGGTGAATTCCCCGAAGTGGATACTTGCGAATGAACAAAGCAGGAATTGACGGTAGTCTGTAGAATTTTCATCACGGTCATACGGCAGTGAGGCTGCGTTTTTAAATTCCCTGAGAATATCAATGGCTGAGCAAGAAATCGAACAATCACTGATTGATCCGGCGAGATGAAGTTTTGATTCCTCTGCGCAAACACTTCCTTTCCCGCAGGTGAGGAGAGCATAGTGAGGGGGCGTAGCCGTTGGGATGACGGGTGTCGAGTTACCATTTCAAAAATGTTCATTCCGCATCAATAGAGAATTCCTCAAGAATCAATTATTGGTAATGGTATTTTTCATGGGATCGGTACTCGTTATCACCGGTAACCACCCGCCATTGCTGGCTTTTTTACGGTTTGTTTACCATCGAGTGGAAATGAAAAAGAGGAGCGAGTGGCAAGTGACGAGTGATGAGGGAAGCGAGTTCGAAACCCGGAACTCGAAACTTGAGACCGATTTGAAATGGATGCGCCACGCCCTCACCCTCGCTGCGCGCGCGGCGGAAGAGGGGGAGGTGCCGGTCGGCGCGGTGCTGGTGAAGGATGATCAGATCGTCGGCGAGGGCTGGAACCGTCCCATCGCCGGATGCGATCCCACCGCCCATGCCGAGATCGCAGCTCTGCGCCAGGCTGCGACGCGCCTCGGCAACTACCGCTTGCTCGACACCACGCTCTACGTCACCCTCGAACCCTGCGTGATGTGCGCCGGCGCCATCATCCACGCCCGCGTCGCCCGCGTCGTCTTCGGTGCTCGCGATCCCAAGACCGGCGCCGCAGGCAGTGTATTCGACACCCTGTTGTCCGACCGCCACAACCACCGCATCATCTGCGAAAGCGGCCTGTTGTTGGAACCCTGTGGCGCCATCCTCCGCGGCTTCTTCGCCGCCAGGCGCAAGGCGCAGCGATCAGGCGTCGAAGTCGACGCATCTTTGGATGAAGATTCGGTGGATGAGGGGCAAGGGTGTTGACAGAGACGGGACAAATTGTGGCTTGTCCTGATCCCGAAGAAAGCGTATTCTACGCACTCTTTCGGAGAGGTACCGAAGAGGCCATAACGGCGCCGACTCGAAATCGGATGGGGGTTAATAGCCCCACGTGGGTTCGAATCCCACCCTCTCCGCCATTGTTTCTCCCCGCCTCATTTGACTTTTCCCGCGCCATTTCTTAGTCTATCGTCATCTTGCGCCGATTTGACTCAGCTTGCGGGCGCGTTATAAATGCAGCTAAAGCGGTGCGAACCTGCTTTGGCGAAGGCTGATGGCGGGTTTTTTTGTGCCTGGAATTTTGTTCCACAGGCGATCATCCTGACGGGGAAGAGCGGAATGTCAAACACTGATTTCGATGGCTACGGTTTCGACACTCTCGCCGTGCGCGCAGGTCATGCGCGGACCAACGAAGGCGAGCAATCGGAGCCGATTTTTACCACCTCCAGTTATACTTTTGGCAGCGCCGCTGAGGCTGCGGCGCGGTTTTCGGGGGCGACAGCGGGCAACATCTACTCGCGTTTCACCAATCCGACGGTGCGCACCTTCGAGCAGCGTCTGACGGCGTTGGAAGGTGGCGAGCGCTGCGTGGCCACGGGCTCGGGGATGGCGGCGATCCTGACGGCCTGCATGGGGCTGTTGAAGGCGGGCGATCACATCGTCGCTTCGCGCAGCATTTTTGGTCCCACAGTGTTACTGTTCGGCACGATACTGGCGCGCTTTGGCATTCAGACCACGTTCGTGCCGCTAACCGATGTGAATGCCTGGGAGGAGGCGATTCGTCCCAATACCCGTCTGCTGTTTCTTGAAACGCCTTCCAATCCGTTGATGGAAGTGGCCGATATCGCGGCGCTGGCCGAGGTGGCGCACCGCCATGGTTGCTGGCTTGCCGTGGACAACTGTTTCTGCACGCCCGCATTGCAGCGGCCGCTGGCGTTGGGGGCCGATCTGGTCATTCATTCCGCCACCAAGTATATCGACGGCCAGGGGCGTTGCATCGGCGGCGCGGTCGTCGGCAGCGAGGCGCTGGTGGGCGCCGGCATCTATGGTTTTCTGCGCACCGCCGGGCCGAGTATGAGTCCCTTCAATGCTTGGGTGTTTCTCAAGGGGCTGGAAACCTTGCGTCTGCGCATGCAAGCGCATTGCGCGAGCGCCTTGCGCCTTGCGCAGTGGCTGGAGCGGCAGCCTGGTGTCGTCAGGGTCAACTATCCCGGCTTGCCGTCGCATCCGCAGCATGCCCTGGCGGCGCGCCAGCAGACCGCGTTCGGCGGTGTGTTGTCCTTCGAGCTGGAAGGCGGACGGGAGATGGCGTGGAAGCTCATCGACGCGGTGCGGCTGATCTCCATCACCGCCAATCTGGGCGACAGCAAAACCACCATCACCCATCCTGCGACCACCACTCATGGGCGCGTCAGTCCGGAAGCGCGTGCTCAGGCGGGCATTACCGAGGGCCTGGTGCGCATCGCGGTGGGGCTGGAGGACGTCGCGGATTTGCAGGCGGATTTGCAGCGTGGTTTTGGAGGATGAGATGATGAACATGACTTCCAGCCGCCCCTACCTGATCCGTGCCGTTTACGAATGGATCGTGGACAACGGGTTGACGCCCTATCTTTTGGTGAATGCACAGGTCTCCGGGGTGAGCGTACCGTTGCAGTTCGTGGAGAACGGCAAGATTGTCCTCAATGTTGCGCCACGCGCGGTGCAAGGCTTCGTGATGGGCAACGACATGATCCACTTCAGCGCCCGTTTTGGCGGCGCGCCGATGAATGTCCTGGTGCCTCCTTACGCGGTATTGGCGGTCTATGCCAAGGAAAATGGTCAGGGCATGGTGTTTGGCGAGGATGGTGGTGAACCACCGGCGGGACCCGCCGCACCCACGGAACCTTCGGCGGAAAAGCCGCGCCGGCCCGCGTTGAAAGTTGTCAAATGAGGCGAGCTTCAATACTCACCGCTTGCGCCGCCGCCTCAACACGTCCCACGTCATTCCGCCAATGACGAGCGCCCACAACACTACCGCGCCTCCCATCAGCATGTGTTCGGTCTCCTGGCTCACCAGCCCTCCCACCATCATGTGTACCACGAAGGTCCACAACAGCAGCGAGCTGATGGCGACGAATCCGTAAATCAGTATTTCTTTCATGACATTCCGTCCTACAATTCTTTGCTCAACACCTTGGACTTGCGCTGATAGTTGTACAACCGCTGGCGATCGATAGGCAAGTCCGCGATCTGGGACGGGCGAAAGCCGCGCTCCTGGAACCAGTGAGTGGTGCGTGTCGTCAGGACAAACAGTTTTTGCAAGCCCTGTAGTTTTGCCTCGCGCTCGATGTATGTCAGTAATGCCTCGCCGCGGCCACCATCCCGGTATGAGGGATGCACTGCCAGACATGCCAGTTCGGCCATCGCTTCATCCTTGAATGGATAAAGTGCGGCGCAAGCGATGATCATGCCGTCGCGCTCCACCACCGTGAAGCGATCGATCTCGGTTTCCAGGCGCTCGCGTGAACGGCGCACCAGGATGCCTTCCATTTCCAGCGGCGCGATCAACTCCAGAATGCCGCCCACGTCGTCAATGGTCGCCTTGCGCGTCCCCTCGTAAATGTCCGCCGTAATCAGCGTGCCGATACCGTCGCGGGTGAACAGTTCCAGCAGCAGCGCGCCATCGACATGACGGTCGATGAGATGGGCGCGGCGTACGCCCCGGCCGCACGCCTGCACGGCGTTACGGAAATACGGCTCCAGCTTGCCGGGGAGGGTGCGCCGTTCGTCGAGCCACCGCGCGGCCTCCGCCAGGCTCAGTTGCCGTACCAAGTGCTGCTGGGCATCGGGCAGGCCGGGGGTTTCCACCAGGTATACCAGCTTGTCGGCGCCGAGCGTTGCCGCCGTTTCGGTGGCTACCTCGATAGCGGTGAGGTTGAATACCTCGCCGGTAGGCGAATAACCGAGCGGGGAGAGCAGTACGATCGCGCCATCATCCAGCCGCTGTCTTATCGCCTCCGCATCGACGCGGCGCACTTCGCCAGTGTGACAGTAATCGATGCCGTCACGCACGCCCAAGGGCCTGGCGGTGACGAAGTTGCCCGATGCCACACGCAGCCGCGCTCCGGCCATTGGTGAATTGGCAAGCCCCATCGACAATAGCGCCTCGATCTCTACGCGCAGCGTGCCGACCGCTTCCTTCACGGCCGCCAATGCCGTGTCATCGGTAACGCGCAGCCCCTGCACATACTGAATCGCCGCTCCGGATTGCCGCAGCCGCTGCTCGATCTGCGGCCGCGCGCCATGCACCAGCACCAGCCGCACCCCCAGGCTGTTGAGTAGCGCGATGTCGTGAATCAGGTGTGCATATTGTTCGTCAGCCACCGCTTCGCCACCGAACGCGATCACGAAGGTGCGCCCACGAAAGGCGTTGATGTAGGGCGATGAGCTGCGAAACCAGGCGACGAACTGCGATTCGTTATAGATTTCGGGCAAGGGTATGTCTCTGAATAAGGGTGTTCGATGTTGGATTTTGTATCAAGCACCTGGGTTATGGCAAGAATCCTTGCAACAGTTGCTATTGCCGGATGTGGTGAGATAATAACCATACTCTATTGATGGTCATTCTCGGCTAAAACCTCAATAAAAACAAGGTATTTACCATGAAAAATTTTTCACAAAAAGGCTTGCAAAATAGTTAACCATTTTGCTATGGTTTTTCCACCAAAACCTTTATGGAAATTGTGTTTTGGTCCTGTGGGGTTTCAAAAATGTACCTGAGAGAGGAGATTGCATCATGCTCGCCAAAATCAAAGACGCTTGTCAAAACGACAATATGATCGTGCTCTATATCGGCACGGTTCTCACCGTGTTGATTACGCTGGGAATGAACGTTCTGGCGCATTACCCGGTTGGTCATTAAGGCAATCGCCAAACCGCTCGTTCAAACGGGGATCAGAGCTGACTGACTCTGATCCCCGTTTTTATTTTTTACCTTCCCGTTTTTCCGTTCATCAGCCGCCTTTCTCTTTTCCGTTGCCCTCTGAAAGCGCTGACCAGCGGACGCTGGTCGTGCTGATACCCTTGCTTTTTTGTGGGAAAAAGGTCTTGATAAATGTAGTGCTATATTGTATAAGGTGACTGT
The DNA here is from genome assembly GCA_005240065.1 of Gammaproteobacteria bacterium. Taxonomy (GTDB): domain Bacteria; phylum Pseudomonadota; class Gammaproteobacteria; family Ga007554; genus SBBG01. Next base: position 3,302 of record SBBG01000207.1, on the reverse strand, counting down.
ATTAACCTTATCAATCGAATGGTTAATATCCTACATTATCAGTCAACTTTTTGAGGGCGAAAGTCATGAAGAAAGAGCATACGAATGATGATACGATCATTCCCATCGGCGTCGCTGTGGTTATTCTGGCCCTGACGTGGTTGGGCATGAATGTGCTGGCCCACTACCCGGCCGGTTGGCATTGACGGTTTCCATAAATCGATAAGAAGCCTGCAAGTGCTTCGCCTCCGGCTGGAGATCACCATGCGCCCATGGACAGGGTTAAGGGTATCCGCACCAGCCTTTGAATTTCACACCACCTCTCTCAGGTCGTGAATAGGGTCAGAGAAGAAGTCGATTCTCTGGCCCTCGTTTTTCTCTGCGCCAAACCCCATTGATTCGTCGGCCATTTCGCGCTGCGCCTCCAGGTTTTTGAAATTCCATAACCGTTTATCCATGAGTTGGCTGGGTTGCACCTGTCCCAAGGCATGGAGCATGTTGCTCGGTATTTTCGGGTTTTCCCGCGCAAGATCGTTCACCAGTTGCTTGACGCGCTGCCGTGCCAGGTTTTCCTGCGAGCCGCACAGCGTGCAGGGGATGATGGGAAACCCCCGTTCTTGCGCGTATTCGATGATGTCTCGTTCCTGGCAATAGGCGAGAGGGCGGATCACGATGTGGCGCTGGTTGTCGGTGAGCAGCTTGGGCGGCATGGAGCGGATTTCGCCGTTGTATAGAATGGACATCAGCAGGCTGTGGATCAGATCGTCGCGATGGTGTCCGAGAGCGATCTTGGTGTAGCCGTGTTTTTCCGCATAATTGTAAATGGTGCCGCGACGCAGCCGTGAGCACAGCGAGCAATAGGTGCTGCCCTCCGGTATCTTCTCGGTGACGATGGAATAGGTGTCTCTCCTCAAGATTTCGTAGGGAATCCCGTGATGTTCCAGCCAGGCGCGCATGCCGCTGTCGTCCCAGCCCGGCTGCGCCTGATCGAGCGTGAAGGCGAAAATCTCGAATTTGTTGTTCGAGCGCATCCGCAACAGGCGCAGCATGGACAGCAGCGTGTAGGAATCCTTGCCGCCGGACAGGCAGACCATGACGCGGTCGCCGGTCTGGATCATGTTGTAATCGGCTATCGCCTTGCCGGTGTAATGCAGCAGTTTCTTTTCGATCTTGGACAAAGCGTGTTCCTTACGAGGGTTTTCTGGTGTATCGATGCTTGACGCCGAGGGGGAAGTAATCGGGATCGCCAGCGGGCAGCAGTGTCACTTCCGGCCGTTGATGTTCCGCTGGAACGTAATGCGCGAATTCGCTGTTCAGGCGCAGTAATTGTTGCTGGATCGAAGCCGCGATGGTGTCGCGCATTTCATTTGTGCCGATGGTATTCGGCAGCAATTCGATCGTAACGCCGAGCGCCTTGTTCCGGTCGGCCTGTTCCTTGATTTCCAGCACGAATTTTCCGCTCACCCAGTCCTTGATCACAGGCTGCTCCAGGCCGACGGTGACGTTTTCAGGGTAGATATTTGCGCCGTAATAGGAGACGGTGAAATCGGCCCGGCCGAACAGGTAGACGAAGGGCAGGCGATATGTCGCGCCCGGATCGCGGCTGTGAAGCTCCGGCAGCGGGTCTGCGCCGTGTTCACTGACGAAGGCCAGCATGTCATCGTAAGAAACGACGCCACCCTTGTCGGCGATATGATAGCGAACCAGTGGCACGCCGCTGTCGCCCGTCACCACCAGCGTGCCGTCGTGAACCTCGAAAAAGCGGCTGAGCGGATCGTATTGCACCAATGCCGGCAGACGCGATTCGCCGAACAGCGCGCGCGCGGCATCCGGGTTGCGGGCGAAAAAGCGCCGCAGCGCGATACTCAGCGGGGTTTCGTTGCCCAGCACGCCGGCATCCGCCGTGCCATATAGCGAGGCCGTGGCGTGACAAGGATCGCTGGCACCGATGCGCTCGCAGACCAGGCTGCGCCATTCTTCGCTGAATACCTCGCCGGCGAAGATCAGCTTCACGGAATATTTCGGCCAGTCGACGCCCCGCGCAATGCCGCTGTCGATCACGTCCTTGATGAACGGCGGGTAGCCCGCCAGTACCACTTGATCGAACTGCGGCCCGAGTTCTTCGACGACGCGAAAAATCTCGCTCTTGTTATTGCCTGGCGTCACCAGTGTGATGGGGTAGCCCTTTTGCGCAAGATAGCGGCAGCAATTCGCGGTATACATCCCGCCCACCCAGGTGCCGAGCGCGAAGCAGACCACCGCCAGGGTGGAGCGGTTGGCGGCGTCGAAGCCGTCCTTGAATACTTGCTCGAAGCGTGTCGCGATATCCAGCTCATGGCGCAACGAGCGCGGCCAGAACATCGGCTTGCCGGTCGATCCCGACGACACGGCGATCATCTCGCAGTTCTCCAACCGTCCGTCGCGGCACAGAGCGGGCAGGGGGTAGGCACGCATATAGTTCTGCTTGGTGGCCAGCGGCAACTTCTGAAAGCCGGTGAAGTCGCGCACCTGCTCCGGCTCGATGCCGTGGTGGGTCAGAAAGTCACCATAAGCCGGAACCTCCGCCGCCGCCGAGCGAAACAATTCCACAGCCCCGATTTCGGGCGAACGGTCATGATGGCGCGTCAGGATCTTATCCAGCGGTGTCGCCAGGAAGGTCTGAAACGCTGAGGTGGTGAGCGAGAAGGCGTCGTTCATGCCTGGAATTGTGGATGGTTTGGGCCGGTGATTCAAGGCTTGCTGTCCGCGCTGATAATGGTTGACACGTTTAACCGTTCGAATCATAATAACGGGCTTAGTGTTTTAAGCCGCGCTCGGCGCGTGCGGAGGGGTTCCCGAGCGGCCAAAGGGAACAGACTGTAAATCTGTCGGCTCTGCCTTCGGTGGTTCGAATCCACCCCCCTCCACCAAATCGGTTGGGAAAAGTATTGTGAAGGCGGGTGTAGTTCAATGGTAGAACTTCAGCCTTCCAAGCTGATAGCGTGGGTTCGATTCCCATCACCCGCTCCAAAATCAATGCCGTGAGTTGTCCGGGTGTCGGGTGTCCTTTGCCGTCCCCATGACTTGCTGCTTGAAGCTTGTTGTTGGCCCATATAGCTCAGTCGGTAGAGCACTTCCTTGGTAAGGAAGAGGTCACCGGTTCAAATCCGGTTATGGGCTCCATGGTTATAGTTTGGGTTATTGATCTTTAATCGTTTATTTTTAAATCCGAGAGGGTTGCGGGATGTCCAAGGGAAAATTTGAGCGTACCAAGCCGCACGTGAACGTAGGAACGATTGGTCACGTGGATCATGGCAAGACGACGCTGACGGCGGCGCTGACCA
>SBBG01000148.1 GCA_005240065.1 Gammaproteobacteria bacterium | reverse complement strand
GTAGCGGCGCTCGGTCAAACTCATCAGGAAGGCGACGAACGCCGCCGAGCCCATGCCGCCGGAGAGATTGTCGGTGCCGACCGCCAGAATCAGCGCGGTGTAATTCTGTCCGAGCAAGGCAACGCCCAGATAGGTCAGATTGGTCACGGCCTGGAGGATGCCAAAGGCCCACAGTGAGCGGTACAGACCCAGCCGCGCGATGAGCGCTCCGCCAGCCAGAGCGCCGACGATGGTCGCCACCAGGCCGAGACCCTTGTTCACCGCGCCGATATCCGTCTTGCTGAAGCCGACATCCATCAGGAAGGGCGTGGTCATCGCTCCGGCGATGGCGTCCGGCAGTTTGTAGAGCACGATGAACAGCAGCACAAACAGTGCGGCTTCGCGGCGGAAAAAGGCGCGGAAGGGCTCGGTTACGGCGGCGGCGAGGGTATGTGGTGCGCCGGCAACCTCGGGCTCGGGACCGAGCAGGGCGGCGGTGACGCCCACCAGCATCAGCGCCGCCATGATCTGGTAGATCGCCTGCCACGACAGATGATCGGCCAGGATCAGCGCCATTGCCCCCGATACCAGCATCGCCAGGCGATATCCCAGCACCGAAACCGCCGCTCCCGCGCCCAATTCCTCTTCGCGCAGGATGTCGGCCCGGTAGGCATCCACCACGATGTCCTGGCTGGCGGAAAGAAACGATACCGTCACCGCGGTTGCGAACAGCAGCAGCGGCTGTTGCGCCGGGTCCATGCTGCCCATAAAGGTGATTGCCGCCAGCAGACCCAGTTGCGTGATCACCAGCCAGCCGCGGCGCCGGCCAAGGAAGGGCGGGGTATAGCGGTCCATCAATGGCGCCCACAGGTATTTCAGCGTATACGGCAGGCCGAGCAGCGTCACCGCGCCGATCGTCGCCAGATCGATGCCGGTGTCTTTCATCCACGCCTGCAAGGTGCCGAAAGTCAGCGCCAGCGGCAGGCCGGAGGAAAATCCGAGCAGCAGCAATATGGCCACGCGACGGTTGGTGAAGACCTGTAGATAAAGATTCATGTGGGAAAAGGGTCGTGAAAATTCATTTGAAAAAATAGCGCCCCGGATACGATTTGAACGTACGACCTTCCCCTTAGGAGGGGGATGCTCTATCCAGCTGAGCTACCGGGGCAGTGAATCTCGCATATTCCCGCATGGGTCATGCCATACTGTGAATCAAGGCAAGGCAGTTTACGGCACATAAACCGCGTCACGCAACCCTTGCCGCAACCCATCAAAACATCTCCATCGGGTCTACATCCAGCGCCCAGCGCACCTTGCGCGCCAGCGGCAGTTTTTCGAGGCAGGGTACCCAGGCATCGAGCAGGCGGTGCAGATCGCCGCGGCGAGGGGCTTGCAGCAGTAGGTGGGCGCGGTAGCGTCCGGCGCGTTTTTCCATTGGCGCGGGTATCGGGCCGAGCAGGTTGACGCCCTCGCCATCAAGTTTTTCAGCGGCCGCGCTCGCCTGGGCGAGAAACGCTTGCGGAAGATCGCCCTTGGTCGCTTCGGCACGCAGCAGCGCCATGGCGCTGTAAGGCGGCAACTCCGCCGCGCGGCGTTCTTCCAGTGCGGCTTGCGCGAAGCGGTGATAGCCTTGGGTGACCAGCAAGTGCAGCAGGGGATGATCGGGGTGATGGGTCTGGATCACCACTTGGCCGGGTTTGTCGGCCCTTCCGGCGCGCCCGGCCACCTGGATGATCAGTTGTGCCATGCGTTCGGCGCCGCGGAAGTCGGCGCTGAACAGTCCCTGGTCCGCGTCAAGGATGCCGACCAGGGTGACATCGGGAAAGTGGTGTCCCTTGGTGAGCATCTGAGTGCCGATCAGCAGCCGGTGTTCCCCGGCGTGAATGCCTTCCAGCAGGTTTTCCAGTGCGCCCTTGCGCCGCGTGGTGTCGCGATCGATGCGCGCCATGTTGACGGCGGGAAAGCGTTGTGCCAAGGCCTGTTCGATGCGTTCGGTGCCGTGCCCCAGGGCGCGCAGATCGGCGCCGTTGCACTTGGGGCAATAGCGGTCGATGGGACGCTGCGTGCCACAGTGATGACAGACCAGCAGGCGCGATCCTTGATGCAGCGTGAGATGCGCGTCGCAGCGGCGGCATTCGGCCACCCAGCCGCAGTCGTGGCACAGCAGGGTGGGCGCGTAACCGCGCCGGTTGAGAAACAGCAACACCTGATTGCGATCCGCCAGGTGGCGGCCGGCGAGATCGAGCAGGGGTTGGGAGAGGCTGTCCTGCATGGGCTGGCCGCGCACGTCCAGCACTTCGATCAAAGGGTGCAGCGCGTTGCCCGCGCGTTCCGGCAGGTGCAATCTTCGATAACGCCGGCCTGCCGCGTTGTACAGACTCTCCAGCGACGGCGTGGCGGAACCGAGCACCACGGGCAGATTCGCCTGCCGCGCGCGCATCACCGCGACATCGCGCGCGTTATAGCGGAAACCTTCCTGCTGCTTGAACGACAGATCGTGTTCTTCATCGACGATGATCACGCCGGGACGTTTGAGTGGCGTGAACACCGCCGAGCGGGTACCGATGACGATCGGCGCCTGGCCGTCGCGTGCCATCAGCCAGGCGTCCAGCCGTTCGCGGTCGGTCAGTCCCGAATGCAGCACCGCCAGCGGCACGTCGAAACGGCGTTGAAAACGCGCCACGAGCTGCGGCGTGAGGCCGATTTCCGGCGCCAGCACCAGCGCCTGGCGTCCTTGTCCGAGCACCCGTTCGATGATGTGCAGGTAGACCTCGGTCTTGCCGCTGCCGGTCACTCCATCGAGCAGGAACGCCTGGAACTCGTCCAGCGCGCTGCATACCGCCGCGACGGCTTCGTGCTGGCTGGGATTGAGCGGAGGGCGGGAATCGGGGAGCTGGTCCGGGTGTTCCGCACCTTCTTGTCTTTTCGCCCTTTTTCCCATGCGCATCGCCCGCCCTTGGCGCAGGAGTACCGGCAGCGCGGCGGAAAAGACCTCGCCGGCGGGATGGTGGTAATAGCCGCTGGCCCAGTGCAGAAGCC
>SBBG01000081.1 GCA_005240065.1 Gammaproteobacteria bacterium | reverse complement strand
GCCGGCGCGCGGCGTGGGCTACAGTGCGCCCGCGACCGAGGAAGCCTCGTCGACACGCCAGAAATTCCGCAAGAAACTGCGCGAAGGCGACCTCGACGAGCGGGAGATCGAGGTGGACGTGAGCATGGCACCGGTCGGTGTCGAAATCATGGCCCCGCCCGGTATGGAAGACATGAGCAGCCAATTGCAGAGCCTGTTCCAGAACCTCGGCAGCGGGCGTACCCGCACCCGCAAGATGCGCATCAAGGAAGCGATGAAGGTGCTGGCCGACGAGGAGGCCGCAAAACTCATCAACGATGAGGAAATCAAGCTCCATGCGTTGCAGAACGTGGAACAGAACGGCATCGTCTTCATCGACGAAATCGATAAGATCGCCAAACGCGGCGAGCATGGCGGCCCGGACGTGTCGCGCGAAGGCGTACAGCGCGATCTGCTGCCGCTGGTGGAAGGCTCCACGGTGTCAACCAAATTCGGCATGGTGCGTACCGATCACATTCTGTTCATCGCCTCGGGCGCATTCCATCTGTCCAAGCCATCGGACCTGATCCCGGAGTTGCAGGGACGGCTGCCGCTGCGCGTCGAACTGGAGGCGCTGACGGTGGACGATTTCGTACGCATCCTCACCGAACCCAGCGCCTCGCTCACCGAACAATACCGCGCCCTGCTTGCCACCGAGGGCATCGCCCTGACCTTCACCCAGGACGCCATCCGGCGCCTCGCCGAGGTCGCTTGGCAGGTCAACGAACGCACCGAAAACATCGGCGCGCGCCGTTTGCACACGGTGCTGGAGCGGCTGCTGGAAACGATTTCCTTCACGGCCCCGGATAAAGCGGGGCAATCGATACAAATCGACGCCGCCTATGTCGACGAGCACCTGGCGAAACTGGCGAGGGATGAGGATTTGAGCAGGTATATTCTTTAACAAAGATGCCAACCGTCCTGCGAATTGGGTCATGCCGTTTTTTCTTTTATTCTGGTGATGGGAACGAACCTCAACACATTCATATTGAACGAGATGACAAGGTCGCCAAGTTTTGGCTTGATCCGGTCAGACTGCAAAGCAGCGGTGGGTTTAACCGGACGGAAATCGCCCGGATTCAGAAAATGGTCGACGAACATCGTTCAGAATTTATAGAGGCATGGAATGAGTATTTCGGTCATTGAGATAGAACTCCCGCTTGCCGAAGGCCTGAAGATCAACGAAGATACCCTGAGCGTCGATCTCAGTGATGGTCGAACCATCTTGGTGCCACTGGTTTGGTTTCCCAGACTGACGCATGCAACGGCGAAAGAGCGAAAGAACTGGCGATTGATCGGAAAGGGACACGGCATCCACTGGGATGACCTGGACGAGGACATTAGTGTTGAGGGATTGCTGGCGGGGAGACCATCCAGCGAGAGCCAGGACTCTTTCAAGAGATGGCTGGGAAAGAGAGAATCTCTTGCATCCCGGCGCGCCGCCAAGCGGCGCGCCTGACCTCGATCCTTCCGGTAGATAAAAAAACAGCCATGGACAATCACCCCAGACCCACCGACATCCGCCTGCACCAGAAATCGCGGATGCTCGAACTCTTCTTCGACGACGGCGCGCACTTCAGGCTGCCGTGCGAGTATCTGCGCGTCTATTCGCCGTCGGCGGAGGTGCGCGGCCATGGGCCGGGGCAGGAAGTATTGCAGGTGGGCAAGGAAAACGTGAACATCACCGCCATCGAACCAGTGGGCAATTATGCCGTGCGCCTGGTATTCGACGACGGGCACAGTACCGGCCTCTATTCATGGAATGTGCTGTACCACCTTGGCGAGAATCACGAAACCCTGTGGCAGGAATATCTGGCCCGGCTCGACAAGGCGGGTCATCAACGTAAATAGGTGGCAATTTTGAACAAGCCCGATCAGGCAGACGATACCACTCACTTCGGCTTTCAGCGCGTGCCGGTGGCGGAGAAGGCGCGCAAGGTGGCCAGGGTGTTCGACTCGGTGGCCGCCAAGTACGACGTGATGAACGATGTCATGTCGTTCGGCGTCCATCGTCTCTGGAAGCGCTTCGCCATCGAGATGAGCGTCGTGCGGCCCGGCCAGCGCATTCTGGATCTGGCTTCCGGCACGGGCGACTTGGCGACGCTGCTGGCAGGCAAAGCCGGTCCCTCCGGCAAGGTCATCGCCTCGGACATCAACGCCAGCATGCTCGGCGTCGGGCGTTCACGCCTGGTGGATCGCGGCATCGTCGGTAACATCCATTACGTTCAGGCCAACGCCGAGTGCCTGCCGTTTCCCGATAGCCACTTCGACTGCATCACCATCGCCTTCGGCCTGCGCAATGTCACCGACAAGGATGCCGCGCTGCGCTCCATGTATCGCGTGCTGCGACCCGGCGGGCGACTGCTGGTGCTGGAGTTTTCCAAGCCCGTCGCGCCCGGCCTGAAACCTGTCTATGACGCCTATTCGTTCAATCTTCTGCCGCTGATGGGCAAGCTCATCACCAATGATGCTGCCAGTTACCGCTATCTCGCGGAATCGATCCGCATGCATCCCGACCAGGAAACGCTCAAGACCATGATGCAGCACGCCGGCTTCGATCGCTGCGAATACTTCAATCTGGCGGGAGGCATCGTGGCATTGCATCGAGGATATAAACTGTAACAGACCGAAGAACTCTCATGCTGCACCCGAATCTGACCAAGCGAAACATTTACCGCGCGCTGGCCGTGGCGCTCTCCCTGCTGATATCGGCGTGCGCAATTTTTGAAGGGGAGCGGACATTCAAGATCTTGAACCCCAATGACGTGGAGCGCGTTCCCGCCGACGAGCGGGTTGTGCCTGGATTCGCCGGTAGCTGGAGCACGGTGCAGATGCAGTGCACCGTCATCGGCCTGATCCATGAAGCCGAATCGCGCCGCGTTCCGGCATGCGCGGGTAATATCGAGGTGAAAAACACCGTGCTGTCCGCCCCACCCTTACTGGAAATGGCAGGCGCCAAGCCCATCGCCGTGCACGAACTGGAGCGTTGGACGATCAGCCGCTGCGAACTGGAAGTTGACTATGATGTCTGGTACACCTCCGCAATAAAGGGCGGCAGAGCGCGTGTGGCGGTGAACCTGTCAGGCGAGACTCCGGCGTGGGCCAGCAAGAATCCGGCCTGGGAACGATTGAAGATACTGGAGAAGAAAGGCGGGGTTGCGAACTGAGTTTTACTTCGCAAGAAAATCCATGCAAATACCCGCACTGATTCTTTCGACACTCGAATCCGCCCTGAACCACTACCTGAGGCTGGACTCCGATACACTCCAGCGCCTGGCGGCGCTGTCCGGCAAAGTGATCGGCATCGAGCTGCGCGGCCTGGATATCACGCTTTACCTGCTGCCCCACGCACAGGGTATGCAACTGCTGGGCGGACACGCGACCGCCCCCGATACCTTGCTGCGCGGCACGCCCATTTCGCTGGCGCGTTTGGGATGGGCGAAACAGGAGAAGGGCACGCTGTTTTCCGGCGACGTGGAGATTCGCGGCGACATCGAATTGGGCCAGCGTTTCAAGGCCATCCTCGACGGCATCGACATCGACTGGGAGGAACAGCTCTCGCGCCTGACGGGGGATGTGATCGCCCACCAGGCCGGCAACGCGGTGCGTGACATCCTGGGCTGGGGCCGGCGCGCCGCAGACACGCTGAGCCGCGATGCCGTGGAATACTTGCACGAAGAAAGCCGCGACCTACCCAAGCGCGACGAAGTGGAAGAGTTTCTCGCAGGCGTCGATGCGCTGCGCAGCGATACCGACCGGCTGGAAGCGCGAGTGATCCGCTTGCACGCCTGGCGTAAAAGCGGGGAAGGGAGCGCAGCGTGATCCGCCCAAGCCAAGCGTTACGCCTGTTGCACATCAATCGCATCCTGGTCAGACATGGGCTGGACGAGATCATCCTTGCCACACACCTGTTCCGCCCGTTCCGCTTTCTGCTCTATCTTCTCCCCTGGCACTGGCTGCGCGACACGCGCACGCCGCGCGCGGTGCGCATCCGCCGCGCCCTGGAAGAGCTGGGACCGATCTTCGTCAAATTCGGTCAGGCGCTGTCCACCCGCCCCGACCTGCTGCCGCCCGATATCGCCGAAGAACTGGCGCACCTGCAAGACAACGTGCCGCCTTTCCCTGGACTGGAAGCACGCATGCTCATCGAACAGGCCTACGGCGCGCCGATCGCCACGGTATTCAGCGCGTTCGACGAAACGCCGCTCGGGTCGGCGTCGATCGCGCAGGTCCACGCCGCACGCCTGCATGACGGCAAGCAGGTCGTCATCAAAGTGGTACGCCCCGGCATCGAGAAAACCATTCAGCGCGACATTGGCCTGCTGTACATTCTGGCCGATCTCGCCGAACGCTACTGGAAAGAAGCGCGGCGGCTGCGCCCGCGCGAGGTGGTGGCCGAGTACGAAAAAACCATCCTCGCCGAACTCGACCTGATGCGCGAGGCCGCAAACGCTTCGCAACTGCGCCGCAATTTCAGCAATTCCGATTTATTGTACGTGCCGGAGGTCTACTGGCCGCACACGCGCCGCAACGTGATGGTGATGGAACGCATCTCCGGCACGCCGATCAGCGACATCGAAACGCTCAGGCAACAGGGCATCGACCTGGGCAAGCTCGCGCACAAGGGCGTCGAAATCTTTTTCACCCAGGTGTTCCGCGACAATTTCTTCCACGCCGACATGCACCCGGGCAACATCTTCGTTTCGCCGCAGGGCCGTTATCTCGCCGTGGACTTCGGCATCATGGGTACGCTCAGCCCCGGAGATCAACGCTATCTCGCCGAAAACCTGCTGGCCTTCTTCAACCGCGACTACCGGCGTGTCGCCGAGCTGCATGTCGAATCCGAATGGGTGCCCGCCGGTACCCGTGTCGATGAGTTCGAGGCCGCCATCCGCAGCGTCTGCGAGCCGATCTTCGAACGCCCGCTCAAGGACATCTCCTTCGGCTACCTGCTGCTGCGCCTGTTCCAGACCGCGCGGCGCTTCAATATGGAGGTGCAGCCGCAACTGGTGCTGCTGCAAAAAACGCTGCTCAACATCGAGGGACTGGGGCGCGAGCTCTACCCCGACCTCGACCTGTGGACCACCGCCAAACCCTTCCTGGAACGCTGGATGCGCGAACAGTTCGGCATCCGCGCCTTCTGGAAAACATTGCGCCAGCAGACCCCACGCTGGGCGGAACAGCTCCCGCGCTTGCCCACCCTGGTCCACGACACACTGCAACAGGCGCGCGAAGGCAAGCTGCAAGTCGAGTGGAAATCCGCCGAATTGCACGCGATCCGCAACGAAATCAAACGCGCCAACCGCCGCATCTTCGCCGCCGTGGCGGGCGGCGCGCTGATCGTCAGCGCCACCCTCATCGAGGGGTTGGACGGCAACGCCTCCCCCCTGTTCGCCAGCACGCCGCTGGTCGTCTGGCTGCTCGGCGGGCTGGGGGTGGCTATCCTCTTTTTTGCCTGGCCAAGGGAGAGAGATTGAGCATCTCGCGCCGCATCCGGCGTAAATTGTTGCCATTTTTATGCAGGAATCGGTAGGATAGAACAACGTCCAGCGATAAAGGAATAACACACCGACATCGTGGATTTTCATGGAGAAAACAGCATGAGCTGGCTAACTATTCGAAGAGGTATGGGTATCGGGCTAATCCTGTCGTTGAGCCTGTTGAGCGCCTGTGGCTCGGGAGGAAGCAATCCATCTTCTTCAGCGGGTTCCGCCCCGGTTGTTCTGCTCCATAGCCCCTCCGGTACCGATGTTCCAGCAAATGCCGTTATCTCCGCCATCTTTTCCAAGCCGATGAATACCATAGCGTTTACGAGCACCAACGTAATCGTCACGGCAAACGGTTCCCCCGTCGCTGGCGCGCTCTCCTTCAACGCCGCGACGAACTCCGTGGTCTTCGCGCCCACCCCTCCTTTAAATCACAACACAACCTATACCATCACCATTAAAGCCGGCGTAAGGGACACCTCCGGCGTCGCAATGGTCAATGACTATAGCTGGAGTTTCACTACGACCAAATCCGGCTCTGTGGACGACAGCTTCGGTGGGGGTAGCGGCACAGGCGGCTCCGGGGGCGGGGGTAGAAGTAGCGCGGTTGCCGTGACCACCCAGGTTTCACTGGTGGGATCAAGCGAAGCCAAGGCCGTCGCCATTCAGAAGGACGGCAAGATCGTGGTCGCAGGCTCGGCCTGTGGCAGCAAAGATTCAACCACTGGAAAGTGTACCAACTGGGATTTCGCACTGGTTCGCTATGATGCCGACGGAAACCCGGATACTTCATTCGACACAGATGGCATCGTCACAACCGATATCGGTTGTGACGATGCCATCTGTGTCGAATGAAGT
>SBBG01000131.1 GCA_005240065.1 Gammaproteobacteria bacterium | reverse complement strand
GCACACCGGTGCCGCAACCGACATCCAGCACATGCTCCCCCGGCACAAGCGCCGCGTGACGCAAGGTCTCGCGGCGGAATTCCGGACCGAGTCCCAGCAACGGGCAGTAAAAATCATAAACCGGCGCGGCATAATTCATGGTCACGCCGTGGGTGTGGACGGCAGGCTCGTCGAGCGACGACAGCGCCCGCCGCGACAGCCACCAGCCATAAAGCATCACGGCGGGACAGCTCAGGGCGATAGCGGCGAGCAATAAAGTAAAAGGGGTGACGCCCCACACGCGCAGCACCAAAACGGCAAACACCACCATGCCGATCGCGCACAGCTTGCCCACGATGTGCCGGTGTGACGCACTCATGGCGTCAACCTTGCGCGCTTGAGCAGCGCCGAATTCACGATCACCGACAGCGAACTCAGGGCCATGGCGGCGGCGGCAATGATGGGATTTAAAAATCCCAAGGCCGCAATGGGGATGCCCACGGTGTTGTAGATGAAGGCCCAGAACAGGTTCTGCTTGATCTTGCGCATCGTGGCGCGCGACAGGCGGATCGATGCGACCACGTCGCGCACGTCGTTCTTGATCAGGACGATGCCGCCGGTCTCCTTCGCCACGTCGGAGCCGGAGCCGATGGCGATACCGATGTCGGCCACCGCGAGCGCCGGCGCGTCATTGACGCCGTCGCCCACCATGGCGACCGCCTTACCCTGTTGCTGCAGCTCTTGAATGATGCGCGCCTTGTCACCAGGCAGCACCTCCGCAATCACTTGTGTGATGCCGAGCTGCGCGGCGATAGCCTGCGCGGTGCGCTGGTTGTCGCCGGTGAGCAGAATCACCTCGATACCTTCTTGTTTCAGTGCGGACACCGCCTCCTGTGCCTCCGGTTTCAGCGTGTCGGCGACGGCGATAATGCCGGACAGCGCGCCGTTAATACCGACCAGCATGGCTGTTTTGCCTTCCGTCTCCAGCCGGGTCATGATCTCTTCCGCCGGCGCAGTGTCTATACCTTCGCGAGCAAACAGACGGCGGTTTCCCATTAGCACCTGCTGCCCATCGACTTGGCCGCGAATACCGTGACCAGGAATCGCTTCGAAGTCCGCCACCTTCGGCAACGTAAGTTCGCGGTGTTGCGCGGCGCGTACAATCGCTTCGCCGAGGGGATGCTCCGAGCCGGCCTCGACTGCGGCGGCGAGGCGCAGGATGTCGGCTTCCGTTGCAGCACCAAGCACAATGATGTCCGTAACATTGGGCTCACCACGGGTCAGCGTGCCGGTCTTGTCGAATACCACCGTGGTCAGTTTTTCCGCCCGCTCCAGCACTTCGGCGCCACGGATCAGGATGCCAGCCTCGGCCCCCTTGCCCACACCCACCATCAGTGCCGCCGGCGTGGCGACACCCAGCGCGCACGGACATGAGATAATCAGCACCGCGATAAAGGCGAGCAGCCCCTGCGGGAAATTGCCGGCCGCCCACCAGCCGAAGAAGGCCAGGAACGCGATCGCCACCACCGCCGGGACGAAATACGCGGTCACCTTGTCGGCGAGTCGCTGCACAGCGGCGGTGCTGGCCTGGGCGTCCTCTACCATCTTGATAATCTGGGCCAGCGCCGTCTCGGCCCCGACCCGCGTCGTCTTGAAGCGGAACAGGCCGGTGCGGTTGAGCGTGCCGCCGATCACCGCGCTGCCCGCTGTTTTTTCCACCGGCATGGACTCGCCGGTGAGCATCGACTCGTCCACCGAGGAGTTGCCCTCCAGCACCAGGCCATCGGTGGGAATTTTCTCGCCGGGCCGCACCACCACGGTCTCGTCCACCATCACCGACTCGGCAGGCACTTCCATTTCAACGCCCTCGCGGATCACGCGGGCGGTCGCCGGTTTCAGATCCAGCAGCTTTCTCACCGCCGCCGAGGAGCGCTTCTTGATGATCTCTTCCATGTATTTGCCGAGCAGCACGAAGGCGATGATGACGGCGGAAACTTCGAAATAAACATCGCGCTCTTCCACCTTGACCGGCAGCACCTCGGGGAAAAACAGCACCGCCACGCTGTAGAAATAGGCCACCGAGGTGCCGAGCGCGATAAGAAAATCCATGTTGATGCTGCGCGTACGGATGGCACTCCACGCGCCTTTGTAGAAACTCCAACCGCCAATGAACTGCACCGGTGTCACCAGGATGAACAACCACATGCCCCACGTGAACCACGGCAGTTGCGGAATCGGCGCCCAGGTAACGATAGTTGCACCGGTGGCAAGGAACAAAAACGCCCCTGCTCGCAATATCGCGAGCGCCAGCACGCCGGTAAGCGCAATGGCCACGCGTGTACGCATGGACTTGAGTTCCTGCTCGGGAGACTCGAAAGTGCGCTGACAAGCAGGACTACAAAAGTAGTAGCTGCGTCCACCTCGCTCGGTCTTGAGCGCCGTCGCCTTCTCCACCACCATACCGCAGATCGGATCCTTGGCCATTTCCCTGGAGGGCTTTGCCGTCGCGGCGGCGGGCATGGCATGCACATGGGATTCTGTTTCGGCGCCAGAGCCCGGGCGTGCGTAGGCCGCCGGATTGGCTTCGAACTGATGCAGGCAGCGGGTGGAGCAGAAATAGTACGTCGTCCTCTGGTAGACAGAAGAGCCCGCCGCCTTCTTCTCGTCCACCGTCATGCCACAGACTGGATCGGTCGTCATTGCAGCTCTCCTTGTTGATCTCCTCACCCCCTCGCGCGAAAACGAGACGAGGAAAAGGATTTTGCGAATCGTCAGCGCGGTTTCTGAATGACAATCGGCATCCCGGCTTTCTCCCACGCCATCATTCCGCCCTGAAGGTTCCACACGTTGGTATAGCCGAGCCGCACCAGCTTTTCGGCGGCGATCGCGCTCATTCTTCCGGAGCGGCAATACAAAAGGATTTTCGCGCCCTTCTCCGGCGGAAACTTTGCCAGGTTTCTCTCCACCTCATCGTAAGGAATGAACGCATCCGTCGGCACGATTTCGCCTTCGTAGGGAATGTGGACGTTGACGAACAGGAAATCCTTTACCGCGAGCATTTGCTTGAGCCGCGCGGGCATGATGTCCGTGTACGACCCGCCGCTCACGTTCATATTCACCGGCTCGGGTATGCTGATTGGCGCGCCGTTACCTTGTCCGTTTTCCGTCTTTTGTTCAGCCGGACACTGCGGACAAGGTTTCTTGTCATGATTGCCCATCACCGATTCCTCTTTCCGTCCCTCCTCGCCGTGGTCTCCCATCATGGGGTGGTGGCCGGAGCCCAAAAGGACAACGACCATCAACACCGCCATAACACCAATCATCGCAGACATATTCGGAACCTCCTCATGGCGCTGAAAACTCATTCACCAAGTAGCAGGGGGGCGCTACGAGCACGATCACACACGGAATGACCTTTCCGTGCGCATAGCGCACGCTACCGTGATTCCCTTGGACCGCGCGGCACGGCGCCCGCGTATTTTCGCAGGTTGGCGGTAAACGCCTTGTGGCAAGCCTCGGAGCAGAAGTAATACACCTGTCCGGCGTATTCCACCTTCGCTGCCGCCTTGGCCGGATCCACGGCCATTCCGCATACTGGATCGGTCTTCATGTTTCATATCCTCCGCAAAGAAGCCCGCTTTTGACTCGCCGGCAAAGACGCTCCAACCGCGCATCGAACAGCTCACCCGCAGGCAAGCCGCCGGTCGATTTCCGCCTCTGCCTCCAGCCAATCCTCGGTCTCATGTCCGGGCGCGAACCCCCGGCGTTCGGCCCGGAGATACGCCGCCGTGGCGATCATCCTCTGCCGCTCTTCAGCGGAAACGGGATCGCGACGCCCCGCGTCATCGCACTCGTCCCCGGCGGCCCTACCCTTGCTCGTCGCCCGGCTCGCCGGCTTCCGCACCGTCCGCCGCGATGCGGAAGTCTTGGCCGATGTTTCATTGCGGTCTGTCATATTCATCCCTCCATAAAAAGTAAAAGTAGAAACGCCCGAACTACCCAACACCTTCAAAACCATGACGCTGTCCTCCCTGCTCTTCAATCCCTACCCGCCGCCACGAGGTCATCATCGACAAACATGATGCCGGCATCCTGTTCCGTCCGGTGCACCACCAATCCCCGCATCTGGCGCTCTCCCGCCCCGGGCGCACCGAAGGTCAGATCGACCACCGCGCCACAGGGCAGAGGCATTCCTGGCGTCTCGATGAGCATCCCATTGGGACTGATATTCAATATGCCGCACGCTGAAAAACACTGGCCGAGATAACAAACCGTCACTTCGCCTTCTCCTGGCTGGCGCCTGCTCCAACGGTGTTCCATGAACCATCCTTCCTGAAAAACACATCCCGCATGATGGACGATATTTAAAGCCTGTGCGTCGCACCCAGGTCAAGACTTCCTTGCCCCCGGATTTTTCAACGACTCCAAGTCTCCCGCATCTATCAGGGATGATTGTGTCGCCGTGCTCGCGATACATTTTGGGACATCCCAGTCCCAAAATGACTGTGCTCGGCGACAAGTATGCCTCCGGCGGCCCGCGTTCATCCT